>NZ_BAUU01000006.1 GCF_000513115.1 Halalkalibacter hemicellulosilyticusJCM 9152
CCTTTCATAGTTAAATTAGAATGTACAGAGATTGTGCAAGATTAACTTTCAAGCAATATCTAAGAGCTAATCATGATTTTACCTCCCTGGGAATAAGGTTAGTTAAAAACAGAGGGTGATTTGAATGCAAAGCTGGCTTCCTTTAACATTTATGATTGTCGAAAAAAGAACGGGTGAAAATAAGTCCATTTCCTATCCTCAAGCGATAGGGATGGCTGATTATTTGTGGCAACAGACGATGAATGAGCGAATAGCTCATGAAGCTGAAAGGATGAAACAGCAGCAGGTGGGTGATACACCTTCAACCGTTGTTGAGATGATCGGACGATTTGAATTGAAAAATAATCAACGTGAGGTGCTTAGCCTTTCCTTGTCAAATTACACATATCATGAAAAAGCTGCACATGGTATGACACTCATGCATTCATTAACGTTTGACCTTGCGAGCAAGCAAGAATGTCAGCTACATAGTTTATTTAAGCCAGGAAGTAACTATGTTGATAGGCTGTCAGAATTAATTGCTCTGCAAATAAAGGAGCGGGATATCCCACTTCTTGATGGTTTTTCCGTCATTCAGCCGAACCAAGCCTTTTACATGGCTGATAAGACGTTAGTTATTTATTTTCAATTGTATGAAATTAGTCCTTATGTAGTAGGCTTTCCGATGTTTCCGATCTCTGTATTTGCTCTTCAAGATATCATAAATGTACACGGGCCACTTGGCCGAATGGCTGTGAATCAATGAAATGAAAATGAGGTTGTTCTCAACGTTCTAGTTGAAAGAAGGAACAACCTCTTTAACCGTTCATAGTTATCTAATCAGAGATTCAAGCTCTTCATAGAGAGCCTCTGCCGTTTCAAAGCCTGTTATCGTTAAAATATCTTCATCATAATCATCGACTATAGATGGATCGGCTCCATAATCAAGTAAGAGTATAGCTGTTTCAAAATCTTCAAGTTCTAATGCGAAATATAGAGGTGTTGTTCCCATCGCCATTAAATTAGGGTCAGCGTCATTCTCCAATAATAATTCTGTTATTGTGAAGTATTCATATTGAATGGAGTAGACGAGTGGAGAGACATCATAATCATTAAGCATATTGACATCAGCACCATACTCAATTAATTTGTTAACGGCAGCTTTGTTTTCGTAAAAGATGGCCGTTTGTAATGCGTGATCTGTGCTGCTTTGCGAATTAGGGTCAGCACCGGCGTTGAGAAGTAGGTGGAATGCAGTCGGTGAATCGAATTGAATGCTATACTGTAGAGCTGTATACCCTAATTCGTCCGCCTCTTCTAAATCGGCACCATCGTTTATAAGTGTTTCTAATGATTGATAATCACTCATTAGAATAGGATCGAATAGTTCAGTTCGCTTGTACTCATATTCAAACTCGTCCTCTTCTTTAGAAACTTCTTCATATTGTTCGTCCTCTTCGATCGTGGACATAGCTTGTTGGGAAGAAGGTCCGGGATCACGATCCGCCTCTTCTCTTTCATCTACTGAACTGGCTGATGAATCTCCGTATACAAAGGATGAGACGGTTAAGCCAATTGGGATGAGAATGATGATGAGTATGTAAATTCCAAAGCAAGTCGCTAGCCCAGTAATAATCGGTCCGTATCGTTGCTCATACACGTAGCCGTCTGTTGACCCTGAGAACAGGGCGATGGACTGAATTCGTTTAGGTGTCAATGGATGACTTGAGAAGATTTCACTTAACCATACTCCAAAATGGGATTCTGTTTCGATCTGTTGACGATAAGCAACTGTATTGACATCTTTGAAGAGTACTTTGCCTATACCTAATATCGTTAAAGCACGTTTGGCCGCTTCAGGATTTTGAATGATGTAAGTCGCTTCACGATCACATGTGTACTCACACGCACGACTATACGCTTGAGATAGAATAGGAATAAGTCTAGCAGGTGTGACAAGGATGCTTTTCCATACGTGATGATGCTTTATATGGGCTAGCTCGTGAGCAATGATAAAGTCTAGCTCCTCCTCATTCTGTTGACGTGCTAATTCAAAAGCTTCAGAGTATATAACAACCATGTTATTGCCCCAAAAGCGTGTAGCAAACGCGTTTAAGATCCCCATTGATTCGATGACAAACATATCTGGTACTTTCTTAATATTCATTTCTTGGCAGTAATGTACAAGCTTTTGATGAATGTCTGGAAATTGAGATTCGGTTATTTTCACCCCATTTCCTTTAATAGATCCTAAAGATATTAACTTATAAAAAGTGAGTAAGAAGAAAATGGCGAGTAAAATAATGATCCCAAGTAATTGGGTCATGAAAAGGATGAACAAATACACAGTTATGCTAAAGATGACACTTAAGATAAAATAAATCGTTTCTTTTTCAGATTTAATTTCGGTTTGATTCAACACATCCACTCCAATCAAATATTTCTTTGTTATGAAACTTTTACCAGTCATTATTTTACAAAGAGAATAATCAAACGTATATAGTGCGACCTTACTTAAAAAATGGATGAATAAGTAAAAAGTAGTTTGTGTCTGTTTGAGGGTGGGTATAAAGTAGTGATAATAGATGGTTGTCAATGAAAAAGGAGACAGGAACTTTTTCAATTACTTGCATAGACTGTGCATGACGTTTTGTACGTGATAAACTAAATGCAAGTATAAACTCGGAGGAAAAGGATGCGGATTTTTCGAATTCTAAATAATAATGCGATCGTGGTTATTGATGGACCGCGTGAGAAGATTGTGCTGGGAAAAGGCATTGCCTTTCAGAAAAAGAATAATGATATTGTCCCAAAGCATAAAATTGAGAAAGTTTTTGTTCTACATGAGCAATCGTCAGAAAAATTCCAGCAACTTTTGAAGACGTTACCAGAGGCTCATATTGAGCTTGCCGAACAGATTATTAGTTACGCAGAAGGTCATTTAGAAGCCCCTTTAAATGATCATATTCATATTGCTTTAACAGATCATTTGTCATTTGCCTTAGAAAGAATCGAGCAAGGCTTTTCGATTCAAAATAAACTGACAAATGAAATAAAATTTCTATATAAAAAAGAATTCGAAGTTGGTTTATGGGCAAAAAAAGAAATTAAACGAAAGCTACAAGTTGACATCCCTCTTGATGAGGTTGCCCATATTGCTCTGCACGTTCATACAGCTAAGATGGACAGCCCATCGATGAATGAATCGTTACAAACGGCTACGATTTTACGTGATTTTGTTGAGCAGGTGCAACAAGTAGCTGGATTAACAATCGAGGAAACAAGTATTAATTATCAGCGCCTCATTACTCATTTGCGTTTTGCATTAAATCGAATACAAAAGGGTAATGAGATTGAGCCTATTGATGAAGAGATGCTGGCTTTAATTCAGAAGAAATATGAAAAGGCTTATCTCTACTCAAGTGAGGTCATCAAACACTTGAATCAAGAGTATGAATTGAATTTTCCGCCAGCAGAGGTTGCTTACATTGCTTTACATATTCAAAGGCTAATAAGGAGTGAATCATAACGTGGTGGTTGACGTCGACTTTATTCTATTGTAGAATAGTTTTCAAATTATCCAAACTTTATATTGGGGATTGTGACTGGTGATGCAGGCAAGACCTAGAATACGTAAGTGACAGAGTGGCTTACATGATTTACGCTACTCGTCTGTCCTTTTATGTATTTTAGGTCTTGCCTTTTTTTGTTTGTCTGAGAATAGACAAGTGGATAAAGTACGGGGATGAACCGGTTTGCTAGTCATATTCAAAAAGAGAAAAACAGGGAGAGTGATCGTATGAATTACAATGAGGTTGCTAAGCAGCTTACTTCGCTTTTAGGAGGAAAAGAAAACATCGTAAGTGCGACACATTGTGCAACGCGTCTTCGTTTAGTGATTGAGGATGAGAGTCAAATTGATACGGAGGCGATTGAAGAATTAGAAGGAGTGAAAGGGGCTTTTTCAAGCTCTGGCCAGTTTCAAATCATTTTTGGAACGGGAACGGTCAACAAAGTATTTACACACTTTGCTCCTCTTGTTGGAGTCAGTACAGGTGAAGACGAAGAAAAGCCTGCTTCACACGGGGATGCGGCGAAAAGAAAAATGAATCCACTTGCTAGGTTTGCTAGAACGCTTTCTAATATTTTTGTACCAATCATCCTGCAATTGTCGCAGCTGGGATGTTAATGGGCTTGCTTGGATTAATGGAGACTTATAATTGGGTAGATACTGAGAGTGGTCTGTTTGTTTTGCTTGATATGTTTTCTTCGGCATCGTTTATTATTCTACCAATATTAATTGGATATAGTGCAGCGAAGGAATTTGGGGGTAATACGTATTTAGGTGCGGTCATTGGTGGAATTATGATACATCCTGAGTTACTTAATCCGTGGGGGCTTTCAGATGCACAGCCTGCTACATTGGACTTTTTCGGTTTTGGTGTAGAGATGCTTGGTTATCAAGGGACGGTTATTCCCGTGCTACTAACCGTTTATGTGATGGCGAAAATTGAAAAGGGTTTACGTAAGGTGATTCCCAATGTTGTGGATTTGCTGTTAACACCTTTTTTAACGGTGATCTTTACTGGATTTGTAGCGATGCTCGTCATTGGGCCATTAGGAAGAGCGTTAGGGAATGGCATCACTGCTTTTCTTGATTTCATATATGGGACAGCGGGGCCAATTGCGGGCTGATTTTCGGTGGCTTGTACTCGACAATTGTTTTAACGGGGGTTCACCATAGTTTCATGCGATTGAAGCCGAATTACTCGTTAATATTGGTGGAAACTATTTATTACCGATCTGGGCAATGGCTAATATTGCTCAAGGGGGAGCAACATTAGCAGTCTTCTTCAAAACAAAGGTAAAGAAAACGAAGGAAATTGCTTTGCCAGCGGCTGTATCATCCTTTCTCGGTATAACGGAGCCGGCCATTTTCGGAGTTAATTTAAAATACCGCCGGCCATTTATTGGAGCAGCGATCGGTGGAGCTCTTGGTGGAGCGTATGTCGTCTTTACACAAGTGATGGCCAACGGGATCGGGATTACAGGGGTTCCATTATTTGCGATCGTTCAAGACCCATTAAATTATGCAATTGCCTTTTTAATTGCCCTATCGACAGCGTTTATTGCTACACTATTGTTAGGATGGGATGAAGAGAAAAAGTAAGGTTCACTTCATTCAATGATTGGAGGATGCATAGATGAGAAAAGGAATTATGTCACTTGGAGAAGCTTTAATTGATTTTATTCCGCTAGATCAGACAAATATGACGTATCAAAAGAGTCCCGGTGGTGCACCGGCGAATGTAGCTGTTGGCGTAGCACGCCTAGGGGTCCCTTCGACGTTTGTTGGGAAGGTTGGTGACGATGTGTTAGGGCGCTTTTTACAAGAAACGCTAGAGCAGTATGGGGTACAGACACATTCGTTAACGTTCTCAAAGGAAGTTCGTACAGGAGCCGTTTTTGTAACAAATGCCGAGGACGGTGAGCGCCATTTTGATTTTTATATTAACCCGAGCGCTGATCGATTCCTTTCTGTTGCAGATTTGATAAATGAGGATTTTGATACACATAAGCTGCTTCATTTTGGCTCCATTTCAATGATCGGAAGTCCGGCGAAGGAAGCGACGAAACAAGCCGTTAAGCTTGCACGAGAAAGAGGAATGATCGTCTCCTACGACCCGAATTTGCGCTTAGCGCTATGGAAATCTGAGGAGCATGCTCGATCGACGATTCAGTCTATGCTTCCTCAAGCAGATGTACTTAAACTGTCTGAGGAGGAGTTATCATTTTTAACCGGTGAAGCGGATATTGAACATGGGCTGAACGTGTTAAAAGAATACGATATTCCTCTGATTTTTATTACGTTAGGAGCAGAGGGAAGCTATGTTTCTACATGCGATGGAGTGAAGCATGTACCAGCTATGAGTGTGAAAGCGATTGATACGACTGGTGCAGGGGATGCGTTTGTATCGGGGATCTTGTATCAGCTTCATGAATATGATGGAAGCTTGAGGTCGTTATCGGTCGATCAAGTAGCAGAGATGGCTACTTTTGCTGCGGTGTCTGGAGGTTTAGCTGCATCGACGAAAGGGGCGATGACGGCATTACCAACCTTACGAGAAGTAGAAAAACGATTAAGTAGGTGAGGAAATGACGAACGATCAGAAGCTACGTGTCCAAGTAACGGAAGAGATCGATAAGCATAAGGGCATAGTGGAGAAGGATCCGCACCGACTTCACTATCATCTTATGCCGCCAGTCGGTTTGTTGAATGATCCTAATGGGTTTATCCAATGGAGAGGGACCTATCATTTATTTTATCAGTGGATGCCATTTAAAACGGATCATGGAGCTAAATTTTGGGGACATTATACGTCAAAGGATTTAGTGAATTGGCAGCATGAAGAGGTGGCTCTTACCCCAGCAGAATGGTTTGAAAAAAATGGCTGCTACTCAGGTAGTGCGATTGAGCATGAAGGGAAGCTCTACTTGTTTTATACGGGGAATGTGAAGAATGAGCATGGAAAACGTGAATCGTATCAATGCTTAGCGACTTCTCACGACGGTAGCCATTTTAAAAAGCATGGTCCGGTCACCACACTTCCTGACGGTTTTACAGCACACTTTCGCGACCCGAAGGTTTGGCAGCAGGGTGATCGTTACTTTATGGTCATTGGTGCACAAACAGAGACACTAAAAGGGGCGATTGTTCTTTTTCAATCAGATGATCTAATAGATTGGAAATGGGTTCGCATGCTTACAGGTGGGGACTCAGGAGCGTTAGCTGATTTTGGTTATATGTTTGAATGTCCAGATTTGTTCCACCTTGATGGGAAGGACGTTCTCGTCTTTTCTCCTCAGGGCTTAAAGCCGGATGGTATGAAGTATCATAATGTCTACCAAGCTGGTTATACAGTCGGAGTGTTTGATCCAACAACAGGAATGTATGAGCATGATGAGTTTACTGAGCTTGATCGTGGCTTTGATTTCTATGCTCCGCAAACAACCGTCGATGATCAAGGGCGACGGCTATTGTTTGCTTGGATGAGTGTCCCTGATCAAGATGAGCAGATGCATCCGACGATTACGTATAAATGGCTTCATACGATGACGCTTCCACGTGAGCTACAGATCAATGGAGATAAGCTCTATCAAGTTCCAGTGAAAGAGCTTGAAGATCTTCGAAAGGGTGATGCTGTTGTAGAGGAAGTGTTACTCGCCAATACTATCAAGCAGGCTGAGAGAGCTTATGGGCAGGCATTTGAGCTTTTAATAGAAAAGATGGAGCTTGATGAGGGTTGGTTTGAGATGACGATTCGTCATGCTGTACGAATCGTTTATTCAAGTGAGCAACGAGTATTGACGTTAGAGCGGAAAAGCTATGTTGATGGTGTCATAGAGAAGCGACAATGTGAGCTAGACCATCTAAGTAACTTGCGTTTATTTGTAGATACCTCGTCCATTGAATTATTTATAAATGATGGTGCGGAAGTCTTTACAGCTCGTTTCTATCCTTCGCCAAACGATGATCAAATGGTTTTCGGTTCGTCTAGCACATGCAGATTTTGGGTGAAAAGGTGGGAGCTAGATAAGGTATTTTAAAACTGGAAAAGTTTGATTTTCAACTTTTTTGATGTCCTCTTCTAATAAAAGGAGCCTAAAAGGGATTTTATTGACCGTTTAAGGCTCCTCTTTTCTTTTAGTAATGTTTCTCAGTTCAATTGCAAAGTTTTCGTCTTTTTTCGACAAAAAAACACAAACCCCCCCATGATTTATAGTATGATTATTTACGTAATGATTTTATAATTTTGGGAGGTATACTATGAACTTATTTCGAGCGATTAAGAGTATCCGAGTTAAATTAATGATTTTGTTTATTCCGCTCATCTTTCTTTCTTCCTTGTTAATAACGACCTTTATCTTTCTCGATGCTAGAGAGGAATTAACGGATTTAACGATGGAACGAGTGGATAATCGGCTTTTATACATAGCTGAGCAAATGAATAATGAATTTAATATGAATGAGCAGGTTGCCAAAAGTATTCGTTCCTTGTACACCGTCAATGAATTGACAATATTGAAGCAAGAGTATCGTGAATTCATGGAATCGATTGTAGCTCTCAATGAGAATACGCTAGGAGCAGGAATTTGGTTAGAGCCATTTGTAATAGAAGATGAGCAGTATTTTGGTCCTTATGTATATAAAGATGGTGATGAAATCATTTATACAGAGGAGTATGAAACAGCTGATTATGATTATCCGAATACGGATTGGTATAGGGAAGCAAAAGCTGTCGGTGAAGAAGGGGTGGCGTGGACCGATCCATATTACGATGAAGCAACAGGCATTACGATGATTACAACCGCTATCCCCATCTATCAAAATGCCGAATTTGTTGGTGTTGTAACAGCTGACTATGATTTAACAACGATTCAAAACCTTGTTGCAGAAGAGTCGCTTGAGCAGTCAGGCTTTTATTCGCTCGTTAGCTCGAACGGTCAATTTATCGCTCATGCAGAGCAGAATAGAGTTATGGCAGAAACGATCCATGAGGATGAGACGTTGTTACCATTAAGTGAAGCTGTTACGCAAGCAGAACGAGGCGTAACGACCGTAACGATGGAACGAGGTGATTGGCAAGCTTATTTTACAACATTTGAGCGAGCAAATTGGAATTTAGTCGCAATGGCTCCCGATCGAGAGTTGTTCCAGGTAATCCAGTCTTTGTTAATAAAGGCGATCACTATAACAATTGCTGTGATACTAGTTGCTACGGTTGTCATCTTTCTATTTAGTCAGCAGCTATCTAGACAGGTAGGTCAATTTTTGAACACAATTAGCCAATTAGCAAAAGGTGAGCTGAACACCCGAATCTCCACACAAACAAAAGATGAATTTGGTCAGATGGGACAGCATTATAATGAAGCTGTGTCGAAATTAAGTGGAATGATTGAGAAGGTTAGTCAAACATCTGAAGGGGTTGCAGCTAGTGCGGAGCAATTATCGGCGAGTGCAGATGAGACGAATAAATCTGTTCATGAAGTAACGACAGCTATTGTTGATTTAGCAGAAAATAATAATGAGCAATCAAGCTACAGTGTTCAATTGAATAAGAGAGCGGATCATATTGTGAATCAGATGCAAAGTATGTCTAATAATATTCAGAAGCTAAAGCAGACAAACGAAGAGCATTCAAAGCTAGCACAAGAGGGAAATGAACACGTTCGTGTTGTCGTGAATCAAATGAATGAAATTAATCATCAGGTGAAGGACTCTGCTACGACGATTCATGCGCTCAATCAAAAGTCTGTTAAAATAGAAGAAATTATATCAATGATTACAAATATTGCTGAACAGACGAATTTGCTAGCTTTAAATGCAGCGATTGAAGCAGCTCGAGCTGGAGAACATGGAAAAGGGTTTGCGGTTGTTGCAGATGAGGTACGTAAGCTAGCTGAGCAATCAAGTGCGGCCTCTGGTGAGGTGAACCTACTTATACAAGAGATTCAACAAGGGGTTAATCAATCGGTTGAATATATGGATCGTACGACGAAATCAACAAATTCTGGTATCCTTGTTGTAGAAGAAACGGGTCAAGCGTTTGGGAAGATGGCTCAGTCGATTGAAGAAGTGCATAGTGTGACAGAAACGTTCTATGAGACAGTGACAAGTATAGTAGAAGAAACAGAGGAGATGAAGCAACTTGTTGAGTCTGTTAAAGAGCTCTCTTTATCTAATGATGAAAGTGCGCAAAGTGTGTCAGCAGCATCTGAGGAGCAATCTGCGATTATAGAAGAAATGTCAAAAGCGATTTCTGAACTGGCAAATATGTCAATGGAATTACAGGAAGAGCTTTCTAAGTTTCACGTGTAATGGTTGAGATAAATAAGGCTACCTTCTCACTTGTGCCTAAAGTGAAAGGTAGCCTTATTAGCTGTGGGCAAGTATCAAGGGCCCATCAATATATGAATATAGTCTGCCTAAATGCTCCATTTGACAACATATCTAACTATGTTACTATGAACACAGTCACAAAATGAACATGTTCATAAGATGAATGCGTTCAAATAAATAATGATAATACTGGAGGTATGTGAACTGCATGAGTTATTCAAAGGTAGAAAAGTCAATATTTATCCCGTCTTTATTATTAATTGTCATTGCTACAGTATTACTAGTTGTTTTTCGTGAATCAGCTGGGCCAATGCTTGAGGGAATGCTCACAGCTATTACGTTTCGTCTAGATTGGGCATTTGAATTTTTAACAATTGGGTTATTTCTTATTTTAATTTGGTTAATGGTCGGACGTTATAGCCGAGTGAAGCTCGGAGGTGTTGACGACAAGCCAGAGTTTTCTAGGTTCAGTTGGGGAGGCATGTTGTTTTCGGCTAGTATGGGAACAAGTATTATGTTTTGGTCGATTGTTGAGCCACTTTATTATTTTACGTGGCCACCATTTGGAATCGAAGCAGAGTCGAATGCAGCAGCGGAATATGCTGTCAGTTATGGGCTATTTCATTGGGGGATTTCTGCATGGGCGCTCTATGCGTTACCAGCGGTCGTAATGGCGTATAGCTTCTATGTCATTAAAAATCCATCTTTGAAAATTAGTGCTGCCTGCCGAGGTGTGCTTGGAAAACACGCAGATGGTTTTCTTGGGAAATCCATTGATGTACTCGTCATTTGGAGTATGATAGGGGGGCTTGGTACGTCATTAGGGTTAGGTGTACCGATGATTTCTGCCGTATTAGCTCATTTATTCGGCTTAGAGCCGTCGATAGGTTTAAATATTATTATTATAATTGTGTGGACCATCATCTTCAGTACAAGTGCGTATTTTGGTCTTTATAAAGGTATACGTCGATTAAGTGATTGGAACATTTATATGGCACTTGGTTTAGCGGTTTTTGTCATTATTGTAGGGCCAACATTATTTATTTTATCGTATTTTACGAATAGCTTAGGTATTATGCTTGATAATTTCTGGATGATGAGTTTGTATACAGATCCGATTAATCAAAGTGGGTTCCCGCAGGCATGGACAGTTTTCTATTGGGCATGGTTTGCTGCGACAGCACCGTTTATCGGAATCTTTGTTGCTCGTATTTCAAAAGGGCGTTCGATTCGTGAGCTCGTATTTAATGTGTTACTTTGGGGTTCGGTTGGTAGCTGGGTCTATTTCGGAGTCTTTGGTGGCTACGCGATGGATCTTCAATTATCAGATAAAGTTAATCTTGTTGGTATTCAAGCAGAATCCGGTGATCCAGCTGTCATTGTAGCTGTGCTAAATTCATTGCCGTTACCAGTCTTGGTTTCGATTTTGTTCGTTATTCTTGGCTTTATTTTCTTAGCGACATCTCTTGATTCAGCTAGTTATGTCATTGCAAGTGTAGCAACCAAAGAGCTAGGACCAGAAACACAACCTGCACGTTGGCATCGATTAATGTGGGGAATTCTCCTTTCAGCATTGGCGATAAGCTTAACGATGACAGGAGGGTTGAAGGTCGTTCAAACGACCTCAGTACTCGTTGCAGTGCCTGTATTAATCATGTATATTCTTATTTCAGTCTCACTCGTGAAATGGTTGAAGCAGAATGAAGACAAGCATGTGTATGTGAAAAAATAAAGATAAGGGTGTCTCTAGAGGTTTATGGCCTTGAAGGACACCCTTTTTAAAAAGGAGATGGTTGTGTTGGTATTTAATATTAAAGATTCAAATGAACGAGTGGTGAAAACGGATTTTCCACGTGAAATAAAGAAGACCGATTCAATCTTCATTCCAATGTCTGATGGGAAAAAGTTGGCTGCGACGATATGGATGCCGATTGATGCGGATGAGTACCCAGTACCGGCCATTTTAGAATACATTCCTTATCGTAAAAATGATTTTACGGCGATTCGTGATTCGGTTCGCCACCCTTATTTTGCTGGGCATGGTTATGCGAGTATTCGTGTTGATATACGTGGTACAGGTGATTCTGATGAGTATTTACCTGATGAATATTTAAAGCAGGAGCAGGATGATGCGCTCGACGTATTAAGCTGGATTGCCGAACAGTCATGGTCAACAGGAGCGGTTGGGATGATCGGTAAGTCATGGGGAGGCTTTAATAGCTTACAAGTGGCAGCAAGAGCTCATCCTGCATTAAAGACGATTATTACGCTTTGTTCAACGGATGACCGTTATGCTGATGATGTCCATTACCGTGGCGGAAATGTGTTAGCTTCAGATATGCTTTGGTGGGCGTCAACAATGTTTGCTTATAATGCACGGCCCCAGGACCCAGCAGTCGTTGGTGATAGCTGGAGAGAAAATTGGTTGGAACGTTTAAATACACCACCGTTCGTTGAGGAATGGCTGATGCATCAACGTCGTGATGATTATTGGAAGCATGGCTCAATTTGCGAGGATTTTTCAAAGATTACGATCCCTGTTTTTGCAGTGAGTGGCTGGCAGGATGGGTATACCGATTCTGTATTTAGATTATTGGAGCATTTGCCTAAAGAAAGCAAAGGGTTAATTGGTCCGTGGGCTCATGAATATCCTGAAGTCGCGACACCAGAGCCAGCGATTGGTTTCTTGCAAGAGTGTTTACGGTGGTGGGATCAATGGTTGAAGAATGAGGATACTGGTATTATGAAAGAGCCAAAGCTCATGACCTGGATACAAAATAGCGAGCGTCCAGCTGTGACATATGAGGAGCGACCAGGGAAATGGTGGGTGATCCATCGTGGCCTTCACCAAATGTAAATGGGCAATCATGGTGGTTATCTAGTGGAAAATTACTCAATAACAATCGAGATGTGAAACAGTCTGAAGTCGTGGTTCCGAGTGTTCAAGAGCATGGGTTCTATTCAGGTGTTTTCTGTCCTTTTGGTCAACCAGGGGATTTACCTGCTGATCAACGCAATGAGAATGGGAAGGCGGTTGTATTTACATCGGCACCATTAGACGAATCGATTGAGCTATTAGGTCATCCAGTCTTTCATGCAGAGCTGTCTAGTGATCAAGAGAATGCACTGATTGCTGTTCGGCTTATGGATAAGGCACCTACTGGTGAATCAACGTTAATTAGCTGGGGGATGCTGAACCTGAACCATCGTCATTCACATGAGTTTCCAGAAAAGCTCAAGCCTCATCAACGTTATCACATTCAAGTTCATCTAGATTCGCTCGGTCAACAAATTCCAAAAGGGCATCGACTTGAAGTAGCTGTAGCACCAACCTATTGGCCGTCAGCGTGGCCGTCACCAAAGCCAGTGACACTTAAGTTATTTGAAGGTGATACGCGTATGGAACTACCTGTACGAACGGCTCAGCCTGGGGATGGGGAAATGATTTCGTTTGATCGACCTGAAACGGCTGAAGTGATGGAACGAGAAGTGATTCGTAAGGAAGAGAGAACGCGAGAAGTCATTCATGATCCTATTGAAGGTGTGTGGACAGTTACCGACTTTTCAGATGAGGGGGAACGTCGATTACCGAGCAATGGTATGCAATATGGTAGTGTCAATCGTAATAAATGGATCATTAAAGAAGGAGATCCCCTCTCAGCACGAAATATATGTGAGTGGGAGCTTACTTTAGGTCGAGGTGAAAGTTGGCAGACAAGACTTGAAACGTATAGCGAAATGTGGAGTGATGAGACACATTTTTTCCTTATCAATCGTTTAACAGCTTTTGAAAATGGCAAGCAAGTTTTCTCACGCACGTGGGAAAAATCGATTGAGCGTGACCATGTTTAAGGAGAATGGTAGAATAGTGACATAACATTGGAAGTAATGTAAGGACGTGTCGTAAATGGCTACAAGTAGAAAGGATATACAGAAGGAACGGATGTGGCGCTATTTCGTTGATGCTACGGTAGAGTTGATTGAGCAAGAAGGCATTGAAAAGGTGACGATTCGTAAAATTGCTGATAAGGCAGGCTATACGAGCTCAACAGTGTATAACTATTTTAAAGAGCTATCTCATTTAATCTTCTTTGCTTCGATGCGTTTTACGAAAGAGTATATTGAAGAGCTACCGTTTTATATGGATAAAGGGAATCATACGTTGGAAAAATGGCTATACAGCTGGAAATGCTTTTGTAAGCATTCATTTGAAAATCCATCGATCTATTCCATTATTTTTATCGACGATTTAGGTGTTGTACCAGAAGAGTTACTAGATTCGTATTATAAACTCTATCGTAACGATTTAGTCGGATTGCCAGAGCCCATTCAAGAAATTATTGTTCAGCATAGCTTTTCGAAAAGAAGTGCGTTATTTATTAAGCAGGCTGTTGACGAAGGCTTTATGGAAGAAGCCGAGGTTGAACCGATCTCTAATATAACCTATTTTGTCTGGGCAGGGATGATGACTAGCTATTTAAACAATCGGATGAGGGCAACGAAAGAGGAAGTGATCGAGCAAACGATGAAGTTGATTACGGACACGGTGTTAAAAGCGGTCAAGCCTGAAAAGCGGCAAGAGGTGCAGTTTTTAGTATAAGAATAAGTTTGAAGTTGGGACATAACAAAAGTGTTGAGAACATTTAATTGTAGCGGATGGAAAGTAAGGTGAGACCCCGCAGTGCTCTTGCGTAGCACGAGAAGGCTCACCAGCTTCTCGCAGAAAGCAAAGTATATTTCAGGAGCGTTTATGTGCTCCACTCTGTATTTGTTAGCTTTCTCATTTATGAAAATACTTTTGTCTCAGCCTTGTATATTAAGCACATGAGGTTCGCTACCTCTAGTGCTTTTTTTAGTATAGTTTTTTATACTAAAAGCAACGCTGTGGATTAGTAACTCAGCCTACAGTACTTTTTAGTAAATGGTATGTATTACGACGAAATTCCTGATGATGTAAAAAAAGAAATGACTAAAACACCTCAGGACATGCAAAGAGGTTTGTTTGAAGGTATGTCACATGGATATGAAAAAGCAATTATTGATTTGGAATTATTGTCGGAGTCTACTCAAAGTGACAAGATCGCTGACTTAGAAGCAATGACGATTAAATATAAAAAGATGGCTGAAATGTTAAAAGGAAAATTTAATGAAGACGAAATGGATTTTAGAAGTGGATATATTCAAGGCGAGATGTCTTCCTATCACATAGTTGTTGATGAAATACGTAGTACCTTCAATTTGGAGGAAACGGTATAATTTAATAGCTTGCGATTCAATAAGAGGGGGAGATTTTATGGACATTATAAACTGGTACGACTGGATTATATCTACCAATCCTTATGCCTCAATAATTTTCGGAGTCATTTTTACAATTATACTTGCTTTCATTGTATGGGTTGGTACAAGAGAAATGAAAACAACGCTAGTAACATTTTTTTCTGGAGTATGTGTTACCGTTATTGGTGTTATAACCCTTAATCCCACTGGCTTTTATGTTTAGAACATCCAAGTATAAATTCAAATGACAATGAAATAGCTGAATATGCTCAATCTACCTTAAAATAGCGGTTATAAAAAGGTTCTAGAACTGCTAAATAACTTAGTATGATGAATTCGAAAACAAATAAAAGTGGTTGACAAAAAATTGAAAACTCATTACAGTATTAACTGTATTAATAAAAATAATACAGAGGGTGCGATAAAATTTAATATTTTTTTAATTATTTTGAAACGAATGGTTCTTGCCTTTCGTCTTATTTAATGGAGGTAGTAGGAATTATAGAGTAAAAATGTCGAAATTTAGTTTTAATCTGTAGTTGTTGCAAATATTTAAGAAGATTATAATAGAATTGTAGAAAAAGCTGTCATTTTTACATATTTTTAACTGGATGGTGATGAGAGCAGGCATTGGCAACCTGTTTTAATAAGTACATATTCACTGCTAAGGAGGATAAGGATGAATTTTTTCAAACGAGGATTGTTAAGTATTACGAGAAAAAAAGGAAAATCTCTCATTTTATTAGCTATTATTTTCATATTAGGTAACTTAATAGCTGGTGGGATTTCGATTCAGCAAGCGACAAATAATGTGGAGCAAACGATCAAAGAAAGACTTGGTACATCAGCAACGCTGCAACCAGATCATGAAGCAATTAATCAAATGAGTGAAGAAGAGTGGATGGATTTTGAATATCCGACTGTAAGCCTTGATTTAATTCAGCAAGTCGGGCAGTTAAGTTATGTGAAATATTATGATTATAGCATTTCCACCTATTTAGGTTCAGATAGTCTTGATAGCTATCAAGGTGATACGGATATGTACGAAGGCCATGGTATGGAGTTCCGTTTGAAAGGGACGAATTATGCGCCTGTAATGGATTTTGAAGAGGGAGATGCACAGCTTGTTGACGGACGTGTCTTCAATGATGAAGAGGTCACCAACGGTGCTCCTGTAGCCATTATTTCTAAGAACTTGGCTGAACATAATCAGGTCACAGTAGGTGATACGATTGTTTTAAAAAATATCATTTTTGATTATGAATCTGGTGATGAAGAAGAATACGCTTCACGTGATACGGCCTTGGAAGTGATCGGCTTATTTGAGCCTCTTTCTAGTGTAGAGGAGGGCGAGGATTCGAACCAGGATCGTGGCATGTGGGATTTCATGGATATGGAAGCGCAAAACACGGTATACGTACCAAATGGCGTAGTGGGAGAAGAGTTTGAGTTTCAAATTGAAAAGAACATAGAGCTGTATCCAGAAGATGCTATGTTTTATGAGGACGGTTTTGATAGCTATTATACACCAAGATATGTATTGCACTCGGTAGATGATGTAGAAGCCTTTTCAGAAGAAGTTCAGCCACTATTACCTGACATGTATCTCGTTCGGAGTGCAGTCGATCAATATGATAATATCGCAGGACCAATTCAGTCGATGTCAAAGCAATCAAACTATGTTCTAATTGCTTCGATTATTGCCTCTGTATTAATTATTGGATTAGTTGTGCTTCTGTTCCTACGTGATCGAAAACGTGAGCTTGGTATTTATTTATCTTTAGGTGAGAGTCGAGGTCGAGTTCTTGGTCAAGTTTTAATTGAAGTCATGTTGATTGCGCTTATTGGTATTGCTCTTTCTCTATTTAGTGGGAACCTATTAGCTAGTAGTGTGTCTGATACATTAATAGCTAATGATGAACAAAGTCAAGGGTTTGATGACTTTTACTATTACGATGAATTTGAAACAAATGTTTCTTCTAATGACGTACTAGACTCGTATGAGGTTCAATTAAGTACAACGTATATCGTTTGGTTCTTAGTTGTTGGATTATTAACGGTCTTACTATCAACTGTCATTCCATTATTATATATTGTCCGCTTAAATCCGAAGAAGATATTAATGTAGAAGAAGAGGTGAGATGAATGATTTTAGAGGCAAAAAATCTAGATTACTATTATCAAGATGGTGAAAGTAGACGTTATATTTTACGAGATACGAGTGCTTCATTTGAAAAAGGAAAATTCTACACAATTCTTGGTCAATCGGGCTCTGGTAAAACGTCGTTTCTTGCCTTGCTCAGTGCACTTGATACACCTCATGGTGGAAGTGTGTTGTTTAACGGCGAGGATATTAAAAAAATCGGTTATGAGAAATATCGTCGTAATAGCATCGGTATTATTTTTCAAAGCTATAATTTGATTCCGACATTTACAGCTGTAGAGAATGTGTTAGTACCGATGTCGATTACGGAAAATGATATTCCAGATGATATGAAAACTGTTGCTTACAATCTCTTAGATTATATTGGCATTGTAAAAAGTAAGGCCGATCGGTATGTCAATAAGCTGTCTGGAGGGGAGCAGCAGCGTGTAGCTATTGCGCGAGCTCTAGCAACGAACGTTGAGCTGATTTTAGCGGATGAGCCTACCGGAAACCTTGATGAGGAAAAGGAACAGGAGATTATCGATATTTTTAAAAAGCTAGCTCATGAGCATCAAAAATGTGTCATTATGGTCACACACTCGCAAGAAATTGCCCAGCAATCGGATCAAATATTTTCGTTAAGGAAAGGTGTCTTAACGCCACATGAGTGATTTCTTATCAAAGTTTAATAAAGATCAGTATGATGAGCTGGTGGATGAGAAGGAAAAAGATACTGAAAAGGAAAAATCGTCAACGGAGGAAGTGGAGCAGACCGAAACGAAGTCGTCCGCCTCTCAGCCGTCGACTGGACCAATACCTTCTTCAACTAATGGTGGGCGAAGGTACGAAGAGGTAGAGGAAACAGAGATTGATCCGACCTATAAAAGCAAGAAGCGACGAACAATCATTATATCGATTGTAGGAGGGGTCTTGGCGCTTCTCCTCATCTTCTTCATTTATGATCGGTCCGTTCACGTCGCAATGGAGGATTTTGTTGGACAGCCAGTTTCCGAAGCGCGGACTTGGGCGGCTGAGTATAATATCGAAATTGACCTAACTCATGAAAATAGTATGGAATACGAAACAAATGAAGTGATGTCACAAGCCATTCCTGCAGGAGATCGGGTTAGAAAGGGCGAAACGATTTCGCTTGTTAGTAGTACGGGTCCAGACCCTGATGAGCACATAGAGTTACCTGATTTCGCTGAAATGAGTCAATATGAGGCTGAGACATGGATAGCAGATTATAAAGCTGAAAACCTTCAATTATTATCTGAGTACAGTGATGATGTTGAGGAGGGCGAATTCATTCGTCTCGTGATTCGCGATTCAAACGTTACGGAGGAGGAATACCGCCGACGCGATAGCGCCATCGTTTATTATTCTAGGGGCGAGGAAGTGTTTGAAAAGGATATCGACGTTCCAGATTTTACAGGTCAACCACGAACCGAAGTGGAACAATGGGCCGAAACAAATGAAATTGAAATCACCTATAAAGAGGAAGCATCAAATAGTGTTGAAGCAGAGCTAGTCGTAAGTCAAAGTGTTTCACCTAAAGATAAGGTTGCAAAAAGAGATGAAATGGAAGTTGTCATTTCGCTAGGACAAGCCACAACGGTACCTCATTTTGGTGAACTTACAATGGAAGAAGCGACTAGTTATGGTGATTTAGTCGTAATGGTTCAACAGAGATATCATTCTGAAGTTCCATTTGGTGGATTAATCTCACAATCAGTTAGTGCTGGTACTGAGTTGACTGATCGTGATAGTAAAGAAATACAGGTTGTTTATTCACAAGGGCGTCCGTACTTAAGGGACTATCGTGGTATGCTTGAAGGGGATTTACCGGAGGCATTTTACGAAGACTATCAATCAAAGGGTGCTGATATTCGCTATACGGTCAAATATGTCGATTCACCAGAAGTTAAAGGGACAGTCGTTGGTATGAGTAAGTTTAATGAATTTGTGTCAATGTCTTATACGGTTGAAATTCGAGTAAGCAATAACGCAAGTGCTTCTTCTGGTCCTCGGGACGATGGAGAGGAAGTACCAGAAGACATACCTCCGATTGAAGAAACTCCGCAATCTGGAGAGGAAGAGGAAAAATAAATATTTTATAAGCTCTTATTTACTTACAGTTGTTGATACTTCTATAAGTAAATAAGGGCTTTTTACTTTAGAAAAAAAGGTACAAAGTGTTTGTCATTTTTTAGCGAATAGGGGAGATGTTAAAAGTAATACAGCTATGAAGCATAGCATGAATACAATCGTTAAACATAATAAACTCATTTCTGTCACTCCTATGTGTTTGAACTACATAGTACGTTTATCTAGTACTCTTTATATGGAGGTAGCAGCTTTACACAATTCCAAAAGAGAAACAGTGCAATAATAGGGTGCAAGGCCCCCACCATACTAAATCTTGCTGATATTATAGCTGTAAAAAACAAGGCAATAACGATACCGAATAAACCAATACTTTTCCAAATGATTTTCTTTGGTAATTGGGCAAAATAGGCCAATAATGCCATGATAAGTGGAAGAAAAAAGAAGAATCTAGCAAAAATTACATGGTAACTCCAATTTATTGGGTTTACGAATAATGCAAACCCTGTTAGTAAGACCTGAATAATGATACAAAGAGTAAAGATCCAAGAAATAATACCAAGGCAAGCTCGGAAAAGGGGTACAAGCTTCTGTGTAGTCATTTATTTTTCCTCCTCAATAGGGATAGCTTATCCCATTAATAAATCATGTTTGATTTTTAAACACGATCATGATCAGCTTTCCAACTTTGAATGGATTGTTTAATCTCATTAGGTGACATGTTCTTTTGAATAGCTTTATTACACAAGCTTGGAAATTCTTCATCTGATGCAAAGCGTAAGGCAACAATTTGCTTAATTGATAAACGAGGGTCTGGTAAAGTTCCTGTTAAAGTAAAATGACGGAGACTTTCCTCGGCTCTTATAGCTCGATCCTGTACCTTGCAGACGAAAGACCGAAGAAAAAATACTGTAATGGTTACGATCAATGCAATGGAAATTAATAAAATGGAAGTGAAAAGGGATTCTCCTCGTAATGCATCAAAAATGGCGTTGCTCACAGCAAAAATAAAAGTAATGAAGCAAAGTGGAACTAAGAAATAGTGAAATAAGGGCACCGATCTAGTATGGTTTTTAAATGATTGTGATTTCAATTTTGTTGTCTCCTTTTCTCCTTGTATAGGCAATTTTTATTTTGAGTGAGTGCACACTCAAAATAACATGAAAGAGGCTGCATTTAAAACCTCTCTAGACGTCTACGATGATTTTTATTGAAAAAATAAATTTAACTTCAATCATAGTCTACATCTAACTGTCGAAATAAAGTGTCCAAGGTACGGTTAACTACTTTAATTGCTTCTGAATCCGAATTCTCATTTCCTAAAAAATTCATTTGAAATGCATATTGAAAGCAACTACCAAGTATCATATCAGCAGCAGCTCTCGGATTAATACTTAATGGGAATCTGCCGATTAGTTGTTCTTCGTGAAGGTAAGCTTCAATGGATTCATTTGCCCGATGAGGGCCTTCATTACGCTGTTTAAATCCTTCTCTCTGACGAGTCAATAATGATGGATCGGAAAAAATAGATGCCATTAAAGGCATTGAACGATAGTAGTCTTCAAGTGCGATAATGGCGACTTCCTCCAAGTTTTTTCTTACTGTTCTCGTTCCTATTCGATCTGGAAGAACCGTTAAAGCGCTCATTAAGTTTCTAAGCTCTCCTCTTAAAACATATAAAAATAAATCTTCTTTATTCTCAAAATTGTTATAAATTGAGCCTTCAGAGCAATTTGCTACGCGAGCAATTTCTTTAGTGGTCGTTCGTGAAAGCCCTTTTGTTTGAATAACCTCTTTGGCTGCTTGAATCATTTTTTCTCGTAACTCCAATATGGGATCCCTGCCTTTCAATTTCTTGACAATAAATAATATTGCGATTACACTTTCCATTATGAGTGAGTACTCACTTAATGTCAACCTGAAATGAGTGTGTACTCACTCAAAAATTAAGTTTTGGAGTGAAAAAGATGAAAAGTGAAAAAGAAGTGAGTACAACTGGTTCAATGTCATTTCGATCAAATACTCTCAATATTTTATTAATTCTTGTCGTGCTTGCTATTGAAACGTTGGCTACTTACGCAAGTGTAACTGGTGAACCTTTGAATCCGGTTGATCATTGGACAGTGACAAGAGAGACGGATTGGGTAGCGTTTGTAGTGGTGTTTGTAGGATGCGTTTCACTTTTTTGGCAAAACATACGACCTATTCTTGCTTTAATTGTCACGACGTTGTCTTATTGTGTATACATCTTGAGTGATTACGAATTGGGCTTGTTCCTCCCTGTCATGTTGATTTTATATACTAGTGTGGCAAATGGACATTCTCGTATATGGCCACTTTGCATGGCGATGATAAGCTTCCTTGTCTCTTTATTTTGGGTCTACCAACGAATGATTCAAGTAACCGATTCAGGTGTTATAATGTTTGCTTGGTTCACATTTGGAGGTGCGAAATTGTAGTATAAATTACATTACTTTCGTATTTGCTAATCGAGCTAGCGTACTGTCTGTTGAACCCTCTTTATGCTTTCACCTTTTTCATTATTAAACTTACCAACAAAGAAAGAAGCGTATAAATCAATACCCAAACGTAGAATGAAGGATTAAAGATTGTAAATGTTAAAATGGTAAATACGATAAATGTTAGTATAGGCATTACCATCCATTTATGAAGTAGAATATAGCCTATTATAGAAGCTAGAATAAGAATAATAGGGTAAACCACTAATATAGAAATAAACTCCATATATGTAAAGCCCCCTTAATCCACTTGCTTAAGAGTGTTCTCGATCACTGTAAGCCTCTTGTTCATATCTTGAATGGCATTCATTTGCTGCTGCTGTAATGTTGTCATTTCTTGATCGATTCTCAATCGTTCTTCAGCACGTCGTTCCGTACGTCGCACAATACGTATCACATAGATGATTAAGAAGACGAACAGAGCGAGCGGAAGTAAGATGGTTAAAAACGCAACTAATTGATAAAGAATTGATCCTAAATGAATGGAAGAATCCACTGATTTATTCACCTCTTTCTTTTTTCGGTTTTACTGTAAGGCTGCTAGACATTTGTGTAATGAACTGTTCGTCTAAAGGGATATGAAAAGTGTTCAATTCATAATACTTCATCGTCTTTCCATCTGTTGCTACTTCATGTTGCCCTGTAACAAGTCCAGCCTCCTCTAATTTTTTCAAATGGAGATAGAGCAATGGCCTACTTATGGCTAGTTCTCGTGCTAATTGACTTACGTAAGTTCTTTTGTTGAATAAGATCGAAATGATTTTAAGTCGGTAAGGATTGGAAAGGGCCTCTAATACGTTTAGTAATTCATCGCCATTATTTATTTGTTTCATATGTAATAATTTTATGACAGGTTCTATCATCTTTCAATAGAAAGTAGTAGATAAATTAAATCTTTTTCATTTGAAATGTAAAAGGAACTACAAATAAATGCTATAATTAAGTTAACTATAATTAGGAGGAGCATCGATTGGATTGGATATTGTGCATGACCACAATACACCAAACACATTTGATCAACAAAATGGCTATGCATATATTCATATTAATCGTATTTATTCTAGCGCAAGTTATTTTGAACTTTTTTTTAATCGGTTCGTGGGTGGCATTTGGTGAGCTCATGGAGGTATACGGAATTCCTATACACTTTATATTAATGTGTGTACTAAATATCGGTTCTCTTGTTCTAGTTGTAACATTATTAAAAAATGAAGAAACGAAACAAATCAAATATACGGAATCCACTCACGAAGAGCAATTTCGGGCGTTAGTGGCTTCAGTTCGATCTGATCGTCACGACCTTAACAATCACTTAACGGTTGTAGCAGGCCTATTGAAAATTGAGAACTACCCAAGCGCTGTCAAGTATATTAATGAGGTTATAGGTGAAGTAAAGATTAATAATAAAGCATTATCGATTAAAAATGCAGTTCTAGCATCTATTTTATTTTCAAAAATGGAATTATATCAAAAGCATAAGGTTCCTTTCTCTATCGATATTTCAAGTGAGGAGATTACAAAGCGTCTAACATCCACTGATTTACTCCGACTCGTTAGTAATTTGCTAGATAACGCATATGAGGCAACGATTGAATTGGTAAAGGATAAACAAATGATTGCATTTGAAATGACCGAAGAAATAGACCATTATGGCATCATCGTAAAAAACTCATGTGCTCATCAATTAGACGGATCTTTCTTGAAATCAGGGTTTTCGACGAAGGAGTCGAACCAACCTAGAGGGTTTGGGTTGTCTATTATTCAGGAGGTAACGAAGAAATATGGAGGAACGCTCCATATGAAATGTGAGCAATCTATTGTTGTGTTTCATTTAGTTTTTCCAAAAGGAGAAAAATGATGATAACCAAAATAAGTAGATATGTAGCAAAAAGGTTATGCATGTATTCGAATCGACAACAAGAGATTGAATATGTGCGTTATGGATTGGAGATTATTATAGGTGGTGTATGGAAGTGGTTGTGCCTAATGGGAGTTGCATTTATCTTAGGAATTGTTCCTGCTATGCTAGCAACATTGATAACCTTCGCTATCTTTCGAATGGCAACAGGTGGGTATCATTACTCGACATATTTCCGGTGTTTTATAGCAGGGTTGGTGTCTATGACAGCGCTTTCGCTGGTTGCATCTAAAGTAATGGTTCAATTTAGCGAACAATTTTTATTTATTTCCATTTCAATTGTGTTCATAGTTGGGTTGCTTATCATTTATTTATATGCTCCCTCTAATCATTTCTATAAAAAAAGTACTAAAAAACATAGAAAAAAATTACAACAATTTGCTTTCTTTCTCTTGTTTGTTTGGGTTATACTTATTTATAATCTAGTTAATATGAATACTGAAATCGTATGGGCTTCTGTATTAGGGTTACTCTTTCAACTTAGTAGTACTCTTCCACTTTCCTATAAAATTGTTAGTAAGGTGGAGAATATAATAGAATGGAGGACTCAAAATGAAAAGGTTAGCTAAAGTAGTACTTGCGTCACTAGTCGGTGTCATTGTGTTCGTGTCTAAGTCTGAAATTAGTTCGGCTTCTACTTTTCTCCTTTATCAGCCTAAACATCCAGAAGAAGACCAGTAAAATTTTTTAGGGTTAGCGCGGAGGATTTTTAAGGAGAGTTTTTATGACATGGTACAGTTATTTATTTATGTCACTACCTGAAACATTCGTTTTATTAGTAGTATCATTTGTTTTATTTGGATTACCGATTAAAGAGAAGACGAAATCAATTTTACTTTTTGCTGTTATTCAAGGAGTTATTGTATTTATATCTAGTTTATATATGCAAAACTCCTTGAAGCCTTTTTTAACGTTTTTAAGTTTTTACTTGCTTGTTTGGCTGATCTTTCGGTATCATCCATTGATTAGTTTAGTCATTACATTAACGTCCTTTTTATTTTTAGTTGTTTTTGAAGTGACGTTAACTTTTGCTTTTATTCAGTTTTTTCCAATTAGCTATGAGGAGCTTTTTGCTGATCCGTGGATACGAATTGTTACAAGCTTCGCAATGGTTCAAATCCCGATTTTGCTCATTGCATGGATTTTACATAAGTTTCACTGGACGATCCGACTACCTGCTTTTGTAAGACAATAGCTTGCTTGATCATATGTGATTCAAACCTACTGAGTTCACCATTTCTCAGTAGGTTTTTCCAAATTTAAATAAACGTGAAAAAATTATGCGAGAGGTGAGGGGAATGCCACAACGTACAGTAGGTATATTATTATTTAATGAGGTAGAAGTATTAGATTTTGCAGGGCCATTTGAGGTTTTTTCTATTACGGTTATACCTCATGCTAGTGAAAAGCCGTTTGTCGTAAAAACGATTTCAGAAAATGGTGAATTAGTAACGGCGAGAAATGGTTTGAAAGTGAAACCAGATTATAGCTTTGCTAATCACCCTCCATTGGATATTGTGATTATTCCTGGAGGGTATGGCGCTGAAAAGGTTGAAATAGATAATCCGAAAGTCATTGAATGGATTCAACATCAACAACCAAAAGTAGAGTTTATGACGTCCGTCTGTACAGGTGCGCTTCTCCTTGCTAAAGCGGGTATTCTTGATGGGAGGAAAGCAACAACGCATTGGATGGATATCGATCAATTGGAGCAGCAATTCCCTTCTGTCTCAGTCCAACGTGGTGTTAAATTTGTTGATGAAGGTTCCCTTATCACTTCGGGAGGTATTTCAGCAGGTATCAATATGTCTTTTCACCTTATCTCTCGATTACACGGAAAAGAAGTTGCTGTTGCAACAGCGAATCGAATGGAATATGAAATTGAATTATAATGCTCTTAACTATTTAAACGTATAAGGCTTTGTCCCCGTCATTTTAACACGGCGTTTGGACAAAGCCTCTTTGATTACTAATTACTTTCTCATTTTCATCATTTCATCTGCTACAAATTGCACGTTTGTTCCTACTACGACTTGGATATTGTGCTTATCGATAATATAAATGCCTGGGACTCCGGTTGATTTAATTCTTTTTTGATCAACATTGTCCATTTCTCTGACTTCTAGACGGAGGCGAGTAATACAATTGTCGACGGACAAGACATTGTTGTCTCCACCTAATGCTTCATAGATTTCTTTTGCCATCATAGCGGTTGTTTGTACGGTTTCAGTTGTAGAGTCACTTTTCGAAGGTTCTAATACGTCGTCATCTTCACGCCCTGGTGTTTTCAAGTTAAACTTCACAATTAAGAAACGGAATAACATATAATAAACGATGAAAAATGCGAGACCTTGTAGGAGTAACATATAAGGCTGATTAGCTAGTGGTAGTCTTGAGCTTAAAGCAAAGTCAATTAATCCGGCACTAAAACCAAACCCAGCAGTCCATTGGAATGTTGCCGCAATAAATAGTGATAATCCTGTAAGTGCAGCGTGAACGACATATAGAGCTGGAGCTAAGAACATAAAGGCAAATTCAATGGGTTCTGTTACACCTGTTAAGAAAGCGGCAAATGAAGCGGCAAGTAATAATGAAGCTGTTTGCTTTTTTCTTTTTGATTTAGCTGTATGGTACATCGCTAGTGCAGCAGCTGGCAATCCAAACATCATAATTGGAAAGAAACCTGCCTGATACATTCCTGTTGTTCCTTTTTCACCTGTACCTGCCCAGAAGTTCCCGATATCGTTTATACCTGCGACATCAAACCAAAATACGGAATTTAAGGCATGGTGTAAGCCGGTTGGAATTAATAAGCGATTGAAAAACCCATATAATCCGGCACCGATCGACCCTAACGTACTAATTGCTTCAGCGAAAGACACAAGGCCAGAATAAACAAAAGGCCATACAAAGAACAAGACCGCAGAAGCGATAAGCATAGAAACAGATGTCATAATCGGAACAAGACGTTTTCCACTGAAAAAGGCAAGTGCATCTGGAAGCTGAACGTTGCTGAAGCGATTGTACATGTTGGCAGCTACTAAGCCAGATAATATTCCAATAAATGCATTGCCGATATTGCCAAAAGCAGCGTTAACATTTTCTATCTCCACTCCCGTTAACATTCCTACAGAATTTGGAGAAAGTAAAGTGGTAATAACAAGATATGCAACGAGACCGCTTAACGCAGCTGAGCCGTCGCGTTCTTTCGCCATCCCTAGAGCGACACCGAGAGCAAATAAAATAGGAATGTTATCAATAATTGAGCTTCCGGCTGTGATGAGGAAGGCGGCAATCACATTTCCTTCCCCCCATCCAGATGGATCAATCCAATAACCAATCCCCATTAAGATAGCTGCGGCTGGTAGAACGGCAACAGGAAGCATTAAGGAACGGCCAAGTCTTTGCAAATATTTCATCATGAGAATTCCTCCTTTAATCGTATAATTGTATAAATGAAAGCGTTTTCTTATGAAACTCTATGTGTCCGGTTTTTAGATCATGTATCAATTATTTTTCTGTAATCTTTCTATATGAAGTGTAATATAACCGAGTTCTTCATCAGGTAATTCGATCCCGTGTAAGGAAAGAAGCTCTTGCTGAACATGAATGGCACATTGATAAGAATGGGAAAATTTTTTTTTAATAACTGTGAGCATCTCGTCGTCCATAGAATGGGTGTTATATTGATTCATGCGAGTTAGTGCAAAGCGAAGATGGGTAATTAATCGCTCATACGATAGGTCATCCTCATTAATGGTGATATGAAGGAATTGTGTTATCGTATCAACCATATGGCGTAAAATAGCCGTTTGTCTGACGGTTTGTTTCATATCACCTCCTTGGATTTTCATTGTATGAATATGGAGAGCGATGAACGCCGCCTCATCAACAGGCATTTCTACGTTAATAGTCGTTTTAATATGTTTAATGGCCCACATTCCAATGGCAAATTCATCTTTGTACAGAATTTTTATTTCTTGAAGAAGTTTATTTTTTAAGTGAATTCCTTGTGCTTCTCGCTCAATCGCAAATGATAAATGATCAGTTAAAGCAAGAAAAATATGTTCATTCAGCTTTGTATCGAGCTCTTTTTCTGCATAATCGATAATCTCTTCAGAAAGGATGAAGTGTTGTTCTGGAATACGCAATAGAAGCTGTTGGAGCTTCTCGTTTTCTTTTAATACGAAGAGCTTTTCAACATCCTTTGGTTTAATAATGTCATTTCTCTTTTTATGGTAAGCAATACCTCCTCCTATTGCGATTTTTTCTTGCCCGTGGTCTGAAACTACAACGGCGTTATTGTTTAATATCTTCTTAATTTTCAAGCTAGTCACCTCCTCTCACTGTATTCAAGTACATTCATATGAAATGATAAGAGAATCGTTTGCTGTTACGTTTTTGTTTTCGTGAATTTTATATTCATACTTTGTACTTGCATTATTTGTAATGATCACTGGTGTAAGAATATGGTAGCCTCGCTCTTTTAATAAGGTCACGTCAACGTCTGCTAGAAGATCTCCTTTTTTCACAAATCCTCCTTTCGCTACATGTATAGTGAAGCCTTCACCCTTTAAATGTACGGTATCTAGCCCGATATGAATAAGGATTTCGGTTCCGTCAACGGTTTTAAGACCAATTGCGTGTTTGGTCGGAGCGACTTGGAGAACTTCTGCATCTATAGGTGATCGAACCTCTCCGGTATATGGAATAATAGCTACACCTTCGCCCATCATTTTTTGACTAAAGACAGGATCTGGGACAGTTTCTAGTGGTATTAGTTCCCCAGTCATAGGGGAAAGTAATTCAACTTTTTTTGTTTTTGTAAAAAATTTTTTTAACATAATATAAACTCCCTTTCCTTGCAGTAAATATAGCGGATAGTTGTACACAAAAAAAGGCATGGAGGTATGTTGAGAAAGAGTATAATATCTTTCTTTAACTACCACCATGCCTGATCGAATCAGTCACATGTGATTCATCTTTTGTAATTGTTAAATGTATCTTAACATAATTTTTTTGGAGGGACAATAACGATTACATTTTTTTTAATATCTTCTCTGCAATGGATGGAAACCAGCGATTGATCGTTGTTAGTAGTTTTACTTTGCCTATTTCCATTTCATAATGATTGCTTTTAAAATTTTTGATGAATTCATCTGTAAGCTGTTCGGGTGTCATTTTGTTTTTGCCTCTTCCCTTTGTCATCTCGGTATCAACAACAGGGGGAATGACCTCGAATACATGAATATTCGTATCCTCTAGCTGATAGCGAAGTGCCTTTGTGAAAAGGTGGATTCCAGCCTTTGTTCCACAATAAACCGGAGCAGATTGTTTAGGTACGAGCCCTAGGCCAGATGAGACATTGACAATGGCGGCTTCTTCTTGCTTTTTTAATAACGGGATGAGCAAGGATGTGAGCGTTATGGGAGCTGTTATATTGATCATAACCTCTTCTTCAATGAGAGCACGGTGTTTTTCCTCGTTTAAAAATGAGTACATATGTTGGATGCCCGCATTATTTATGAGAACGGATACGTGTGGATGTTGAGTCAGAATATTCGTAGCAAGCTCTTGTAGCTTATCTAACTCGCTAACATCACATTGATAAGTTAAGACGCGATCGGGGTACGTTGCTTGTAGCTGCTTTAAACGCTGTTCATTTCGTCCAACTGCAATGACGCGGTTGCCAAGCTGCAGGAATTTTTTACTTAACGCTAATCCAATTCCTGCAGCACCTCCTGTAATTAAAATCGTTTGATTGGTTATCTTCATTTTAAAAATCCTCTCCTTTTTCCATAAATATAATGTAAAAGGGAGGTTGATTCATTAACCTAAGTTAATCGTTTGCGAATGCGACTAAGTGCTACAGGGGTGATGCCTAGATAGGATGCAATTTGATATTGGGGAATTTGATTAGCCATTTCAGCAAATTGTTGTAAAAACACTTTGTAACGTTCCTCGGCTGATAAAGTGAGGAGTTCGTGTTCTCTTTTCTCTTTCTTTATATAGAGCTGTTCGGCTATGATTCGCCCTAATCGTTCCCAACAAGGGTGTCTTTCATACAAAACTTTAAACGATTTGTATGGAAAGACAATGAGTTCACTGTTTGTAATTGCTTGAATCGAGAAGGGAGAGGGAGATTGCTGTAATAAAGCACTGTATGACGTGACGAATTCTCCTTTTATACAGAAGCTTTTATTATATTCCGTCCCCTCAAGTGTTGTGTAATAGAAGCGAAATAGTCCATTTAAACAAAAACCAATTGATTCAGGAGTTTCACTAGCTATAACAAAATGTTTCGACTTATCGATTCGTTGAAAAGTGCCTATTGCTTTAAATACGTTCCATTCCTCCAAAGGAATGGAGGTAATGGATTGAAGCTGCTTGTATAATGTAGCCCATTCTTGCTCCATATTGTTAGTCTCCCTTGTGTATCGTTAAAACAGGTTGAAGATGATTGAGCTTGTTAGGGTTGTTTGTCATATACAGTTCATTAATGTATTGATCGACAATATAAAAGCTTAGAACGCTATAGATCCTATCATCTATATATACAACGATGGTCGGTTGCTCGTTTAGATTGTGAATCGACGCATGGAAGTCTTTCTTTGCCTTACGGGTAATCCCATTAAAAAAGGCGAGTACATGTGACGGAGTTTTGATCGGACGTATAGCGGCTTTTACAATGCCACCACCATCCGAATAAAGCGTTACGTCTTCTGATAGTAATTGAAGGAGCTCAGCAATGTTTTGTGTTTGAAAGGCTTTAATAAAGCGTTCAATAAGGATGCGATTTTGGTCATAGCTGAGGCTTTCGGCTTCAACAGAAGAGATTTTCGTTTTCGCTCGACTAAATAGCTTTCGGCAGTTTGCTTCTTGTTTATGAATCATTTTTGCAATGTCTTGATAAGGTAAGTGAAACGCCTCTCTTAATATAAGAACAGCACGTTCATAAGGACTTAAATGCTCCATCATTCGTAAGTAAGCGATGGACAGTCCTTCCTTTTGGATGGCATGAAAGGAAGGTTCGTCTTGACTAACTAGTAAAGGTTCTGGGTTCCATTCACCGGTGTATTGTTCGCGATTATAACGGGATGATTTTAATAGATCGATACATAAATTTGTCATGACCTGACAGAGATAAGCCTTTGGATTTGATTGAATGGTGTCGATTTGATAACACCGTAAGAATGTTTCTTGTACGAGATCTTCAGCATCGGCAAAAGAGCCAAGCATACGATAGCCTAACGAAAAGAGAAGTGGTTTATATTTTATAAATTCCTCTTGATTGATGGTCATTTTTGCCTTCCCCCTTGATTTTTCGCGATAATCGCCAATGCGGCATTTTTTCCGCTATTAATTGCTCCTTCTGCTAAGATGAGCTGTGGATCCGCCCAGTCTCCCGCTACATACAAACGGGACAGCTCGGTTTCCTGATTATTGAAATAGTGATCTTCACCTAACTGGGGTAAACGTTGATTTACAGTGATGTTTGGCATAAAACGACTTGCTTTAACGTGTTGTTTCCAATTAGGTTGGAGCTTTTCTAGAAATTGCTCTAGCTCCTCTTTCACCTTCTGTGTATTCTTATCTTCTGTAGGATGAAGATATTTAAAGAGGTGTAGGACGATATGGTCATGATCACCCAGCTTGGCGTATGTTGAGTGGACGGAATAATAGAATGAATCTGTTAAATCTAATGCAAAAAGCTGGCGTCGATCGGGCAATGTCGATAAAGCAATGTCATAGGCTGCTCCTTTAATTGGAATAATAGGAGGAATGGAGCCGTTAAGCGGATGATTCGTAATTTGCCCTAAGCGTTCGGGAGCCCCTGTATAAAGGACAAAGTTACTAACATGCGTTTCTTGATTGCTCGTCTTGATTTGCCATTGTTGCTGGTCATTCATCTCGAGCTTTGTAACAGTAGTGTCTGTTTGAACTGTACTGTTGGAAAGAAGAGCTCTTTCGTGTAGTTGCTTCATTATTTGTTGCCATCCACCATCTATATAAAGTGTTCCTCCTGATGTTAATGATAAATGTGAAAGAACGACCTTTGCATTGACTAGCTCTGGTGCATGGCAGTAAGTAGCAAGCCTTGCCACTGCATAAATAAGTGATTGAACACGATGGGACGAAGTGGTGTGTTCGACCCATTGCTGAAATGTTTGGTTTTCTATTTGTGTTTGATGGTTTCGGTTAAAGCTTGTGACCACTTTGATCCATTCCCATCGTTCTTTTATTGAAAGGAAAGAGCCTCTTAATACATTTAAAAACGAAAACGGTGCTATATAGTCGACTTGGTCATAGAGAATCGTTCCCCCTACTGCAGGTGAACGACCCTTTAACTCAATCGAAAGGTCCTGAAGAATAGCTGCAGCTTTTCCTTTCCGATAAAGAGCATGTGGTCCTAAGTTAAAAAGATATCCATTCTTATTAATGGTTCGTGCTCTACCGCCGATTTCCTTTGATTTTTCAAGTATTAATATTGATAAATTTGCTTTTGCTAAATAGTTTGCAGCAACGTAGCCTGCTAACCCACCACCGATTATAATAATATCCCATCGTTTTTCCTCCATAAAATAACCTCTCCTTTTTTCCTTTTACTCTCTATGACGACGAGTGGTCACATTTTGTGACAATGTTGTACATACTAATTGCAAGAAATGTCGTACGAAAATACAGAATCTCTGTTCAAACTTTACATGAACTTTACGAATTTTATATGTGCTTATTGTTTGTCCATTAAAATTCTTGATGAATAGGAAAAGGAGGACGAGAAACGTGGCTAATTTACGTTTATTTCTTGCAAATATGCTCGTTGTACATCTGTTGCTGTATCCATTATCATCTCAAGTGGTGGCTCTAGATGAAGGTCTGTCACCGACAGAGGAAATACAGCTTGAGCTTATTGGTCGTTATGATAGTGGGGCTGGCTTTAACCAAGGTGGAGCGGAGATTGTTACCTTTGATCGTTACACGAAACAAGCGTTTATTGTTAATGGGGCGCACCATGCGATTGATATTGTGGACCTTTCTACTATTGGTGACAGTAACCTTCAACTAGAAAGGAAAGGTCGTATTCAAGTGAGTGAGCTAGATTTGGGTGCTGGATTTCAAATTGGAGATATTACGAGTGTTGCGATTCATCCTGGTGGCGATTTCATAGCATTTAGTGTACCTGCTGAGCGAGAACGGATCATGGGCGAGTCGTCCTTGCTTATCCCGATGGGGAAGTGATAGCTCACGTTGAAGTAGGAGCGCTACCCGATATGGTGACATTTAGCCCTAACGGTGAAATGATTCTAGTAGCAAATGAAGGTGAGCCGAATGATGCATATACGATTGATCCTGAGGGCTCGGTGACAATTATTGATGTTTCAGATGGCCCTCATGTAACGGAAGAACACGTCATGACTGTTGGGTTTAGTCATTTGAAGGCAGAGCAAATAGATGAACATGTGCGTATCTTTGGTCCGGGGGCAGATGCAGCAAAGGATTTTGAACCTGAGTATATCGTTGTATCACCTGATAGTAAGACCGCTTATGTGGCATTACAAGAAAATAATGCGATTGCGACACTGAACCTAGAAACGAAGCAATTTGATTATGTTCATGGTCTAGGGTTTAAAGATCACTCATTGCTTGGAAATGCGTTAGATGCTTCTGATCGAGATGGGGAGGTAGCGATTAAGCCTTGGCCGGTGCTCGGAATGTATCAGCCGGACGGTATTGATTTACTAGAACGAAATGGGACACGTTATATTGTAACGGCAAATGAAGGGGACGCACGTGACTATGACGGTTTTTCTGAAGAATTAAGAGCGAAGGATGTTCGTCATCAGATTGCTTTAAATGCGGATCATTATCAAGGCTTTTCTCAAGCTGAGCTTGATGAGATGGTGGAAAATGGGTTATTTAATGATGAGCAGCTAGGGCGACTCCGTATTACTTCTGAAATGGGCAAAAATGAGCAAGGTGAATATGAAGCACTTTATAGCTTCGGTGCACGTTCATTTTCCATTTGGGATGCTAGTACAATGGAGCTTGTCTTTGACAGTGGAAGTGAGTTCGAGCGTGTGATTTTGCATTATCTTGGGGAGCGCCATTTTAATGCGAATCACACTGAGAATACTGGGGAAACTCGTAGTGATGATAAGGGGCCAGAGCCTGAGGATGTGAAGGTTGGGGTCATTAACGAACAGTATTATGCGTTTATTGGCTTAGAACGAGTTGGAGGAATTATCGTATATAATGTGACCGATCCACACGATCCAAAGCTTGTGACCTATTATAATAGTCGTGATTTCACGAAGGACCCAGCGAGTGGACAAGCAGGTGATCTCGGAACAGAAGGGCTAATGTTCATTGAGGAAGCTGATAGCCCAACAGGCAAACCGCTATTATTAGCAGCTAATGAAGTGTCGGGAACGATGTCGATCTATGAAGTGTCAACTACCAATGATGAGGAACACAATTTATTTGAGCTGACGATTATGCATACAAATGATACCCATGCTCACTTAGATCAAGTTCCGCGTAGAATCACAGCGATTCGTTCGATTCGTGAAGAAGTGCAACATTCATTGCTGCTTGATGCAGGAGACGTATTTTCGGGGACGCTATTTTTTAATCAATATCTTGGGCAGGCTGACCTTGAATTTATGAATATGGCTAGCTATGATGCAATGGTTCCTGGTAACCATGAGTTTGACAAGGGACCACGAGTGTTAGCTGATTTTATAAAGAATGCATCATTTCCATTTGTAAGTGCGAATATTGATTATAGCCGAGAGCCAGCCTTTAACGACTTGTTTATTGATCAAATAGGAAGTCCAGGGGAAGATGGCCGAGTTTATCCAGCGATTGTTAAAGAGTTTAATGGTGAACGTGTTGGGATTTTTGGTTTGACGACAGAGGATACAGCTTTCATTGCCAATCCTGGTGCTCATATTAAATTTGAAGATTATTTGAAAAAGGCAAAGGAAACGGTACAACGACTTCAAGATGAAGGTGTAAATAAAATTATTGCATTAACGCATCTTGGTTACCGATACGATGAGATATTAGCTAAGCAAGTAGAAGGAATTGATATTGTCGTTGGTGGGCATAGTCATACGTTGCTTGAGGAGCCTGTTGTATTTCATGAATATACTGAACCGACGCTTGTTGTCCAAGCAAAGGAATACGGAGAATTTCTCGGACGTTTAGACGTTGAGTTTGATGATGAAGGTGTCCTTCAGTCATGGCATGGACAATTGATTAAAGTCGATGAGCAAAACGCGGAAGGTCAGTTTACATTTGAAGAGGATTCGATTGCACGTGAACGTTTAGCCGAGCTACAACAGCCGATTGAGGAATTGAAGCAGCAGGTCGTTGGTCAAACTGCTGTGTTTCTTGATGGTGAGCGTGAGCATATTCGGACGCAAGAAACGAATTTAGGAAATTTGATTGCTGATGGTATGCTCGTGAAGGCTCAAGATAGTGTTGATGCACAAATAGCCCTACAAAATTCCGGTGGAATACGTGCATCAATAGCAGAAGGTGCTATTACTTTGGGTGATGTGCTAACGGTGCTACCTTATGCCAATACGTTAGTTACACTTGAATTAACAGGAGAAGAGATCATGGAAGCGTTAGAGTTAAGTGTAAGTTCGATTGAGGATGGGCATGGGCGCTTCTTGCAAGTGGCAGGGCTACGGTTTTACTTTGACAGAAATGAGCCAGCGTTTGCGCGTGTATTTCGCGTAGAAGTCGAAACGGAAAAGGGATATGAACCAATAAAGCTTGATCATACTTATACGGTTGCAACCAATGCATTTGCAGCAGATGGTGGCGATGGCTATACGATGTTTAAGCAAGCGCAAGATGAGGGTAGAATAACGGAGCTCTTTATACCGGATTACGATGTCTTTACGGATTATTTAGATCAAATCGGTACGGTACAGGCTCCTTACGATACAGTAGAAGGGCGTATCGTAGAAGGGGCAGAGGCGGATTTTGATTTTGATAAGGACCCATTACCAGAAACGAAGGATCCTATAGAGGACTCAGATTCAAAAAGCAAAGATGATCCAAAGAAAGAAGGAATACCGGTTGCTGGTGATGGCGGGGAAGATCCTTCAGAGTACAGTGAAGATAATCAATTAGACACTGTGAAAGAAGGGTCGTTACCAAATACAGCAACAAATATGTATAGCTGGTTCATACTAGGTTTGATGTTTGTTATGATGGGAGTATGTGGTTTAATGGTCTATCGTCGAGTACGGATTTCGTGAAATAAGGAACGCTCAAAGTCTTATAACTAAAGACTTCGAGCGTTTCTTCACGTGTGATTCCAGTTAGGGAAGAATCGATGAAGATGTAGGCGATTTCGCAGATGTCGTTGGCTTCGTGCTCTATGTGGTTCCTTATTCCTCTATTTCCTCCCTCGTTCCCTGTTTCATGTCGTTGCGGTTTCTCATTCCTCTATTTTGGCTTTTATGGCTCCTATTGGACTCACTTAGCTTAAATAGCGGAGTGAGGATTACATTTCCTTCTCAGGAAGCGGCTTTTCTCTGATGTAGAGGAATGGGGATTACCTTTGTTGGTTGGCACTGTCAAGCAGGTTCGCAAAAGCTATCGTTCTCGCTTGATACACGCATTTATGAGCTAACCCCAATTAACGGCTCCGCACAATGCTTTTAAGAAAAGACACTATCGCATTTTTCTTAATCTATGATTTCCTAATTAGCAAATAAACAAAATAAGGTGCACCGATTAAGGCTACCATAATACCGACTGGTAGACCATCAGGGTCAATGAGATTCCGACCTATTGTATCGGCTAGAAGGAGAAGCCATCCTCCTAATAATAAAGCAACTGGTAGAAAGAGCTGATTACGTGGTCCAACTAATGCTTTAGCCATATGTGGAGCCATAAGTCCAATAAAGGCAATACCACCAGTTACAGATACGGCAGAAGCAGCAAGAGCAACAGCCGTTAATAATAATAGGATACGTTCCTTTTCAAGTGAGATTCCGACGCCTTTGGCAACATGTTCACCGAGGCTAAGGATGTTGAGACGACTCGCTTTATATAATGTAAAAGGAATCAATAGAATGAGCCAAGGTAGAATTGCCCAAATAAAAGGCCAATCATCTCCCCATATGTTTCCTGCAAGCCAGCGAGCAATGAAATCCACCTTAAAAGGGTCAACCGATGAGAATAAAACAATCATAACGCCCGAGAGCGCCATTGAAAACCCAACTCCAATTAGAACGAGGCGGATAGGCTGAAGCCCTGTTTGACGGCTATAGGAAAATGCATAAATGGCGACAGCTGTTAAGAGCGCGCTCATAAAGGCGATTAATGGTAAGACATATGTGAAGGTTGCTGCATTAATCGGGAAGAATAAATAGAAAATAGCGACGCCTACACCAGCTCCAGAATTAATACCAATTATTCCAGGATCTGCTAAATCATTGCGGGTAATTCCTTGTAGGATGCTCCCGATAAAGCGAGTGCCATTCCTGCTAAAATCGTTACAATAATTCGCGGTAAGCGAATCGAAAAAAAGACAAACTCTTCTTTAAATGTTCCGTGCCCTAAAATAGTTGGAACAATACGATTAAATGAGACAGAGGAATAGCCTAAACCAATTCCAACAAAAGCTGTTAAGAAAATGAGTAACAGTAGAAGGCCAATGAGTAGTCGTTGTCTTTTTATAACTGTTGGATGGATCATGAGAATGCTCTCCCTCCTTTTCGAACGATGAAGAGGAAGAAAGGTAAGCCTAAAATCGATACAATAGCAGCAACCGGTGTTTCATATGGCGCACTAATCGTTCGTGCAGCTATGTCAGCAAGGAGCATGAATGAAGCTCCAAAAATGATAGACATCGGCAAAATGAAGCGATAATCCGTTCCTACGATTGCTCGCACAATATGAGGGATCATTAAACCGATAAAGGCCATGTTGCCCGCAAGCGCTACAGTAGCACCTGCTAGAATGACGATAATGATAAAGAGAACGACCTTAATTTGAGTCGTACGTTGACCGAGACCGACAGCGACCTCTTCATTTAAGCTTAAAATGGTCAGCTGCTTCGATAGAAGAAGAGATAAGAGACACCCTATTAAAACAAAAGGGACAATCACCTCAAGCTGACTCCATGTTGTCCCTACAAGCCCACCGGATGTCCACATCGAAACTTCCTTCGTAATCTTAAAATAGAGACCAATCCCTTCAGCGATCGCTGTTAAAAATGCTGAAACGGCAGCTCCAGCTAAGACAATTCGGAATGGAGAGAAACCTCCGCGCTTCATCGCGCCAATTCCTAACACCATAATCGTTCCAATGGCAGCTCCGATAAAACAGGCAATCATTACACCGAAGTAGTTGGCAGCAGGAATAAACGCAATCGTAACAGCTAAAGCAACATTCGCGCCAGCTGATAAACCGAGCAAACCAGGATCAGCTAGTGGATTTCGAGTCATTCCTTGCATAATCGCACCTGAAACCGCTAGTGCTGCTCCAACGATCATGCAGCGGTGGCACGAGGAAAGCGCATTTCACGAAGCATGGTTAAGGTGGCATCCGCATCAGTTGTCGTTAGGGCTAGCCATACATCACGAACGGTTGTTTCAGCGGCTCCCAATACCATAGCACAAATGAAGACGATGCCAAATATAAGAAGGCTGAATATGAATTTAATTGTGAATGAGAAGGTGGATCGTTGTTTTTTTGTCATAGGCCTCGCTTCGTTTCTCTTAAATATCAGTGATACGATTTATACATGATTAGAAGGAGCTACCTAAACGAACTGTTAAGTAACCCCTTCACGATAGTACTAGAGGCACTGAAAAAGGTTGGTTTTACCTTTTTCGATGCCATTATATTACTGACCTAAAAAGCTTTCGATAAAAAAGTCAAGCTGGAACTCTAGTGTAATAGGATCATTAAAATAGAATTCGGCTGCGTTTGCTTCAAAAACATGACCGTTTTGTACGGCTGGAATATTTTGATACGTTTCTGTTTCCTGGAAGGAGCTATCCTCACCGTCATTACTTAAAATAATAAAGTCCCCTGCATATTCAGGTAACACTTCTGGTGATAATGCATAATAGCCATCAGTTAAAGCTACTTCGGTAACCGCTTCTGGCATGTCAAGCTTCATTTCTTGGTAAAGGATTTCTGTCCCGCGTCCAAAGTTATCACCAAACACATAGAGCTGCTTATCAAAGTTTTCAATGACGGATACAGTTACATCCTCACCGTGTACTTCTTTCACTTCTTCTCCTGCTGCTTCGGCTCTTTGTTTAAAGTCATCAATCCATGCTTGTGCCTCGGCTTCTTTATTTAATAGCTTACCTATCTCTAAGTGCTGTGTTAAATAATCGACTTGTCCATACGTATAAGTCACGGTCGGGGCAATTTCCTCTAGTCGATCGAGGTTATTGTTGGTCGGGGCAGCAATGATTAAATCAGGCTCCAACTCTAAAATTTTCTCAATACTTTCATCTGTTACTTCCTCTACGCCTTCTAAATAAGGAGCATAACGAGGATTGTTCATTGCCCATGTATCGACACCAACTAAGTTAACATCAAGTGCCATGACGCTACCAACGTTAAAGGAAGCAAGGACAACGACTCGTTCAGGGTTAGCGGGTACCTCAATAGGCCCATTTTCCGACTCATATGTAATCGTTTCGTCGTCAGTTGTTTCGGTTTGTTCGTTTGTTTCATCTGTATCAATCGGTTCAGATGTTGCACTGTTGCAGGCGCTACTAATAATCGCCACTGACAGCAGAATAAATAAGATTAGGTGCTTTTTCATCAGGTGATTCTCCTTTGATTAAGTTATACGTTATGCACATCGGTTTGTTTGTTCGTGGATCTCGTCCTATTTCAGCATCAATTTGAAAGACTTCACGAAGAACGTTCGATTGAATGACCTCTTCACAATGACCGGCTTTTACGACGACGCCATCCTTTAAGGCAATCATATAATCAGCAAAACGTGCTGCTTGATTAAGGTCATGGAGAACCATCACAATCGTTCGTCCTTCTTCTTTATTTAAGCGTTGTAACAGCTCAAGAACTTCGAGCTGATGAGCCATATCAAGGTAGGTCGTTGGTTCATCTAAGAAAATAATTTCCGTTTCCTGAGCAAGTGCCATGCAATCCATACACGTTGCCGTTGACCACCTGATAGAGCATCGACTGACCGATACTTGAATTCACTCGTACCGGTTACCTCTAGTGCCCAATCTATTACCTTATAATCTCGTTTTGTTAAGCGACCAAACCCCTTTTGATGAGGAAAGCGACCATAAGAAACAAGTTCTCCTACAGTTAAACCACTAGCGCTTTCAGGCGTTTGAGGTAAAATAGCCATTTTCTTTGCAAGAGTCTTGGTCGGTACTTGGGCGATGGGTTTCCCATCGAGAATGGCATTACCCCCTTGGTGAGCAATAATTCTCGTAATGGCTTTAAGAAACGTTGATTTCCCACATCCATTTGGTCCGATAATAGTTGTGATCTGTTGATCAGGAATGCTAACACTGATCCCTTTCACAATGGGCTGTTCTCCGTAACCAACCTGAATGTTATTTGTAAATAGGCGAGTCATGATTTGCCTCCTTATCGACAAGTTAATGATAATGATTCTCGATTTCGATTATGAGAATACTATAAAATTAAAACAACCCTTATGTCAATAGTATTTTTTGAGAGTCAGATACTTTTATTGTGAAGAAAATAAAAGTTCGGTAATTTTTTATTGTATTTTAGCGGTATGTGGAGTATAGTTTAATGAGAATGATAATCATTTATTAAAAGTAGGAGTGGTCATAGTGGAACACCAAAACGTATACGATGTTACGATTATTGGAGGCGGACCTGCGGGGCTTTACTCGGCATTTTATAGTGGGCTTCGTGGGATGAAAACGAAAATCATCGAATTTCAGCCGTTTTTAGGTGGGAAAGTACATGTGTATCCAGAGAAAATGATCTGGGATATTAGTGGATTAACTCCTATTACAGGGCAAGCGCTTATTGATCAGCTCGTTAAGCAGGGGATGACGTTTGATCCTACTGTCGTATTAAATGAAAAGGTTGAATCGATCTCCAAGGATGAGAATGGAGTCTTTGTATTAAAAGGAAGTTCAGGAGAACAGCATATATCAAAGACAGTTATTGTAGCGGTCGGATCGGGGATATTAAAGCCACAGAAGCTAGAGATTGAAGGGGCTGAACGGTTCGAAGTCACAAACCTACATTATACAGTAAAGTCACTTAAGCAATTTAAGGATCGTACCGTGATCATTTCAGGTGGAGGTAATTCAGCAATCGATTGGGCCAATGAACTAGAGCCTATTGCGAAAAAGGTATACTTAACGTATCGCAAAGGAGAGCTGAAGGGGCATGAGGCGCAAGTCAATCAACTACTAAATAGTTCGGTTTCTTGCCTGCTCCATACGTCGATTACTAAGCTAATTGCTAACTCAAGTACCGATCTCGTTGAAAAGGTAGAAGTGACAAATCATGAAGAAGAACGAACACGTCATATTGAAGTGGACGACATTATTATTAACCATGGTTATGAACGTGACTCATCCTTATTGGAAAATAGTACATTAAATATTGAAATGGAAGAAGATTTCTATATAAAAGGCAATACGAATAGTGAATCTTCCATACCGGGGATGTATGCGGCTGGAGATATTTTAAAGCATGACGGAAAGCTGCATTTGATTGCAGGTGCTTTCCAGGATGCGGCTAATGCAGTTAATCAGGCGAAGCAATTTATTGATCCTAAAGCGAAGGCGGCGGCGATGGTATCCTCTCATAATGATGTGTTTAAGGAAAGAAATCGCGAGTTAGTGAAGGCAATGGTAGGAAAGTAAAAAGGAAAGGTGTTTCAATGGGGGAACCTGATGAGACATCTTTTTTTGTGTTCACATAATTTCAATCAACGAAGATGTGAAATTGCAAAAAATTAGGATGTGACGAACATATTAGAGCTATCACATGTTAAGGTCATAATAACAGCGAATCCATCATCTTGAAAAAGGTGATTATAGTGAACAATGTGATATACTGTAACTAGTAAATTCACACGTTAGGATGAGAAGATGAACAAAGAAAACAGCTGTTTAGTGGCTTCTTCTTTTATAAAAAAATATAAAGCAGGCTATCCGCTCATTACGGATGAAACGATTCAGGCTAACTCATTAAGAGAGGAGGGAATGGTATTTCGCCTTGTTGATGAATCGAATGAATTTATTGCGCGAGCATATTATGGTAAGCAAAATAAAGGAATCGGTTGGGTGTTAACGTATGATGAGCAGGAAGTGATAGACGAAGCCTACTTTATTCGCAAATTTCAAGCTGCTTTTCAACAGCGAAAATCGCTATTTCGTGACCTAGAAACGACGGCGTTCCGTTTATTTCATGCAGAAGGAGACGGAATTGGTGGTCTAACGATTGACTACTTTGCTGGTTTCCTTTTGATTAACTGGTACAGTCAAGGGATCTATTCTTTCAAGAAGCCAATACTCAAAGCATTAGAGGAAACAATAGAATATCGAGGAATTTATCAGAAGAAGCGCTTTGATCAAGGAGGAAAGTATGTAGAGGAGGATGATTATGTAGTCGGAGAAAGAGGGGCGTTTCCTCTTATCGTGAAGGAAAATGGGGTTCAATATGCGGTGTATTTAAATGAAGGTGCAATGGTCGGGGTCTTTCTCGATCAGCGTGATGTTAGACGAACGTTACGTGATCACTATACTGACGGTAAGACGGTGTTAAATACATTTTCCTATACAGGTGCCTTTTCAGTAGCCGCTGCCCTTGGAGGAGCGACGAAAACGACAAGTGTTGATTTAGCTAATCGAAGCTTAAGAAAGACGATTGAGCAGTTCAGTGTGAATGGGTTGGATTATGAGGCACATGACATTATTGTTGAGGATGTCTTTCATTATTTTAAATATGCGGTAAAGAAGGAGCTAACCTTTGATGTTGTTATTTTAGATCCCCCTAGCTTTGCCCGTTCAAAGAAACATACGTTTAGGGCGGGAAAGGATTATCCAAGCCTTTTAAAGCAAGCGATTGCGATTACAGCGGATGATGGACTCATTGTTGCCTCGACAAATTGCGCCCAATTTCAAATGAAGCGTTTTAAGGCATTTATTGATCAAGCCTTTAAAGAGACTGGGGTTACGTATCAAATTGTAGAAGAGTTCTCATTACCACAAGACTTTAAGACGACGAAATCATTTAAAGACGGTAACTATTTGAAGGTTGTGTTTATTCGTAAACAGACATTAAAGTAGGGAGGCGATTAAAACTGTACAATTAAATAAACCCTTTTATCAGCATGTCATTAATTCAATGGCCCATCAGGTTGCTATCATTGATCAGGATGGTTGGATCATTGCGACAAATGAAGAATGGGATCGTTTCTGCCAAATGAATGGTGGACGGATGGATGATTGTGGAGTTGGTAGCCAATATTTAGAGGTTTCTGGCAAAGAAGTTCAGTTAGGGATTATGTCCGTATTACAAGGTAAAAAGAAAATGTTTCGTTATGAGTATCCTTGTCACTCTCCAAATGAAATGCGATGGTTTGCGATGGTTGTTACTCCTTTGAAACAGCTACCTGACCCATTACAAATGGAAGGTGCGGTTATAACCCATTTAAATATAACCGATCGTAAACGATTAGAAATGCAACAGAGCAAGGATTTTGCATTAGCACAAGCGATTCAAAAAAGTGTATTAGTTCCACCGATCGAAAATGAAAATATAATGATTAACGCTCTTCTGCGACCTTCTCAACATTTATCAGGGGACCTTTATTCCTGGTACCAAATTGATGAACGTCACTATGGTGTGATTTTGCTAGATATAATGGGACAAGGAGTAGCTTCAAGTTTAATTAGCATGTCGTTACGTGCTTTGCTCCCTGGAATCATTCGTCGAGTGAGTGATCCAGAACGAGTATATGCTGAGTTAAATAAGCACTTTCACTCATTATTTCGTTCGGTCATTCATTCTAAGCATTATTTTTGTACTGGAATCTATTTGTATATTGATGTCGAGCAAAAGTCGATTCAGTATTTTAATGCGGGACATCCATCAGGAATTCTTGTTGGTGATGGAAGAAATCATTTGTTGAAGCAAACGATAACCCCTATTGGCTTAAGTGAAGATATGGAGTTAGTAACAGATCAAGTTCAATATGAAAAGGGTGATCAATTAGCTATATTTACCGATGGTGTGGCAGGTACATTGAGGATGACCGTTCGAGAAAGCGAGCACTATATGCTAACGATTGCTGATCAATTACATCCAACTAAGTTAGAAGAACTAAGTAAGGGAATATTTGCAGGCGAACAAGCGGATGATATTGCGATTGTATCGATTAAGTTATGATTCTGACATAGATAAGAGCCTCCCTCATGTGACCTACCTATCCGTACTAGACTAAGTGGGGATGAAAGGGCACAAAAAAGTAAAAATTAAACTTTTTTTGTGCCCTGGGTTGTTCAAGCTTCTTTTTTTTTGATCAAATTCCCCTAACCTAAGAAAAGATGTTTTCATTAGAAGGTAAATCAGTAAAGAATTATTCGTAAGCAATGAAATAGTAGAGGGTGACAGCTTAGTGTATACATATGTGTTGAAACGGTTAGCAGTATTTTCGATCATTATCCTAGTTGGATGTGGTCAGGTAGATCAAGGTCAGCCAAGTGATGATGTTGAAATAGATATAAATGCAGATCATGAATATAAGGAAGAAGATCATGCTGAGCGTGTAGAAGAAGGTTTAGAACCGTTAAAGGTGCATTTTATTGATGTTGGTCAGGCTGATGCGACGTTATTTGAGTATTCAGTTGATGGAGAGGAATACCGAATTTTGTTCGATGCAGGTCATTGGATGGAGGAGGACCTTCTTCATTATTTACAAGCAAATGATATTGAACATATTGATATTATGGTGGGCTCTCATCCGCATTCCGACCATATTGGACAGATGGATTTGATCTTAGAGACAATGGACGTATCTGAGGTATGGATGTCGGGTGATGTGACGACCTCACAAACATTTTTAAGGGTGATTGAAGCGGTGGAAGCGAGTGATGCTGATTATCATGAGCCACGTGCAGGTGAAGTGTATGATGTTGGACCGTTAGAAATTGAAATCTTAAATCCAGATCAGTTGACCGGTGATGTGCATGAAGGATCGATTGGGGCTATGTTTACATATGGCGATACACGATTTGTGTTAACTGGAGATGCAGAAAAGCAGACAGAGGAAGCCATGATCAAAAGAGGCTATGATTTAGATGCTGATGTGTTGAAGCTAGGTCATCATGGTTCAAGTACATCAACCATTCCTGCTTTCCTCCAAGCGGTGAATCCCGCAATAGCCATTATATCAGCAGGGGAGGATAATCAATATGGTCATCCGCACAGAGAAGTAGTAGAACGAGTAGCTGATGCCAAAGTAGAGATGTATGCGACGTTTGTGCATGGAACGATTGTGGTTGAATCGGATGGAGAAACGTTACAAATAAGAACAGAAAGAGAAGGGTACATGGATCCTAGCAATCAACAACTAACTGAGATTGATGAGGAGCCACTAGAAGAACAAGCAGTAGAAAGTGATTGTATAAATATTAACGAAGCAACGATTGAATTACTACAAGAGATTAATCATATTGGAGAGGAACGTGCTGAAACGTTAATTGAGCTTAGGCCATTTGAGTCAATGGAAGATTTAATACGTATAAATGGTATTGGGGATGGACGATTAGCCGATATTATCAATGAGGGAATTGCTTGTGTGAGGTGATGTATATGACGATACGAGCTGTTATTGATCGAATAGTTGATGGCGATAAAGCTGTTTTGTTAGTGGAGGAGCAGAAGAAGGAGTTTACTGTCCGACAAGAACAGTTGCCAGCTGCAGCGAAGGAAGGTACGTGGCTTTTATTAACGGTTGAAAATGAGCAAATCGTTCAGATTTCTATTGATACCAAAATGACAAATAGAATGGAAGATAAGGTAGGAGCCACATTAAAGAGATTGCGACAAAAGCGTAACGGTAGTCGATTTAAAAGAAAAGAATAAAAAGGATACCGAAAAAGTTTGGTTTCTAACTTTTTCGGTATCCTTTAAATGAGTCGGTTCCTCAAAGCAAGACGCATAACGAGTGGAGTCATTACTCTTCTTTGAGTTTCTAAAAAGGACTTTTTCAGTGCCTTCACTAATTGAATGGTTAGTGGGCTTTTAGACATGGTGCTTTACTTAGTACATGCGCTCCTTTAACTCTGTGATGACATCACGAAATGGCTGCTTGTCCTTATGAGCAAAAAAGCTTTCAAACGGATTACCTTCTTTGACACGTTCAATGACTGTATGAAGGTCAAAGTTGTATGGAGTAAGATCTTCGTTAACCTCATGCCACCATAGTGGGGTGGCAACAAGTCCGTCTGCATTTCCCCTTGGTGAGAAAGGAGAAATAATCGTTTTACCTACGTCATGCTGAATGTAATCAACGTACAGCCGTTTGCCTCGTTTCTTTTTTAAGCGTTCGGTTGTATATAGAGAAGGGTTTTGTTCACATAGATAGGTCGCGATAAACTTAGTAAAGAGTCGCGTTTCTTCATAAGTGAATTGATTATTAGCAATAGGTAAATAAAGCTGAAGTCCTTTTCCTCCCGACGTTTTGACATAACTATAGAGACCAAATCGGTCAAAGACTTTTTTCATTTGCTGAGCAGCTGTAATAGCTAGATGGAACTGACGTACAGTAGGTGGGTCTAAATCGAAGACGATTTCAGTTGGCTTATTCGTTTCGATTGTTTGGAAGGGTATATGAAATTCGAGTGCTAGCTGATTACCAAGCCAAAGCAGTGTACGAACATCGTTACACACGATATAATCAATACCTTCCTCCTTCTTTGTTTCAATAAAACCAGGTGCATAGTCTGGGCATTGCTTTTGGTAAAAGGATTCACCTTCGACACCGTGAGGATAACGAATAAGTGTTAAACAACGGTTTTCTAAAAATGGAAGTAGGACTGGAGCTATTTTTTGTAGGTAAAGAATATACGCATCTTTATCAATGGAGAGCTTAGGGAAAATAGGTTTGTCTGCATGAGTCATGGAAATGGGCTCTGGTAACGGATGTAACTGACGTTGCATCTGTTTCCAAGTACATGTGAACGGATCGGATTCAAATTGGAATTGGTGAAACGTCGGTTCACGTAGATGCTTTCCATCAAAGTCGATACAGGCGATATCGACACAAATAGCAGGCTCTACATTCCATTGTTCAGTAGAAACTTTTTGACCTTGCTTATGAAAAAAAGATGCAAGGTTCGTTTCTTCTTCTTTCGATAAACCATGTTTAAAATGAACGACTTCAATCCATTGCTCCCCTTTTAAAACAGTGCCACGGAAGTAGCCATTTTGACGGTCATAATGTGAGAGTACGACTGTTACAATTCGCCAATGTTTGATTTTTAGCCATTGAGTGGTTCGTACCCCTTCTTCGTATTTGCTCATACGGTGCTTTGCGATTATTCCTTCACCGTTTTGAGCAGTCACCTGTGACCATAACGTATGATGATCGTTTGTGTAGGTCATGAGCTGAATCCGTTTGTTACTTTGCTTCAATGGTGTTAAAGGCCATGCAGCCTTTTGGAATAATGAGTATAATCTCTCTTTTCGCTTGAAAAGGGGTTGGTTTTCGTAGCTTTTCCCTTGTTCTACCAGTAAATCAAATGCTAGAAAATGGCAAGGATGAAGCGATTGTTGTTTGTCGACGGATGTTTGATTGCGTAGCCTTCCTCGGTTTTGCACAATTGTAAAGTCACTCACAAGCGAATGAGTTAAAAAGACGATTTCTCCGTCTAAAAGAAGAGGGAGATATGGAGAAATCAACTCTTCATGCTGGAGGCAAAAGTCAATCATTTCGGGAAATTGTTTATTTAATGAGCGTCCAGTTCTACTTAGTAAAGTAGGTCCATTTTGTTTCCAATGTAGCATACAGCGAAAGCCATCATATTTTGCTTCGTATATCCAATTATCCCCTGTAGGAATGGATGCACGTGTTGTTAGTCGCATTGGCTTCATGTCATGATCACCTCTTGAGTTGTTATATAAGAAAGAGTAAGGGTCCGTTTGTTGTGTTTGCTTGTCCTTCGCATAGTTAGTATGTTCATTGAAGGGATACATAATTTATCATGTTTGGAACATAGTAAGAAAAAAAGAAGGTGAGACAATGCATACAGTTTGGAAAGGGAGCATTAGCTTTGGACTCGTGAATATTCCAATTAAATTGCATACAGCAACTGAAAATAAAGATATTAAGTTAAGACAAATTCATAAGGAATGCCATACACCGATTAAATATGAGAAGATCTGTCCTGGGTGTGAAAAGGAATTAGGCCAAGATGACATTGTGAAGGCCTATGAATACGCGAAGAACAAATTTGTCATTTTAGATGATGAAGAGCTTGAAAAGCTGAAGAAGGAAAATGAAGATAAGTCTGTTGAAATTATTGATTTTGTGAAGCTTGAGGAGATTGATCCGATTTATTTCGAGAGGAGTTATTTTATGGCTCCTGATAGTGGTGGATCGAAAGCCTACGCCCTTTTGCGTACAGCATTAGAGGAATCAGGAAAAATAGGGGTAGCGAAAATCATTATTCGTTCGAAAGAACAGCTTGCGGTTGTTCGTGTATATGAACATATGCTCCTTATGGAGACGATTCATTTTCCTGATGAAGTCCGCAAAGCAGAAGAGGTTCCAAATATTCCTGAAGAACAGAAGGTGGCTAAAAAGGAGCTTGATACGGCATTACTTCTTGTCGAACAGCTTACAACCACCTTTGACCCAGAGAAGTATACGGATGATTACCGCACAGCCTTACTCGATTTAATTGAAGAGAAAAAATTTGGCGAGCATACTGTAAGTGCAACTGAAGCTGAGCCTGCAAAAGCATCCAATGTGACCGACCTCATGTCGGCGCTTGAAGCATCTCTCGACCGAACGAAAAAGAAAAAGACACGATCACGTAAATCACAAGCAAAAAAATCAGAAGGTCCTACTCGTAAAAATGCATAAAACATAGACATTAAAGGGCGCCAAAAAGTTAAACCCAACTTTTTTTGCGCCCTCGTTTGGTTTAGAGATTAAAGTGCGGCTCTAATCACTTTTTTGTAATGCAGTACGGACAGAATGCCGAATAAAGAATAGAGAATCGTATACAGAGCCATGACTAGCAACATAGGTGTCCAAAGCTCTGTACCGAAAAAGAACCAGCCTGATTGAACAGCAAAGTAACTATGACTAAGGCCGACAGTTAAAGGAATACCAAAGTTAAGAAGCTGTTTCAGTTGAATACCACGTAATAAATTCGTTTCTGTAAAGCCAAGCTTACGTAAAATCGTATAGGTTCCCTTCTCGCTTTCACATTCATCGACTTGTTTAAAATATAAAATACAGCCTGATGTCACGAGGAAGGTGAGGCCAAGAAAGCCGACCATAAACATGATAAGTCCCATATTTTGCTTTTGGGAAGAAGCTGTATCTGATTTTGATAGTGAAGAGGAGCTTTCAGTTAACTCAAGCTCGTAAAACAATTCGTTTGCCTGTTCTAAATCACGATTATTATTTATAAGAAACCCAACGAATTCGCTATACTCCAACTGAATGTCTTCATCATGATTCATTTCAAGTTCAGAGAAAAGTGCTTCATCGACGATGGCAATCGGTAGTCCTCCATTCGTAAAGGGAAGAGAAAGGTGATGACCATCATCAAGTCCTAAATAAGTCAAAGGTCGTTCTTCACCGTTAAGCTGCAGTGAAATGCTACCAGATTCCTTTAAGCTTAAGAAGTTTTGTAGAATACTACTATAGCCAGAGAAGATGAGCTCGTCAGATTCAAGATCATAACCGTGTAAGCTGTTATCACTAATGACGGAAAGCCTCGTTGTATGAGGGTCGAAATTTAACCCTTCTAAGTTCGCATCAAGGATGTCCTCAATATTAAAATCAGCTTGATACGATTTCCGATCTATTCGCTCATAACTGACGTCATTTTCTTCTAAAGCCTCTTGAAAGCTTAAAGCGACCTCTTGATCGGTAAAGGAAAAGTCAGCTGCAACATATTGCTCGGCTGTTCTCTCCGCTGAGTAATAAGAAATATAGCTAAGGGATAGTAAGCCGATAGCGAGTGCTGATACAGTTGTGATGATTGTTAACAATAATGCATTGGATTTCATTCGAAACATGATAGATGATAAGGAAAGGACATGGTGAATAGATAAATAGCCCTTCTTCCGTTTACGTATGCATTGAAAGATGAAGCTAACAGACCCTTTGTAAAACAAATAGGTTCCGATGATGACGGATGCTAAAATAAACAGCATTGTCACTAGTAATTCGATCATGTCAATTAAGCTACCATCAAATAAGATAGACGAAACGTAATAGCCAGCTATGATCAGTCCAATCCCTAAAACCCCAATGATGATTTCAATGATAGAATACTTTTTTATTTTATGCTCAGAAGTAGAACGTACTTGGAATAAAGCTAGAATGCTTTGTTTTTTAATAAAAAGGTTATTCATAACCATTAATAGTAGAAAAATACAGCTAAATACGATGATCGTCTGGATGAAAGCTTCGGGTGAAAAGGTTAAGCTAGCGATATCATCGACACCAGTTACTTGAAAAAGAATCATGGCTATTAATTTCGAAGATGCAAAGCCAAGAAATGACCCGACCAGCAGTGATCCGATATAAAGGACAGCATTTTCGATCGTAATAATTCGGAAAACCTCGCCCTTTTTCATTCCAATTAAGCGGTAAAGGCTATTTCAGAGCTACGCCGTTTCAAGAAAATCGTGTTAGCATAAACGAGAAAGACAAGAACAATCGCAACTAGCAGTACGGCCGCTGCTTGAATCGCAGCCCCCCCTCGAATAGAACCTTTAGCGGGATCCATAGCTGGGTCATATTGTAACGTCACAAAGGAGAAGTAAAGGGCCACACTGAAAATAAGAGCAAAAATATATAGAAAGTAATGGCCAAGATTTTTTTTAATATTTTGAGTGATCAGATGATTAATGCTCATGATGCACACCACCTAGAACACCTTGTGTTTTCATTATATCTTGGAAGAATTGCTGTCGCGTCTCCTCTCCCTTTGTTAATTGTGTATAGATTTGGCCGTCCTTAATGAAAATCACACGACTACTATAGCTTGCGGCGACCGGATCATGCGTGACCATCATAATCGTAGCATGGCGCTTTTCATTTAGCTGTCGCAGCTTGTTCAATAAATCGGAAGCTGATTTCGAATCTAATGCTCCTGTCGGTTCGTCAGCAAAAATGATACTTGGCTGATGAATAAAGCTCTGGCCGCTGAGGAGCGTTGCTTTTGACCACCGGAAATTTGGCTTGGGTATTTGTTTTTGCATTCATAAATGCCTAAAGCATCTGCAATTTCTTTAAAGTGTTGCTGTGCCGTCCGTTTGGGCATTTTTGTAATCGAAAGCGGCAGCATAATATTTTCTTGTACGGTTAACGTATCGAGTAAATTGTACTCTTGGAAAATAAAACCTAAATGCTGTTTGCGAAATTCAGCAAGCTTCTTTTCTTTCAATCCGACCATTTCTTGACCATTTATGATAATCGAACCATTACTAGCTGTATCAATAGAAGATAACACATTTAATAAGGTCGTTTTTCCAGAGCCGGATGCTCCCATAATGCTCACGAATTCGCCTTTTTCAACATGTATGTCAATTCCTTTAAGCACTTCTTGACGATTGAATTTATTTCCATAGCTTTTGCGGATGTTTGTTGCTTGTAAGATTGCCATATGATTCACTCCCTCTTTCTGATCTATCATCATCTTAATCCAATGGAGAGGATTTTTCCTTTCATTCAACGAACAAATGAGCAAGGCATGTGACAATGTTGTCACATGCCCATAAGATGAACGAGTTGATTCTTTTTTGGAAATAGAAGGTGGCAAGTCGTACCTGCTCCGAGCTTTGAGTGAATCGTCAATTGAATATGTAATGAATCGCTCACCTTCTTTGTTAAATAAAGTCCCATGCCTGTCGCTGCATGTTCATTATGAGTCGTTGTTGATGTGAAGCCTTTGTCAAAAATTCTCGGCAAATCTTTGGCGGCGATTCCATAACCAGCATCAGTAATTTCAAGCTGACAATGTCCGTTTTCCATATAGCTCTTAATTGAAATATCTGCGCGTTCACTATATTTAATCGCATTGGAAAGTAGTTGGCGAATAATAAAGGATAACCACTTACTATCACTAAGTAGAGTCGTGACTTCTAGGCTTAAATCGAAGCCAATCCCCTTTTGAAAACACCATGATTTAAGAGCTTTAATTTCTTGATGAATAAGCTCTTCTAGCTGGATCTTTTCGATATATAAGTCATTTTCAATTGAAATGAACCGTTTGTGATGCAGCTGTTGATCAAGTAGGAGGTGAATTCGTAGCCATTCATAGGAGAGCTGCTGCTTCAAAGTTTGCTCTCTCACTCGATCGATAATTAAATGCATAGCCGTTAACGGTGTCTTCATTTCGTGAATCCACGATAAGAGCTGATCCTTTTCGTCATCAAGCATCCTTTGGTGTTCATGAAGCTGCTTCTTATATGACCTCTCTTGTTCCTTAAGTGCGTCATATATGATCGATTCGAAAGGGCTGCTAGGATTCTTGAGCTGCGACAAATCTAACTCATCACTCAATGTTACGACCTGCTTAAAAAAAGCCGCTTCCTTCCTGTAGCGAATGATGAGAAAGAGCAAGAAAATCATTGTTGAGAGAAAAACGATGTATAGGCTTGATGAGAAAGAGAGTGCCGTATCAACATAGGCAATAAACAGATGAATGAGCTGTAAGCTTACAATAAGAATGACCCAGCTTCGTCGTTCTAATACATATTGAAGAAACATCATTGTATCTCATCCTTTGCTATGTAGCCTTGTCCAACTTTTGTTTCAATCGCGTCTCCTAATCCGATGGAATCAAGTCGTTTACGAAGTCTGTTTACGTTGACCGTTAACGTGTTATCACTAATAAAGCGTTCATCCTCCCATAGACTTGAAATTAATTGTTCGCGGGAAACGATTTTGTTCTTATGCTCTATTAGTTGTTTTAAAATAAATAACTCATTTTTCGATAGGTCTACGGTTCCATGCTCATTGGTGATTGTGCTTCTTTCCATATCGATCGTCGCATTGCACCAAGTCTTTAATACAGCTTGGTCTGATGTGTAATGGTAGACCCGTCGTAGAATCGCTTGGATTTTTGCGATTAGAACTTCGAAATGGAAGGGTTTCTGAATGAAGTCATCGGCTCCAAGCTGCATCGACATAACCATATCGGTCGGGTGGTCACGTGAGGAAAGGAAGATAATTGGTACATTGGAGTGCTCACGAATCATTCGGCACCAATGAAAGCCATCATATTTTGGAAGTTGGATATCAATGATGACAAGATCAGGTTTGACATTCGTGAATGTACTCATCACTTGGTCAAAATGATCGACACCATAGACATGATAAGACCATTGGTTTAAGCGTTCCCTTATTTCGGTAAACAATGATTGGTCATCTTCAATTAGTAATAGTTTGAACATACAGCATTCCTCATTCGTTCGTTAGGTTTGTCCCTTATTTTAATGAAAAAAAGTGCTATTGGCTATGAATTTGAGCATATTCAATGGTATGATTTTTTTAACGCATATGAAAAGGGTGTGCAAAAAATGGAGAAACACGTTCAACAGTTCGTTCAAGACTTGGAATTTGGAGATAAGCAACGGCGGTATGATGCATTTCTACAATTAATGGAAATAACGAAGGAGCAAGTAGATTGGGCTTATGACGTATGGGAGACCTTAATCCATTACCTTTCGCACAAGGATAACCATATGAGAGCGATTGCTGCGCAGCTATTATGCCAATTAGCCAAAAGTGATCGTGAAAAACGAATAGTTCAGGATTTTAAGCATGTATTAGAAGTCACAAAAGATAAACGTTTTGTGACAGCGAGGCATTCCTTACAATCATTATGGAAAATCGGCTTAGTTGGAGAGGAGCAACAATCTATCGTAATGGAAGGACTACGTGCTCGATATGAAGAATGTATTCATGAGAAAAACACAACGTTAATTCGTTATGATATTATTGTGAGCTTAAAGAAATGGTACGATGTAAAAAGTGATAATAAAATCAAAGATTTAGCGAACACGTTAATAGAATTAGAAGAGGACGAAAAGTATCAAAAGAAGTATCGGAAGGAATGGCGGGGGTTATTGTAAATGACTTGAAATATTGGAATGCACACAACATCACGAATCATTTGTAATTAAGAAAAGAGGGGTGCAATATAATGAAAAAAATCCTGTTTGCTTTTATAGTTGTCGCCTTTTTATTTACATGTAGTGCGTCTATTTACTATTTATTGAAAGCGCTTACTACGGAGCTTTCACAGCCTGTTAATGCTGAGGAATTAGCAGATTACCACTTTGTTGTGATTCCTGAGGAAGTGAATAATGAATATTGGCGTTTAGTGGAAAAGGGAGCACGTGATGCTGCTCAGCATTATGGTGTATCAATTGAATACACGGGGCCGTTTACAGCTAATGTTGGTGAGCATATTAAATCGATTGAAAAGGCTGTTGCTGGAAAAGCTGATGGGGTCATTACTCAGGCATTAATTGAGGAAGAGTTTACGCCACTTTTTGATCAGATGATTCAGAAGGGAACACCGATTGTTACAATTGATACAGATGCTCCAAAGAGTAAACGAATGGCTTATATTGGAACAAATAATTATTATGCGGGTGTTCTCGCAGGTAAGGAAACTGCCAATGAATTAAATGGAGTCGGTCGTATTGCTATTATTACTGGAAGCTTCCATTCAGCTAATCAACAATTAAGAGTTCAAGGATTTAAAGATGTTATTGAAGAGTATGAAGACATGGAGATTGTAGCCATTGAAGAATCAAATATTTCATTAATTCAGGCTGCTGAACGCACTTATCAAATTATGAATGAGCATACAAATATATCCGCCTTCTATGGCACAAGTGCACTCGATGCGATTGGAGTTGCAAGTGTCTTACAGTCTCTAGATAAAAATCGGAATATTTTTGTGATTGGATTTGATATTTTACCAGATACGTTGGATCTCATACGTGATGGTAGTATTGACGCGACAGTTGTTCAAGAGCCCTATGAAATGGGGTATCGTAGCATTGAAGTAATGCTCTCATTAGTTCAAGGTAAGCGAGTTAGTGAATTTTATTATACAGATACAGGAATTATTCGACAGGAAGATTTAAAAAAGGTCGATGAATCATGATAACAATTCGTACAAAGCTCCTTTTATATAATATGGCGATAGTCTTTCTTTTAATGTCTGTTACAGTCTTTCTTGCGTTTAACAGTAATCGAACGGTTACTACGTATTCCACTAGCTTTGAAAGGTTTCTCATTTTAAATGAAGTATCGCAATTAACGAACCAAAGCTATGAGCTATTAAACACGTATTTAACAGAACGCGATCCAGTGTATTTAAGTGAATTTGAAGAGTACCAAGCAGAACTAATCACCTATCAAGATCAGTTGGATGAGCGGATTGAAACAGATAAGAATGCGATCTTAATCTCTAATTATACAAATATGATTGAAAGTTTCTTAGAAGAATGTGAACTAACGATTCTTTCGTTTAAGGCGGGGCAAATTGATCGTTATTCTCACCACCTTAGTGAAGCATCAAAAGTGTCTCAATTTATTCAAGAAACGACTCTTTCTTTAATTAATTCAGAATTGACAGAGTATCAGCTTTTTTTTGATCAAATGAATGAACGGAATCAGGCGAATACGTGGATGGTTGTATTTGCCGTGCTTTCAATATTATTTTTAAGTTTAATTCTCGTTCTGCTGTTTTCCAGAAGTGTGACGAAGCCGATCTCCCAATTATCTGAAGCGGCACAAGAGATTGCAAAGGGGAATTTCAATATTGAAAATGTAACGATAAAAACAAAAGACGAGATTGAAATGCTGGCTCGTGTGTTTAATCAAATGAGACAAAGTATTCAAGGCTTGATCCATGATATGAAGGAAAAATCGGAGTTAGATCAGCTATTAAAGGAACTAGAGCTTCGAACATTACAAAGTCAAATCAATCCTCATTTCTTGTTTAATACGTTAAATACAATCTCACGTACAGCCTATTTAGAAGAAGCGGAGCAATCAGTAGAATTGATTGATTCGATTTCTGCGTTATTGCGATATAACTTAGGAAACCTAGATAAGCCTGTACGATTAAGTGATGAAGTTGATATTGTCAAGGAATATTGCTTTATCCAAAACACTCGTTTCGGCGATCGTGTTTCGATTGATTTAAATATTGATGAAGAGGCCCTATATATCGATCTACCGAGTCTGACCTTGCAGCCATTAATGGAAAATGCATTTATCCACGGAATTGAATCACTTGAAGAAGGGGCGAAATTGATCTTAACTGTTAAGAGTTTGCCTTCGCATGTGATCATAGAAGTGAGTGACAATGGAGTTGGAATGACAGCGGAAACGATTCGATCTATTTATGATAGAGCGAAGAATAACCAAGACTTAGGCCAAAGAGCGTCTGGAAGAAGAAATCAAGGACATTCTACGGGAATTGGCCTCGTTAACGTAATGAGGAGGGTGCAGCTCTTTTTTAAAGAAGACGGCATTATTGAAATTGAATCTGAAGAGAAGAATGGTACGACGATTCGATTATCATTACCGAAAAAGGAGAAGAGAGGTGTTGTTGCATGAAGGTTATGATTGTCGATGACGAGGCGATTGAACGTAAAGTGCTTGCGATGATTATTAAAAAAGAGATTCCGTCAGCCTTCGTCAATAACGAAGCGTATAACGGTCAGGTGGCGATTGAAATAGCGAATGAATTCAAACCTGATATTGTATTTATGGATATTAAAATGCCAGGTATGAATGGATTTGAAGCAATTAAAGTGATGCAGGATCAATTACGTCATACGAAATTTGTTATGCTGACAGCCTATGATACATTCGAATTCGCTCGAGAAGCATTACGTGATGGTGTAAAGGAGTATTTGTTGAAGCCTGCTAGCAAGAAAGAGGTGATTGCTACATGTAAACGATTAGAGGATGAATTGAGTGTTGAGAAGGAGGTGCAGATGAAACAATTACAATTACAAACACAATATGAGCATGTGATGAGACGCTCTCAAAAAGAATGGATTGCTTCTTCTATTATGGATCATGTATTGGACATTTCTTTCGCTGAATGGAGTCTACTAATTGGTAAGCCGATTGATAAAGGGATTATGATGGTTTGTTCTTTTGCTCATACAATGTCTCAAAAAGTTGGTAAAGTGGAGTATCGTTGGTTAAAAACGTATATTCAAACAAAGGTCGAACGCGACTTCTTTCTTGGGCCACTTATTCAAGGGCAAGTGCCTATTTTAAATATCTCCTTTTCAAAGCAGGAAAATGAGCAACAGACGAAAGTAGCAATTATTGAAATCATTCGTCAAATGATTGTTCAGTATGATCGCGAATTTATGACGAAAAACGGTTTGTTTGTAGGTGTGGGATCTCCCTTTTATGAGGAGGTGGGCTTTACAGAATCGTACAACGATGCACTTATTTCACTCAAACAGGTTCAAGAAAATGGTGCAAAGCCGTATCAATATGGGAAGGTAGAACAAAAACGACAGTATGATACGGCAGAGTTACTCGAAAAAGAAAAGAATTTGATCCATCAGGTGAAGGATGGACATCTTCACGAAGCCGTACTGCTTCTCCAATTATATATAGAGGATTTGCAGCAAGGTGAATTATCGATTAAGGCTGTCGCAAAAAGGGTGGAAGATTTGATGGTGATTTTACGCCATACGTTGCAGGAGCTAGGCATTCAAATCGATAAGCGTTATGAAGCTAAGCAGACAATAAATACAATGGACATATTCCATTACGGTAAGGAGTATCTTCATTATATCGATCAGGTGATGGTTATGTTGCGAGTCAATCATTCTCAAAAAATGCTTGTGAAAGTAAGGGAATACATTCAATCTCATTACCAGCATCCGATTACGCTTGAGGAGGTTGCTGAACAAGTAGGGTTAAGCACCTTTTACTTCAGTAAGCTGTTCCGAGAGATGTTTGGAGTTACCTTCATTCAATACGTCACGGATCTCCGTATGGATCGAGCTAAACAGCTATTAATTGAAACGGATCAAAGTATAAAAGAGGTCTGCTACCTTGTCGGCTATAAGGACCCGAATTACTTTAGTCGAGCATTCAAGAAGTATACGAAGGATTCACCTAAAGAGTTTAAGGAGAAGCAGCGAGTAGCTAGAGAAGTAAATAGGTTATGAATGATTTCCCATAAGGTGTGTGCCTTGTGGGTTTTTTGTTTTTTACAATTCAATCACAGTAGAGAATTCGTGAGGAGCATTGGCTCTGTACGACATGATATAAATCACAATCACAAAAAAAGACAGTTTTTCGTATAAAAGTGAAGGTTTTTTTTCCTTAAATGAGTTAGTTAGCGTGATACATTAGATTTGTTACCGCTTACAATAAAAAATTAGGGGGAAAACAAATGAAGATATTTCGTTTATTAGCATTGATGATGGCATTGTTGCTCACGGTGGCAGCGTGTGGAAGTGATGATGCAGGCTCAGATCGCGCAGAGGACGATGTAGATGATGGAGGTGCTATTGAGCAATCAGAAGATGATGATACTGAAAGTAACGGTGCTGTCAGTTCGAGTAGAGAAAAGCTAGAAATTTTTAGCTGGTGGACAGGTGCAGGTGAAGAGGATGGCTTAATTGCTTTAATTGAGTTATTTCAGGAGCAGCATCCTGATATCGCAGTTGAAAATGCAGCGGTTGCGGGTGGAGCAGGTACGAATGCAAAGGCAGTATTAGCAAGTAGGATGCAAGGAAATGACCCTCCTGCGACATTCCAAGTTCACGGGGGGGCTGAGCTGAATGAAAGCTGGGTAGCTGCCGATAAAATGGAGCCGCTAAATGATTTATTTGAAGAACAGGGCTGGATGGATAAATTTCCGCAAGAGTTAATTGATATGGTTAGTATGGGCGGAGATATTTACTCAGTACCTGTGAACATTCATCGTTCAAATGTGTTGTGGTATAACATTCATGTTTTTGAAGAGCATGGCTTAGAGCCTCCGACGACGTTTGATGAGTTTTTTGAAGTAGCAGATGCCTTGCTTGATGCAGGTGTCACTCCACTTGCGCTTGGAGACCGTGAGCCGTGGGCGGCAACACATTTATTTGAAACGGTGTTGTTAGGGGTACTTGGACCTGAGCAATATGAACAGCTTTGGACACAAGAACTTTCCTTTAATGATGATCAAGTTGTTGAAGCTGTAGAAATTTTCAAACGAATGCTAGGTTACATTAACTCTGATCACAGCTCACGCAACTGGCAGGATGCTTCGCAGCTTGTCGCAAATGGTGAAGCGGCTATGAATGTGATGGGTGATTGGGCAAAAGGGTACTTTGTAAATGATCTTAGTCTTGAAGTTAATGGCGATTTTGGTTACGTAGCAACACCTGGAACTGAGGGCATGTTCATGGTTGTTACGGATACATTTGGACTTCCAAAGGGTGTTGATAATACGGATGATGTTAAGAAATTCTTATCGGTGCTAGGCTCTGTTGAAGGTCAAGATGCGTTCAATGTGTTAAAAGGATCAATCCCAGCTCGTGTTGATGCGGATGTATCGAAATATGATGAGTATGGCGTTGATACGATTAATGATTTCCAAGAAGCAGAGCTTGCAGCTAGCTTAGCACATGGTTCAGCAGCCTCTGAAGGCTACTTAACAAGGGTGAATCAAGAAATGAACATTTTTGTGACTCAGCAAGAGGTTCAGAACTTTATTGATGCAATAGAGGCTGCAGCAGGCGATCTTTAAAATATGCTTTCGAGGTGTCTCAGGAGACGAGAAGAAGCCTAGAGTCTTTTGGGACACCTCTTTTTACAGCGATAGAAAAAGATTGGAATGAGGAGGGGAACTGTGTGAGTAATCTGTCTACAAACACAAATGCTACATCAAAAACGTCTACTCCAATCAAAGAAAAAAGCAAATTCCGAATAAGTGATAAAATGGTCGCTGTCGCCTTTGTGCTGCCATCGATTATTCTTATTTCGATTTTTGTGTATGGATTTATTGGTTGGACAGGTTACGTATCCGTCAGTAACTGGAATCAAATCGTTCCAGATTTCTCTTTTGCCGGATTCGCTAATTATGCTTATTTATTCAATGATTTTCGCTTTCAGGCGGACATGCGAAATACACTTTTCTTTACTGCTTTCTTTATTGGTGCGGTTATTGTGATGGGGCAAGGTTTGGCGATTTTGCTAGATCAGCAGTTAAAAGGGGAGTCGCTCTTTCGAAATATCTTCTTCTTCCCGATGGCTCTCTCGTTCGTTGTAACAGGAGTTGTATGGCAATGGCTTTTAAATCCGTCAACAGGTGTAAATCTATTTCTAGAACGCTTCGGAATGGAGTCGATGTGGTATACGAATACGACGATTTTCCCGGCGATTGCAATTGGGAAAATTGAGTTTGGCTTACCGTTAGCGATGATTGCCGTAGTGATTGCTGCTGTATGGCAAATGACAGGGTTTTCGTTAGCCATGTATATTGCTGGCTTGCGTGGAATTTCTGATGATGTGCGGGAGGCAGCGAGAATGGATGGTGCGACAGAGGGGCAAATTTATCGTAAAATTATTTTTCCGCTACTTCGTCCGATTACGGTTAGTGTCATTATTATTATGGCTCATATTTCCTTGAAGATTTTTGATCTTATTTACTCTATGACAGGTCCAGGAGCAAACTTCGTCACAGATGTGCCGGGCGTTTACATGTTTGAGACGACATTTAGAGGGAACTTTTATGCGAATGGAGCAGCTATTGCGATTGTTATGCTAGTTTCTGTCGCTATCTTTATCGTTCCATACTTAATCACATCGCGAAGGGGTGTTGGATCTTGAAGTGGAAATGGTTAGGGAAAACGATATTGTATACATCGTTAATTGCACTTAGCTTGTTTTATTTAATGCCTATTTACGTCATGTTAATTACGAGCCTGAAGCCGATGGATGAGGTTACGCTTGAGCAGATGTGGCAATTACCTTCAGTTCTTGATTTTAGTAGTTATTCTTATGCATTCGAAAGACTTGCACCTAATCTGTTAAATACATTATATCTCGTTATTCCGGCAACGATTTTATCTGGCTTACTTGGGTCACTAAATGGCTATGTGTTATCAAAGTGGAAATTTAAAGGTTCAGAAGTGATTTTTACACTTATTTTATTTGGGATGTTTATTCCGTATCAAAGCATTTTGATTCCGATGATTCAATTCCTACGTGAGATTAATTTGTATAATACAATACTAGGCTTAATCTTTGTTCATGTTGTATACGGGCTACCAATTACGACGTTAATGTTTCGAAATTTCTATGCCAATATTCCGTATGAAATGATTGAGTCCTCACAAATTGACGGAGCTGGTTTTTTGAAAATTTATCGACATGTTATCTTTCCGTTGTCGATTACCGGGTTTGTCGTAGTTGGAATTTGGCAATTTACAAATATATGGAATGAGTTTCTTTTTGCTGTTTCCATTACTCAATCGAGCCAGCAGCCGGTTATGGTTGCTTTGCAAAATTTATCAGGGAGCCAGATTGTACAATGGAATGTGCAAATGGCCGGAGCATTAATGGCCGCATTACCGACATTACTCGTTTATATTTTTCTGGGGAAATATTTTGTTCGTGGTTTATTAGCAGGATCTGTGAAAGGTTAATGGTAGTTGAAGCAAGAGTAGCCCAAGAAGGAATTTTTCTTTGTTGGGCTATTTGGTTATGGTGATTGAGGTCATATGATTCAATTAATACGTCATCCTCAAATTGACAACAATAAAGTCCAGTGATTTAGCATAAATGTACCGTATCAGAATGATCCAATACTTTATCCCAATGCCTGTGTCCCTCTCTGTGTCCCCCAGGAAATTCCCATCCTCGTTTTTTATTCTTGACCATTACTAATTTGTCGCCTTTAAATAGAACTACTAAAACAGAATCAAAATCATTCGTTTTTTCATCGTTTAAATAGACCTTTATTGAATCTACCAATAACATTTTTATAGCCTCCTAAATTAATTAAACTCAGTTCATTCATTTAATAGCAGAAACTTTATACCAAAAGATACTTGTAAAATATTACATAATAGGTATTTAATCATAAATAAATATTTACAATTTTAACAAATTATTTACAATTAATTAAGTTGAAACGGTGGAATTAATATTGAACTCTTGATAGGTTTAGTAATTAATTAAAGAAGTAAAGCTTTGCTAGTAAAATAGCATTTCACGTGTAACGTGAATGGCTTAAAATCACCGAAAATACGCTAGACACTATGGTATAAGAACTGGATTCAAATATGATTTCAAACGTATCGATTGAGCTGTTAGTTTATTAGTTAACTAATTAAAATAATTACAATGAATATTAATTGAACAATTTTTGAGAAGCTGATAAGATAATAAAGCATTAATTTAGTTAGGGAGGTAACGAATGGAGAAGCGTGATATTGAAAGGCATGTTGGATATCATATTGGAATCGCTGCTCATTTTATTCAAAATCGTTACAATGAGAAATTGGCTGAAGTTGATTTAACGGTCGCGCAAGCAAGAGCTCTTTATTTGCTTGTCGAGCACGGCCCTCAAATTCAAGTAGAACTACAAAATCGGCTATATATAAAAGGTTCGACGATGAATGGTTTAATTGAAACGATGGAGAAGAAGGGGTTTATTGAAAGGCGTACTAGTGCAAGCGATAAACGCTCGAAGGTGATTCACTTAACAGATAAAGGGTATGAGATTGATCAGATCTTTTGGAAGAAGCTTACGTTACTTGAAGCTGAGCTGCAAGAAGGCTTTATGGAAGAGGAGAAGGCGCTTCTTATTGTTTGGTTGAAACGGTTAAAAGAGAACCTATGTGTGAAAGAAAGTAAGGCAACGAGAGAGGATGAAGAGTAATGGATCAAAAAATGCAAAGTGAGCGGCTTGGTACAGAGAGTATTCCAACCTTGCTGCGAAACTTATCGATCCCAGCAATCATTGGGATGTTTGTTATGGCTTTTTACAATGTCGTTGATACGATATTTATTTCATATGGAGTCGGAATTGATGCCGTTGCTGGTGTAACAATTGCGTTCCCGCTGATGATGATTATCATGGCTGTTGCGGGTGCATTAGGAATTGGTGGAGCATCGGTCATTTCAAGGCGGCTTGGAGAACGGCGTGAAGGCGAAGCTAATCAAGTGTTTGGAACGGTCATTAGCGTCGTATTAATAGGGAGTGTCATTGGAGCAATCGGAGCGTTTACGTTTCTAGAGCCTTTATTGCTATTATTTGGAGCTACTCCTGATATTTTGCCTTATGCGATCGATTATATGTTCCCGATTTTGATTGGAACGATCTTCTTTTCCTTCTCGTTTGCAACAAATAATATCGTTCGTTCAGAGGGAAATGCCCAATTTGCCATGATGACGATGATTATACCGCTGTGTTAAATATTATTTTAGATCCGATTTTCATTTTCGGACTGAACATGGGTGTAGCTGGTGCGGCATGGGCAACGGTCATCTCACAAGCGGCGGTTACGGTCGTCTTATTACATTATTATTTGACAGGTAAGAGTTCTCTATCCTTAACATGGAGAGATCTCATTGTTCGTTGGAACATATTAAAGGAAGTAACAGTTGTTGGGATGCCGGCGTTTGTTCAGCAAGCATCAGGAAGTATTATGATGATTGTGATTAATACGATGCTTGTACAGCATGGTGGTGATTTGTACCTCGGTATATTCGGATTGATTCAACGAATTATTATGTTTACGGTCATGCCGCTTATTGGGGTGATGCAAGGGATGATGCCGATTGTTGGCTACAATTTTGGAGCGAAGAAATTTGCCCGGATGAGGGAGACGATTTGGCTTACATTAAAGGTTGTCACGATTGCGTCTGTTGTCATTAGTGCCCTACTTCTACTAGTCCCAACATGGTTCTTACGTATCTTTACAAATGATCCAGTTGTGCTAGAAGAAGGTGCGTATGCGATGCGTATTATGTTTATTGTCTTCTCGGTTGTTGGAATCCAAGTCGTGAGCGGTGGTTTGTATCAAGCACTTGGAAAGGCAAAGCCTGCGATGATTTTGTCATTATCGCGACAAATCATTTTCCTTATACCGCTTGTCATTATCCTACCGCAGTTTTTCGGTTTGACGGGTGTATGGTTGGCGTTTCCTGTTTCCGATTTCCTCTCAACGATTCTTGCAGTTTACTTGCTTTACCGTGACCGTGACACGATTTTAGTAAAAGGGAAAGATGAAGATCTTGATCAAGGTGAGGAAGAGCCACAAATAGCTGTGACTTCTAGTGGTGTTTAAAATAAGGTGTGCTCACAGGGTTTGATCCCTATGAGCACACTTATTTTGTCGTTAAGAGGAATCCTTAGTATTTAAAATGCTCAACTGTTTTGTTTAATTCCTCCGCCATATAAGCAAGTTCATTAGCGGCTGAGGCGATTTCTTCCATAGTGGCATTTTGTTCTTCAGAAGCAGAAGCGACATTTTCACTATACGAAGCTGATTCTCGAGACAATTCTGTCACGGCTTCGTTAGCCTCGACTACTTTCTGAATCGTTTCGTTCATTGATTGAACGGAAGACATAATGTCTTTTACTTGTTTGGATACGCCCGTTACAGCCTCTGTAATATCTTTGAAGGCATGACCAGCACTCGATACATACTCGGTCCCTTCATGAACCATTTTTCTTGTTTCGATCATCGCTTCAACTGCAGCTACAGTTTCTAGTTGGGTTTCATTAATTAAGGTAGCAATTTGCTGTGAAGAAGTTGCTGTATTTTCAGCAAGCTTGCGAACTTCACTTGCAACAACTGCAAAGCCTTTACCGTGTTCGCCTGCTCTAGCTGCCTCGATAGATGCGTTTAATGATAGTAAGTTTGTCTGCTCGGCGATTTCCGTAATAACTGTTACAATCTGACCAATTTCTTTCGTTTTATCATCAAGCATTTTGACTACCTTTTCACTTGAAATCGTTCGTTCATTGATGATTTCTATTTGCTGTACTGCTTTTTGAACGAGCTTATCTCCGTCAGCTGACAAGCTTGCTGTCCTTGATGTTGATTGATCAATCTTTTCCATGTGGGTAGCTACTTGTTGAGCTTCTTTCGCCGTATTGTTGGATAACGCTGTTGTTTGTTCAGACGTTTTCATTTGCTGCTCAGCTCCAGTCGCTACGTTTTGGATCGATTCTGTAATTTCTTCTGTTGCTTTACTAATTTGCTCGGTACTTGCCGTTAGTTCTTCTGATGTAGAAGCAACGTTTTGTGATTTATCTACTACTTGAGAGACGAGCTGTTGTAGGCTTTCAGTCATTTTATTAAAAAATTGAGCTAGCTGGTGTATTTCGTTTTTCGATTTAAGCTGATGAGCTTGAATGTCGATCGTTTCCCGGAGGTCGCCATTTGCCACTCTTTGCACGCCATTTACCATTTGGATGATCGGTTTCGATAAGGAACGGGCAATGGCAAATGCAATGAATGCAATGAGCAAAATGGACACGACGATGACGATGGAAAATAGTGTGATCATTTGCGTTTGTAATTGGTTTTCTGCTTGAAGGGCTGATTGCTCTTCAACTTCAAGGACGAGTCCCCAATCTAGTAATGGGATATATTGATAGGATCCTAATACGGCGTTTCCTGCTGGGTCATCGTATGAGGATGATCCACTTTCATTATTAGCAATAGCTTGAGCTGCAACCGTGTTAACAGATGCTTCTGAATCTTCTACTGAGCGAGCGGGAGTAACGAGCATTTGCTCAGAATCAATGAGGTATGCATCTGCATACTCGCCAATATCAAGAGACTGAATGCGTTCGAAAATGGTATCTAATAATACGGCACCACGCATAACCCCTATAATTCCATTTGTCTCATCATATATAGGGGTAGCAAGAGTAATGACATGATTTCCGGTGGATCTAGACAAAAGTGGTTGAGAAATTGTATCCTCCCCGGAGATCGCTGATTGAAACCAGTCGCGATCAGCAACATCGAAGTCGTTTACATCTGCTTGAGAAAGAATACTAGAGGATTCATTTTCAAATGTAATACCACTTAATCCTATTCCTTCTGGAGATACGGCGTAAATGGTATCGTAAAAGCCATTGCTCTCGGCGAGCCGATCAAGGAGATGATCTAATTCGCCTACGTTCATCTGTCCTGCTGCGTCTAAGCTAGCTAAATAACGCATCTCATCCATGCGGACATTGATCCATTCGGTTATAAATTCAGCGTTATACTCCCCGATCTCATTTAATTCCGCTAGTTCTTGTTCAATGACAAATTGTTGCGTTTGATTCATTTGATAAAGGGAAAGAGAGCCGATAATGAGTAATGGGATAGCTGTAATAATGATGAAGTAAGATAAAAGCTGGGTTCGTAATCTAGTCGTTGAAATAGTAGGCATTCGATTTATAAATGATTTCATACGTGTGACCTCCTTTTGTCGTGTATGTCAAATTATTATATTCGACAAATTTCAATTATTTTCTACTCTTTTTATATCGGGTAGAGTCCATCATTTTATTAGTTATTTGACAAATTTCGAGTTGGTGCTAGCGTATTATTATGATAATGATAGTTGTGAATTCGGGGTATCGTTCTTTAGATAAAATTCTTTGGAGGTTAATACTATGAACAAACAGTGGAATGAAAGATTTGAAAAGATTCAAGAATGGGTACAAATAGCAGGCGAAGAGCAAGTGAAAAGAATGGACGATGAACTAAAAATTGAGCAAAAGTCAGCCAATATTGATTTAGTAACAGAGATGGATGTTTGGACAGATGAGTTTTTCCAAGAAAACATTCGTACATTTTTCCCTAGTGATGCCATTCTTTCTGAAGAGGCGGGCGCTTCTGCAGGGGAATCAGGGTATGAATGGGTGATTGATCCGATTGATGGCACAACCAATTACGCTCATCGTTTTCCGATGTTTGCAATATCAGTAGCTGTGAAATATGAAGGTGAAACAGTTGTTGGGGTTGTGCATGCGCCTAAGCTAGGTGAAAGCTACACGGCGTTAAAGGGGAAAGGGGCTTATTTAAATGGGAAGAAGATCATTGTATCCGAACGTACACAGTTGACAGATTCGGTGATTGCAACAGGCTTTCCATATGATCGTGCGACTGATCCTCTTAATAATGTCGAACAGTTCAATGCAGTTATTTTACAAATCGGTGGAATTCGGCGAACTGGTAGTGCTGCTTTGGACTTGTGTCAAGTAGCGGCAGGGCGCTTTGAAGGGTATTGGGAATATAAGATTAATCCTTGGGATTTTGAAGCGGGGGTGCTTATTGTTAAGGAGGCTGGTGGCGTAATTGTAAAGAAGCATTAAATAAGGGATATTTCGTTCTCGCTGGTAATAATTCTGTTTTGAACCAAATTCGGAAGCTTATTAATGAATGAGTAGATGCTAAGCGGGTTTTTATGCCAAATAGAACGTCATTCCGTTAATACTCAACAAGAAGGGCAAAGCAAAGCACTAACGATCAAATAGTGGAACGAGGATCAGGAAGGGCAGTTATACAAAGCTTTATAAAGGAAATAGCGGAATGAGGTTCCACCAAGTAGAGTATAAATGAATTCAGCGAAGGGCGTCGCTCCGTACGTTACACGTTGATCTGAAAGAAGAGCCTTTTCAGATCAACTCAAACCTTTTTAACGACTCTGCACGACGCAAAGGTCACGTGCTCTATGGGGTTCCTCATTCCTCTATTTCCCCCCACATTCTATGTTTCATGTCGTTACGGTTTCTCATTCCGCTATTTAAGCTGAACGAGTCCAAAAAGAGCCAAAAAAGCCAAAATAACGGAATGAGGACGACATTTTCTTCTCAGGAAGCGTTTTTTCTCTGATTTAGAGGAATGAGGATTACCTTTGTTGGTTGACGCTGTGCAAGTAGGTTTGCAAAAGCTGTCGTCCGTGCTTGATTCACAACTACACCCTATTAACGGCTCTACATAACGCTTTTAAGAAAAGAATTTATAAAATCTATAGAAGAGCGTGTTCAAAAAGCACCTCAAGAAGCAAGGCAATGGCTTCGTTCACTACGCGCCTTTTGGAGAGAAAACCGCTTCCCAAATGAATTTTAAAAGATGTAGCGACTACGCTCATTGCTCCGAGGGCCCCCTTTTTTTTGAACAACCTCTAGAAGTTTCATCAAGGAGGAAGTAGGCGGATTCGCGGGAGGCGTCGGCTTCACGTTACACGTTTTTCTGAAAGGACCCCACTTTCAGAAAAACTGAAATCGCTGTAACAACTCCGCGCGCCGCTGTCGCGTTTTTCTTAACTAATGTTGGAATTTGGCTCTTCTTGCTACTTTCGCTGACTTTCAGTAGAATGGGGAGTATATTCTTACGAAGTGAAATGAGGGTAACAGAATGAGTAAACCATCTATATATGGGTTAACGTTCGAGCAATTGACGGATTGGTTGATTGAACACGGACATAAAAAATTTCGTGCACAGCAAGTATGGGATTGGCTATATCAAAAGCGTGTGAAAGATTTCTCGGAAATGACAAATGTGAAAAAGGACTGCTTGCAGCTACTTGAAGAGCATTACGACATCCAAACACTTGAAGAGCATGTGAAGCAGGAGTCTAAAGATGGCACAGTTAAGTTTCTATTTCGTCTTCAGGATGGCAATTTAATTGAGACCGTACTAATGAAGCATAAATATGGGTATTCGGTTTGTGTGACGACACAGGTTGGCTGTAATATTGGTTGTAGCTTCTGTGCCAGTGGACTTTTGAAGAAGAATCGAGACTTATCAAGTGGGGAGATCGTTGAGCAAATTATGAATGTTCAGCACTATCTTGATGGGCTCGGCCAGGAACAGAGAGTGAGTCACATTGTAGTCATGGGAATTGGAGAACCATTTGATAACTTTGAAAATTTAATTGATTTCTTAGATGTAGTGAAGGATCAAAAAGGATTAGCCATTGGTGCAAGGCATATTACCGTATCTACGAGTGGTCTTGCTGATAAGGTTCGAAAGTTTGCTGATGTTCACTCGCAAGTGAATTTAGCCATTTCTTTACATGCACCTAATAATGAGCTTCGGTCACAAATTATGAAGCTTAACCGCGCGATTCCAATTGAAAAGCTCATGGATGCGATTGATTATTATTTAGAGAAGACAAATCGGAGGATTACGTTTGAGTACATTTTATTAAAGGATGTTAACGATAAGAAAGAGCATGCGCTTGAACTTGCAGAATTAATTGCCGATAAGCGTAAACTATCTTATGTTAACTTAATACCGTATAATCCAGTTGATGAACATGGGCAGTATCAGCGTAGTACAAATGAAGCGATTCGAACCTTTTTTGATACATTAAAGAAAAAGGGTATTAATTGCGGTGTAAGGCTTGAACATGGAACGGATATCGATGCAGCCTGTGGACAGTTAAGAAGTAAACAAATTAAAGCGAAATAAGTGCTTAAGCAGTGGATAAAAAGCGAACAGTCTTTTTATCCACTGCTTTTTGGAAAAATAATCAAACATATACATGGACAATCTGACCTGATCGTGTTTCGGACACACACGTCACTTTGAGTCCACTGAAAAAGGCTAAGGCCACTTTTTCCAGTGCCTTTGATTGACGAGTAATGGCTTCACTCGTTGCTCTTTTGATATGAGAACTCCAATCGTATCAAGCTTTTAAAAAAGGGCAACAGTTTCGCACATTGCGTAAGGGAATGACATAACGACTGTGCTTTTCTTAGAAATGATTTTCATATTTACTAACATGTGTTTAGGAAAAAATGTTAAAATAGAGCTTATGTGGATATCGTACTATTCTATTGTTTGGAGGATGATTAATAGTGAGAGTGACATTTTCAAAGCCTAAAGGATTCGGGCAGATTTTGGATCATATATTTACAATAACAAAGACGAATTTTTCTGAGTTGTTTAAGGTTGTGCTTATATTATTAGGGCCGTTATTTGCCTTACAAGCAGTGATTCAGCTTATATTTGGGGTTAATTTCTTTCAGGAGGTAGGAAGTAGTGGCTCCTGGATTGATCGTTTCATAGCTGGTTTTGAGGAGGACTTTCTGGCGCCTCCAACTTTGCTTGATAATTGGTTAAACATTATATCGATGGCGAGTTTTGTTCTATTGATTGTCGCTCAAGCGGCAATTATGCTTATCGTAAGTCGGATTCGTCTGCAGCAGGATTATACGGTTAAAGAAGTGATTAAGCAAGCATTTTCAAAGTTTTGGCCAGCTCTTGGTGGGACGTTACTTTATATTGTGATTTTAATAGGAATGATTGTATTTCCGGTTATTATTATGAGCTTTTTCTCAGCTCTTATCATTGAAGTAATCGGTGGGGTTGGAGTAATTATATCAGCTATATTCATGATCGCTCTCTTTGTGACCTTTCTTTACTTTACGATTCGATGGAGCTTTTATTTTGGGGCGATTATTATTGATAAAAGTAAACCAGGTTTAAGAAAAAGCTGGCGGCTAACGAAGAAAAGAGTGTGGGCGTTAATAGGATTATACCTTGTTCTTTTTCTTATTATAGGGATTGTGACCGGTGCGATTGAGGTTACGGCTATGTTATTTCTTGGAAATAGCGTTCTTTACTCGTTAATTATCAATTCGGTGTCTCTCGTTACGACACTAATCTTCTCGGTTGGATATGCTGTTATTTACTTTGATTTAAAGGTTCGTAATGAGGCAGATGATTTAAAAGGATTAATTGATGAATATGAGACAGATGAACCTAGTTCGGAATAAAGGTTAGGTGAGGTTATGGAACGGGCAAGGGAGCGTATTGCCGAAATATTAGATGGACGAGAGTATACGGTATATTATGAAGAGACAAGAACGTTGCTAGAACGTGTTATTAGTATCGTTTGGGAATGGCTAATAGAGTTTATTATTGAATTGCTTCCTGCAATGAGAGCCTCACATGAAGCGGCTAATTTAGTCGTTATTGGACTTGTTATTGTCGGGACGATCGCGCTAATTGTAGCATTAATATTCGTAGCAAGGTATTTACAGAGAAAGCGTCGTTTTCAAGATTTGCCTCCGATTCGGTCTGAAAATGAAATGAAATGGTCTTCTCAGATGCATTTTCAACAGTTGAAGGTGCAAGAGGAAAGAGGGAACGATACGCAAGCGTTACGGCATTTGTTTTTAGGGTTTTTGCTGTATTTTCATGAACAATCATGGCTCGAAGCACGGATTTGGAAGACAAACTGGGAATATGTATATGAATTAGAGAAGGTGGATAAGGAGACATCCGCACTCTTCCGAGATGTCGCGTTATTGTTTGATCGTGTTACATATGGGAATGTTCGTGTGAAGAATGAGGAGTACCTCCATTACAAAGAGGTTGTGATGGCTTGGATACAATCGAATCAAGATGAACGTAATGGAAAGGAGGAATGAGGTCGTTTTGGATAGAAAAAAATTTAGATTTAAAGCGTGGTTTTGGATTCCAATTCTATTTCTAATCTTTCTTGCTAGTAGTTTCATTGCTATCGGACAGCCACCACGTGAATATCCGCCTTATGTCTCTCATTCTCCTTCTCCAACGGGGATCAAGGCTTTGTATACATATTTGGAAGAGGAACGAGATAAGGTGCAACGTTGGGAACGACCTCCAGATCAATTACCAGTGCATGAACAAAATCGTGCTCTCTTGATGATTGAACCAGCGTTCGTACCAACGGGGAATGAAATGGTTCAGTATGAGGCATTTATGGAAGCGGGAAATACGATTGTCTTATTTAGCGAAAATCCAGCTGGGATGTTTGGATTAAGATATGATCCGAGCTCTCGCTTCCTAGAAGATGAGCCTATTTATTGGGGAGAAGAGACGTATTTTGCACAACAACGATCCCCTTTACGGTTGGTGCCAGCAGATGAAGATGAGATTTTACTAGAAGATGAATTAGGAGTTGTCGCCTTTAAACGTGAGTTTGGTGAGGGAGCCTTAATGGTTGTCAATGAACCGTACTGGCTTATGAACCAATTTATTTTAGATGAGGATCATATCCCGCTTATTCTGACATTAATAGAGGAAGCCAATGCTGATGAACTATGGTTTGATGAATATGTTCATGGTGAAGATAACTCAACAAGTATGCTGGCTGTCTATCCACTATGGTTTATTATTCTTATGCTACAGCTTGGTGTCTTCACATTATTATGGTTGCTCTACCAGGGCAAAAGGTTTGGACCGATTTTGGTAGAAAGAGAGGAGACCGTCCGGTTTAGTGATGAGGCTCTTCATGCTCTAAGTGCATGGTTTATTAAAGGGAAGCATTACTCAGGGGCTCTGCAAATTCAAAATGACTATGTACGTACACGAATGCAAGAAAAATGGGGGATTCCTCTGACGAAAGAGTGGACCGATATTGCTGATAACCTCATGCAAAAGTGGGATGAGAAAACAGAAAAAGAAACACGAACATTTGTATATGAGCTTGAGGGGGTATTAAGGAAAGAAACGGTAAGCAAGCAAGAATACCTTCTTTGGGCAAAAAAGTTAAATGAATTACAGAAAGGCGTGGAGAAAAGGTGAGAGCAGAATTAAAGGCATTACTAGAATCTTATGAGCAAACGATACTTGGACAAAGTCAGAATATTAAATTGTTATTGGCTTCTGTCCTTTCAGGAGGGCATGTTCTTTTAGAAGGGGTGCCAGGAACAGGAAAGACACAAATGGTTCGGACGCTTGCTAGACTTATTGGTGGTGACTTCCACCGCATTCAATTTACCCCTGATTTACTACCGAGTGATATTACAGGAAGTACGATTTACAATATGAAAGATGGTCAATTTCAAACGTTAAAGGGTCCGATTTTTACGAATATTTTGTTAGCAGATGAGATTAACCGAACTCCAGCAAAGACACAGGCCGCTTTGCTTGAAGCTATGGAAGAAAAGCAAGTAACGATTCAAGGTGAAACCTACGCTTTATCAGAGGTTTTCTTTGTTGTCGCGACACAGAATCCGATTGAATATGAAGGGACATATCCACTTCCAGAGGCACAGCAGGATCGTTTTCTATTTAAGCTAATCATCGATTTTCCATCAGTTGAAGAAGAACAGCAAGTGCTCAAACAAGTCATTGAGAAAAAAATGAACACAGCTGCCGTAGCTTCTGCGTTAGACCTTGAAACATTTATCTCGATACGTAAAGAAATTGAGCAAGTAACGATTAGTGATGATGTGTATGCATATATGGTTGAGATCGTACGTAAAACTCGCGAGTCTGAAGCCCTTCGCTTTGGAGCGAGTACACGTGCAGCGATTTCAATCGGGAAGGCTGCACAGGCATGGGCATACTTAGCCGAACGTGATTACGTTTCACCAGACGATATTAAGTTTGTCGCCAAACCAGCATTAAGACATCGAATTCAACTATCTCCACATATAGAATTGGAGGGAACGACTGTTGACCAAATTATTAACGAGCTTGTTGGGTCGATTCCTGTTCCGCGATAAAGGCATATTGCCGACGAAACGATTGCTTTTCTTTTTTATCGTGATTTCAGTTATCTTTGTCATCTTAGGCTTCTTCGGTGTTTCATGGGTATGGATCATCATAGGGAACGGGGTTGTGTTGCTCATTAGTTTGCTCGATCTGCTTCTTTCGCCAAACAGAAAGGAATTGAATGTTTCACGGCAACTAGATGGAGAACTGGAGAGAGGTATAGCGTATCAAGGGAAGGTTGTCATTACGAATCGATCACACTATTCGGTCACGGTACGGATCATTGATGATTTACCTCAATCGTTCGTCCGTCCTTTTCCAATTGAGTTACAAGCAGATTCAAAAAGTGCATCTTCTATCAGTTATGAAACTGTAGCACCCGTTCGTGGGAAATACCTCGTTAAAAAGCTGTACATACGTTATAAAAGTGTTTACGGTTTATGGGAGAAGCAAATGGCTCAAGTGATTGAAGATGAAGTAAAAGTGATTCCTGACTTGACGGATACGAGACATTTTCTTGAAAATGCGCAAAAGTTTTTACTGCATGAAGGAAAGGATATTCGTAAACGCAGGAGTGACGTTGGAGAATTCGCTCAAATTCGAAATTATGTTGTTGGTGATGATCCAAGGAAGATTAATTGGCGTCAAACGGCAAAACTGCAGGAGTTAATGACAAATGAATATGAGCCTGAACACGGAAAGCATGTCACGCTCTTAATTGATTGTGGGCGAATGATGGGAGCGGAGTTGAAGAAGGGGAACCGTTTAGAGCGTTCCCTTGAGGCTGCGATAACGGTTGCTGCCGCTTCTTTGCAAAAAGGGGATCAAGTAGCCGTATTAGCCTTTTCTAGTCAAGTTAAAGTATTTGTTCCACCGGCGAAAGGAATGGCACATTTACAGACGATTTTACAAGCAATTTATGATGTAAAGGTGGACGGGGTCGAATCAAACTATGCCGATGTCCTTCGTTATTTAGAAACGGTTCAGAAAAAGAGGAGCTTACTACTTCTATTTAGTGATGTTCGCACCTTTTTACATGAGGAAAGCGCCCTCGTGTATTTGCAACGTCTACGTCAACGGCATTTGTTCTTCATGATTGGTGTCGAGGATGAAATGCTAAAGTCGAGAGTGGGAGATGATCCGGAAGAAGTGAGGACAGCTGTTGTCAAAGCGATGGCGATGAAGCAAATACTTGTGAAAAAACGGGAAAAGGCAAAATGGGAGAGGCAGGGGCTTCATATGATTGAAGCGGAGGAAGAGCGATTAACCGTTGCCGCTGTCTCGACTTACTTTGACGTCATGAACCGCGGACTGTTATAGATGCATCCAAAATGGGTGCTCTTCCCTTTTTGGATGCATCGAGGCATGGCGAAGTCGCTACCTGAATGAAAAGTCAAGTGGGGAGAGGTTTTCTCACCACTAGACGAGTAGCGAACGAAGCCGTGCCCAAAAGGGTGCTCTTCCCTTTTTGGATGCATCGAGTTTGAGTCTTTGTTAAATGTAAAAAGCGATGTTCAACGTTACGAATCGATCAAAAGGAGCGTCCTTATAATCGATAACGAATGCGAACATCGCTTTTAAAAAGAGGCTGTGGCAAAACAAAAGTGTTTAGCTGAGAATTTGAACATTTAGATAACGTAGCGAAGTATATTTCAGGAGCGGTGAATGTGCTCCACTCTAAATTTGTTCGGTATCTCACTTATGAAAATACTTTTGTCCCAGCTGCTTTCAATGGTTCCAGCTAAGATAGGTTGGTCTGCTCTCGCTTGAGAATGAACGCTTTACCAATGAGAGCATATAGGATTAAACCGATGGTAGTAATTAGGGCGATAGCGTATTTCACTTCTAAAGAAACGCCTGCAGGTGTTATATAACCTTCGATCACACCAGCAATGACGAATAATGGAATCGTTCCAAGTAAGAGCTGAACGGAGCGTTTGGCGTTTTCTTTTAGTTGATAAGCTCGTGAATAATGGCCAGGAACAAACAAGCGGTAGCCCATTAATAGACCAGCGCCTCCAGCAATAAAAATCGCCGTTAGTTCAACAATGCCGTGAGGGACGATATAAGCCCAAAATTCATAGCTGTTGCCATAATGCCAAAAGAGAGCGGCAATGGCACCGATAATAATTCCGTTATAAATTAAAATATAGACGGTTAATAGACCAAATGTTATTCCGCCGGCAAAGGCAAGAATAGCCACTTGAATGTTGTTCACCATAATTTCAGCAGACATAACTGGTGCATTTACAGTGCCTTCTGCTGCACCGACTTGGGTTGGATCAAATGCTTTTGCTAACTCTGCCGGTAATACAGTATAAAGGCTTAATTCATCCTGCATAACAGCAAAGAAGCTTCCAATTGCACCGAGTGTGAAAAGCAGCATCGCAACGAGTACAAACTTCCATTGATCAAATAACAAATGAACAAATTTTGTGCTCAAAAAATAGCTGATCTGCTTCCAACTTGATAGTTGGTCACGGTATAGTAGATTATGAGCTTTTGCGACAAGACCATTTAAATAAAAAGTCACATCAGTAGAAGGGAAATTTGTTTGGCTATAAGAAAGATGCTGAGCCACTTTTTGATAGGTATGATGGAAATCATGAATGTGCTGACTTCCTGTTCTGCTTTTATGATTCTTTTGTAGAGTCGAAATGAGTTGTTCTAGATTGTTCCAGTCTTCACGATGCTGTTGTGTAAATTGTTTTATATTCATTTTGAGCCACACCTTTTTAAATAGATAAGAAAGTATAAAATGATTAGAAGTACTGTGGGGGAATCAAGGAGACGAAAGCAGACTCTGTGCGTCGGCTCCGCTCGTTACACGATATTCTGAAAGAACCCCACATCAGAATAACTTCAATCGATTGTAACGACTGCGCACTACGCATTTAATAAAAGGCGCTGTCGCGTTTTATTATTTAAAACTCATAACTACTATTTTATAGTAATAATGGTAAAATAGAAACAGGTTAAATGAATATTTTCTCTAAAGAAGCGATTATATGCCTCGAAGTAAAATGATTGTAGTAAGTAAAGATGGAGGACGTTATGAATCAGGAACAAGTACAAGTCAAAACACCAGAATATGTATCCTTACAATTTCAATCGGCAGGTTTAGGAAGTCGTGCATCTGCCTTTATTATCGACCAAGCGATTATTATGATTGCCAACATTACGATTTTAATTGGTGCGATTTACTTAATGGATTTTATGGGGCTTTTCATGGGGACATCATGGGTTCCGATCGCTATTGTAACGATTCTTGCTTTTCTCATAAATTGGGGTTATTTCTTCTTTTTAGAGTATTTCACAGGTGGAAGAACGTTAGGGAAAAAGATGCTCGGTATTCGAGTGATGCAGGAAAATGGCCATAGTATTACACTATTATCAAGCTTTATCCGAAACTTGCTACGCATTGTGGATCAACTGCCTGCAGGCTATTTACTTGGAATATTAATGATCTTCTTCCATTCAAAGCATAAGCGTTTAGGAGATCTTGCTGCTGGGACACTTGTCGTTCACGAAAGACGGGTAAGAAAGAGAAAGAAAAAAACAGCAATCGAGAAGGAGATTGAACGAAGAGGCATCACAAGATGATTGGAAGCTAGATGAATGGACGATCAAGAGCTTCAAGGAAAAGGATTGGAATCTACTGAAAACGTATGTAGAGCGCTACTTACAATTACCTTTAGACGAGCGTGAGCAGCTAACGAATAAGGTTTCTAATATTCTTATTGAAAAAATTGGCATTGATACAAGTGGAAAAACAGCGCTAGAGCTTGAAAGAATGCTATTTACACTCTATTTACATTTAAAAGAAGAATGGGAATTTGAATAAAACCATTGACAATTGCAACTGGAAAATACTACAATACATTATACAAAATAGAAGGGAGGGTTACAAAATGGATAACGTGAATCGTCGTAGAAGAAAACGAAATAGAAATGTAACCCTACCGGTCGGATAAGAAGCTACTTTTTTAGGAGCAAAATCGGTGTGGTTACGTATGTAGCTGCACCTTATCTATAGGTAGTATGATTAGATACCGTGCATTCGTGTGCGGTATTTTTTTGTGTGAAAAAAGACAGGGAATGTGGATGAGAAGGGCGGGGTAGGTCATGTTTACGATTTTATTTAAACTAGGTTGGTTTTTCAAGAAATATTGGAAACGCTATACGATCGCGATTATTCTTTTACTTATTGTCAGTGTGCTCGATGTTATTCCACCGAAAATTATTGAGATGGCGATTGATGATATTCAGTTTCGCCAGCTAACTCCGGAACGATTACGTGAGCTTTTACTCTTCTATGGAGGGCTCATTGTGGCCAGTTATTTAATCACGTATGTCTGGATGTATCAGCTGTTTGGTGGAGCATTTGTGCTGGAGCGCTTGCTTCGATTTCGTTTAATGCGTCATTTTCTCTTCATGACGCCTCGTTTCTTTGAAAGAAATCGAACAGGTGATTTAATGGCTCGTGCGACAAACGACTTGAAGGCGATTTCGTTAACGGCAGGATTCGGGATTTTAACGTTAATTGATTCGACCGTGTTTATGATGATTATTATTGCTGTTATGGGCTTTACGATTAGCTGGCAGCTTACGTTAGCAGCACTTATACCGTTGCCGCTTATGGCTTTAGCAATTCGCTATTATGGCAAGATGATACACCAACGATTTACAGCGGCTCAAGGTGCATTTGGTGATTTGAATGATCAAGTATTAGAATCGATTGCCGGAGTTCGTGTTATTCGCGCCTACGTACAGGAGCGAGCGGATGAGAAACGATTCCAGCAGCAAACCGAGCACGTTTACTCTAAAAATATCGACGTTGCTCGTGTGGACTCGTTGTTTGAGCCAACGATCAAAATATTAGTCGGCTTCAGCTATGTGATTGGCTTAGGCTACGGTGCTTACCTTGTGTTTCAACAAGCTATTACTCTCGGTCAGCTTGTGAGCTTTAATATTTATTTAGGCATGCTCATTTGGCCGATGTTCGCCATCGGTGAATTGATTAACATATTGCAGCGGGGAAGTGCGTCATTAGATCGTGTGAATGAGACGTTAGCATATGAACCTGATGTGAAGGATAGTCAACAAACTGTGGATGTTCCATTACCTCATACAATTGAATTTTCGCATGTTTCCTTTCGTTATCCTTCAACAGAACGTAAACAATTGAAGGATGTGAACTTTACAGTTGAAAGAGGAGAGACGGTCGGTATTGTTGGAAAGACAGGAAGTGGGAAGTCGACATTAATCAAACAGCTCATTCGCGAATACCCACTTGGTGAAGGAGAGATTACGATTTCGGGCGTGGCTATTGATCAAATCCCACTAGACCGTTTGCTCTCTTGGGTTGGTTATGTTCCGCAAGAGCAAATCCTCTTCTCCCGTTCGATTCGTGAGAATTTAATGTTCGGAAAAGAACATGTTTCCGAAAGTGAGATCGAGGAAGCGTTACGTTTAGCTGTATTTGACCAGGTGCATCAGTTGCCAAAGGGGCTTGAGACATTGGTTGGTGAGAAAGGAGTGGCTCTTTCTGGAGGGCAAAAGCAACGATTATCGATTGCGCGTGCTCTCATTCAAGATCCTGAAATTCTTCTATTAGATGATGCGATGTCAGCAGTCGATGGAAAGACAGAGGCGAAAATGATCGAGAATATTCGCTCTGTTCGGAAAGGGAAAACGACCTTTATTACGACACATCGTCTGTCAGCAATAGAGCATGCAGATTGGATTATCGTACTAGATGAAGGTCAAGTGATTGAAGAAGGGACACATGAGCAATTATTGGCGCTTGGTGGCTGGTACAAAGAACAATATGATCGCCAGCAGGCTAATGATTCTTACGGGGAGGTGAGCTAATGAAATCACAACAAAAAGTAGGGAAGCGCCTCGTCGCCTATGCTCTTTCATTTAAAAAGACGATTCTAGTAGCGTTAGTACTACTTACGGTCGCTGTTACAGCTGAGCTGGTCGGCCCCTTTATTGCCAAGAAAGTAATAGATGATCATATTATGGGGATTGAGGAGCCGTGGTTTGAGGTAGCAGAAGAAACAGAGCAAACGGTTATGTATGAGGGGAATCTATACAAGCGTAGCTCCTACGTATCAGACGAGGATGTAGTAGGTGAAGGTAAGCTGCAGCTCTTACAAGTAGGGCGCTCCTTCTATGCCATCGAAGAGCACCTCATGTTTGATGGGGAGAGGGTGGTCGAAGGAAGTGTCGTTACGATACGTAGTGGCAATGAGCAAGTTAGTTATGAAGCAGAGCAGCTAGCAACGGCAACGTTAATTCAATTTTACCAGCCTGAAATAAGACCGATCATCGTGTTATTAGCTGTCTATGTCGCTTTACTTATCTTTGCGGCTTTCTTTCAATACGGAAAGTCATTGTTATTACAAAAAGCAGCGAATCGAATTATTCAAAAAATGCGTACAGATGTCTTTGAACATATTCAAAGATTGCCAATTACGTATTTTGATAATCAGCCTGCAGGACGCATCGTTTCAAGGGTGACGAACGATACAGAAGCGATTCGTGAGCTGTATGTGAAAGTATTAGCTTCTTTTGTTACAAGTGGTATTTATATGATCGGAATTTTCGTTGCTTTATTTATTTTAGATGTGTATCTTGCTTTGGTTACGTTAGCGGTTGTGCCTATTATAATCGTTTGGGTCATCGTATATCGTAAGCTCGCTGCAAAGTATAATTACCTTATTAGGACAAAGATAAGTGAGATTAATGGAATGATTAATGAAACGATTCAAGGCATGCCAATTATTCGCGCGTTTCGTCGGCAGAAGCAAATGACCGCAGAATTCGAACAGTTGAATAAAGAACATTTCACATATGAGAATAAGCTCTTAAGCTTAAACGCCTTGACGTCTCATAACTTAGTTAATGTGTTGCGAAATGTCACATTTGTTGCACTGATTTGGTATTTTGGGGGTCAATCGATGACAGCCGCTGGGATTGTATCAATCGGATTGTTATATGCTTTCGTTGATTATTTAAACCGATTATTTCATCCAGTAACGGATATCGTTAATCAGTTGGCCCAGTTAGAGCAGGCGCGTGTTGCATCCGCTCGCGTGTTCGAGCTACTTGATGAAAAGGGTGAAGATGTCGTTGATGATTCAATTGCTCGTTACGAGGGTTATGTAAAATTTGACCAAGTTAGCTTTTCGTATGACGGAGAGCAGGATGTGCTAAGAGATATTAGCTTTGAAGCGAAGAAGGGAGAAACGGTTGCTTTAGTCGGTCATACAGGGTCTGGAAAAAGCTCGATTATGAATTTATTGTTCCGTTATTATGATGTAGAACGAGGAATCATTTCAATTGACGATACACCGATTCAAACGATGTCCAAACAGCAGTTACGTAAGCATATGGGAATTGTTTTACAAGATCCATTTTTATTCTCGGGTACGATAGCCTCTAACGTGAGCTTAGATAATCCAGCTATTTCAAGAGATCACGTTCTCCAAGCCTTAAAGGATGTTGGCGCAGATCGATTCATTGAGCAGTTGCCAAACAGTTATGATGAGCCTGTATTAGAAAAAGGGAGCACCTTATCAGCGGGCGAACGGCAGCTTATATCCTTTGCGCGGGCTCTTGCGTATAATCCAGCGATCCTTATTTTAGATGAGGCTACCGCTAATATTGATACAGAAACAGAAGCGCTTATCCAACAGGCCTTAAATGTTGTAAAAGAAGGGCGTACGACATTTATAATCGCTCACCGCCTATCAACGATTCGACAAGCCGATCAAATTCTCGTACTAGACCAAGGAGAAATTGTTGAAAGAGGACGGCATGAAGAGCTATTAGAACGGAAGGGAAAGTATTATCAAATGTATCAAATGCAGCATAGGACGGAACAGAAGATCATTTCATAGAGGGTGAGAGGATGATGAAAGAAAAGCTGCAACAATGGCTATTAGATCGTCTATCTTTTTCTACAATGGTGTATCTTCCTTTTACAAACGATATGCGTCATAACTTTGAAGATGCTTACGATCAATTACGAAAGAATCAGTTGGAGAGATACAACGGCCCTTATCCGTTGTACCTCCTTCTCCATTATCTCATTGTCGAGAAAGGGTGCCTCGTTCACGGATCGAATTATGCGAACATTTCGATGTTTGAACCGAGACAACAAACATTGTATAACGGTAAGCCGGTTACAGCTGTATTTGCTTCATCAGATGGCCTTTGGTCGTTGTTCTTTGCGGTTGTTAATCGGTTGGAATATGATGGGGCTTTAAAAAACCTTTGTATTGTAACAAAGAATAAACGATACTACTATTTTTCACTTAATCGTGATTGGTCGGGAACGCTATGGAGAGAAGGGACGATTTATGTATTGCCGAGTGATTCCTTTGTTCGAGGTGGAGCAAAGGCAGAATGGGTGTCAGAGAATCCAGTGTCCCCTGTGGCAAAGCTGGCGGTGAAGCCTGAGGATTTCATCTTTCGTAATCAAGTGAAGAGGCATGATGAGAACGAACCTCACTTACGTTCGCTCGTAAAGGGGTTGCTGTATAAAGAATAGTTTTGTCCCATATTAGATGTGGGAATTCCTAAAGGTGGTGATATCAAATGGTGCAAATGGTTCATCTCCCGCCAGATTTTTGTAGTGCCTCATGCAAAGTTGTTATTAGAGGGGCGATTATTTGTATGAGGTGAAGGATCGGATCGCCTAATTATATTTCTGATAAACAGCTTTGCCTTATTTTTTACCATCCCTTTCAATAAATTATAAGGAGCTGACCAGAAATGATAAATTCAGTAGAAGAGAATGTACCTTTTCTAAAAAATGACCAATACAATTATATTAAATTTCAATTGAAAAATCTCGTCTATGCTTATTCAATAACGAAGGATAAAGAAGTTCTTAACGCTTTGAAATATAGTACTCGTGATAAAGTCTTTTCTCAAATATCAAATATGAATGAAGAACAAAAGGCTGTATTAAATAAAATGATGCATATTGAAGAGGATAAGCAAGTAGAGCGTTTTTTGCTTGAACTGAAGAATGATGTCGTTCCATTTAAAGCGATCAATGAAAAGACGATAACTAAACTCTTTCCTAAAGTAAAAAAATTGAAAATGCCTTCTCTTAAAGAGATCGACTTTAGGAATTTATCGTACTTAGGTTGGTATGATATTCGTTCGGAAAGAAAATTCCTTATTATAGACAACGATGGAACATTAATCGGGATTCAAGGATCTTTTAAGAAGAGTGCAAAGGGAATTTGTGCATTGTGTCATGGAAATGAAGATGTTGGTTTGTTTATGGCTAAAGTGAAGTCCGGAAAAGAAACATATACAAATAGAGGTAATTATATTTGCGCAGATAGCTTCAAATGTAATGAGAACCTAACAACATTAGATCAATTGAATCATTTCGTAAAAATATTAAATAAATAATCGGGTTTTTGGAGATTATGACTATGTTGATTTAACAAAGACTCTTCCACTTCTCTTATTGTTAACTTATAATGAATCTAAGGTTAACAATAGGAGGTTTTTTATGCGTTGGAGTCAAATTTCTGAAAAAATTATTAATGGATATTTGTTAACAAAAGAAGAAGCGTTATCTGTTTTAAGAACGTCTGATACAGAAGTTATCGCGCTTGTTCATGAGGCGTATCGTATTCGACATTATTACTATGGAAAAAAAGTAAAATTGAATATGATTTTAAATGCCAAAAGCGGTCTTTGTCCTGAAGATTGTGGGTATTGTTCGCAGTCGTTTAAAGCAACGAGTGATTGTGATACATATGCCCTCGTCGATGAAGAAACGATTGTAGAAGGGGCTAAAACAGCTGCCCGTGGAAAAATAGGAACCTACTGTATTGTGATGAGCGGGAGAAGACCGACGAATCGAGAAGTCGATCGGATATCGGGTGCAGTTGAGGAAATTAAGAGAGAACACCCCCATTTGAAAATTTGTGCTTGTTTAGGCTTAGCTACCGAAGATCAGACAATTAAGCTTAAGCAAAGTGGTGTCGATCGTTACAATCATAATATTAATACGAGTGAGCGTTATCATAGTGAAGTTGTCACAACACATACATACGATCAACGTGTTGAAACGTTGGAAACGATGAAAAAACACGGAATCTCCCCGTGCTCTGGTGTGATTTGTGGGATGGGTGAGACAGATGAGGACATTGTTGATATGGCTTTTGCGTTAAGGGAATTGGATGCTGATAGCATACCGGTTAACTTCCTTCATGCAATTGAAGGGACAAAGTTTGCTAATAAAGATGAGCTTACTCCGATGCAATGCTTGAAAATTTTGGCACTGTTTCGCTTTATAAATCCTACGAAGGAAATACGAATCTCAGGTGGACGTGAGGTCAATCTGCGTTCATTGCAGTCGATGGGTCTGTTCATTGCTAATTCAATCTTTGTTGGTGATTATTTAACAACGCAAGGGCAGCCGAACCTTGCGGATTATGACATGGTTCGTGACCTTGGGTTTGAAATTGAAGAGAATGCGTTTGAGCGTGATACGAGTGTGGTGGAGGCGAAGTTATAGCCTTGCCGTATAGATCGCGTGCTGTACGCGGTTCCTCATTCCTCTATTTTTCCGCTATTTCAATTTTTCATGTTTTTACGGTTCCTGATTCCTCTATGTTGGCTTTTATGGCTCCTTTTGGACTCATTTAGCTCATATAGCGGAATGAGGAATCCTTTTTTTCTCAGGAAGCATAGGTTCCCCGATTTAGCGGAATGAGGATTCCCTCTTTGTATTAAGAAAAAGACGCTATCGCGTTTTTCTTAGACCATTTTTTCAGGATTGACGTATTGATCATATTGCTTAGCTGTAAGGTGTCCGCTTTTAATCGCGGCTTCTTTCAATGATAGTCCTTCGGTATGGGCTAGTTTTGCAATCGTTGCTGCGTTTTCATAACCAATATGTGGATTGAGTGCTGTTACGAGCATGAGAGACTGATCGACCAATTCTTTTATTCTTTCCTCATTCGGTTTTATTCCTATGAGACATTTGTCATGAAAGGAGCGCAGGCCATCGCTCAATAGCTGAATGGATTGTAGCATGTTGTAAGCAATGACTGGTTTAAATACATTAAGCTCAAAGTTCCCTTGACTCGCAGCGAAGCTAATCGCGGCATCATTGCCCATTACTTGGCAAACGATCATAGTAAGTGCCTCGCTTTGCGTAGGATTGACTTTCCCAGGCATAATGGAGCTTCCTGGTTCATTTGCTGGAATCGTAATCTCGCCAATTCCTGAGCGTGGTCCACTGGCAAGCCATCTGACGTCATTGGCTATTTTCATTAAGTCTGTTGCTAGAGCCTTAAGTGCACCGTGAGTGTAAACAAGCTCATCGTGGCTCGTTAAGGCTTGGAATTTATTTATGGCTGTTTGGAAATCGTACCCCGAGGTAGTCGCAATGCGTTCAGCTACTTTTTCGCCAAACGTTTGGTGTGCATTGATTCCTGTTCCGACAGCCGTTCCGCCAATAGCAAGCTCGAGTAAGCTTTTAGAACTTGTTTGAATCATATGCGCGTCTTTTTCCACCATCCGATGCCAGCCGCTAATTTCTTGTCCGAGTGTTAACGGTGTAGCATCTTGCAAATGCGTGCGTCCGATTTTAATCAGTGATTGAAAGGCTTTTGCTTGCTTGGAAAGTGTTTGCTTGAACCTTTCTAATTCTGGGAGTAACTGTTGTTGAATTTTCGTATAGATTGCAATGTGCATCGCTGTTGGAAAGGTATCGTTTGAGCTTTGTGATTGGTTAACATCATCATTAGCATGAATGGATTCATTGTATCCCTGCTGCTTTAACCATTCATTCCCACAATAGGAGATGACTTCATTGACGTTCATGTTCGTTTGAGTCCCACTACCTGTTTGCCACACCTTTAATGGGAAATGCTCATCAAGCTCTCCTGCTCGTATTTTAGTCGTTACGTCACAGATTGCTTTCATTTTTTCTTTTGTTAGTAATCCTAGTGAATGGTTGACTTGTGCTGCACTTTCCTTAACAATCGAGTAAGCATAAATGAGTTCAAGTGGCATCATTTCACTACCGATATTAAAATTTTCTAAACTCCTTTGTGTTTGGGACTTCCAATATTTATCCGCTTGTACGGAGATTTCACCAATTGTATCCTTTTCGATTCGAGTATTCATCGTATGTCCCCCTTTATGCTGCTTTTTCTTAGTATATTAGCGATTGTCATGCCTATTCAGACAGAACGAAATATATGTAGATAAACATCAACATGTTTTCTGTGCCCTTGAACTTTTTAAAAAATAGGCTCTGTTAAAGTTTATTGTTGATCATGAAACAAAATTAGAGGAAACCCTAACAAATGAGGGGTTCCTGTGAATTAGTCTTCTTATTCTTAAATTTGTTTATGGTTTATTCCTCTGTGTTTGGATTTACCGCAAACTCTATATTAACAATATCTGTTTCTCTTCCTTTCTTTGTGAGGATGACGATAGCTTTATAATCATCTTCCCATTCGACAGATATTTTGTCTGGTATTTTTGTTTTCATAATACTCCTATTATCGTAATTAATTCTAAGGGTAGGGTCGGGAAAATCGTTTTTCTTAACAATTTCGATTGAGTTTATATTGTTTGGAGAATGGCTTACCTTTAACTGTGTTTCTTGAGTATTTGAGATATACCAAACTACTACTAAAATAGCCAATAGACCTAAAATGACTACACCAAATAAACAACCAATTTTAGTTAAGAGTTTAGTTTTTTCTCGTTCTAAGTAATTGTCATTCCAATCCATTATTATTTTCCTTTCTTTTCAATGATTAAGGGCTACATATTAAATTGTGATAACCTCAAACTATCATATCTGTCCGTCATTTCAATTACAAATGATGTTAATAGGAATTCTTTAATATGTTGATTAGTTCTTTCATTACTACGACTATCCGCAAATAAGAAAGTATAAAATTCGAGGGAGACATGTGGGAAAAGCATAGAGGGTGTAGGCAAAACTCAAAGAAGAATTTATCGAGTGAACGCTTTCCTCTATGCTAATTGTGTTATACTATTTGTAAGTTGTACGTATAACAAGACGTGAAATGAGGGATTACAGTGATTTGGGAAAATAAATTAGCGACTCAGCTTCAATGGTCAGCCAAAATTTCGAACTTGGAAGCGAAGCAAAAGGTTGCCGATAAGGTCGCAGAACGTGTAAAGGAAGGCGACGTAATCGGAATTGGTTCAGGCTCAACTTCTTTTTAGCATTACAAGCGATAAGTAAAAAGGTTCGCGAGGAAAAGCTGAATGTTGTTGGAATTCCAACCTCGCAAGAAGTGTCGATGGCATGTTCGACATTAGGCTTGCCAACGACAACACTTCTTAATGCTCGTCCAGATTGGTCTTTTGATGGTGCAGATGAGGTTGATCCAAAGAAAAGCCTGATTAAAGGTCGCGGAGGAGCGATGTTTGCTGAGAAAATTGTGATGAAGGCTTGTACGGAAAATTACATATTAGTCGATCAATCTAAGTTTGTATCGAGGTTAGGGGAGAAATTCCCAGTCCCAGTTGAGGTTGATCCACGTGCTCTACACTTAGTTGAAACAGAGCTTGAAGGATTAGATGCGACTGAGATTACGTTACGGATGGCTGTTGGTAAAGATGGACCTGTTATTACAGAAGCGGGAAACTTGATTTTAGATGTTCATTTTGATGAAATACCTGTTACATATGAGCGAGATATTAAAGCGATTCCAGGCGTTATTGAAACAGGGTTATTTATTGGCTTCCCAATTGAAGTGTTGACAACATAAGGAAGGGTAAAAGGTATGAGATTGTAACGCCACTCATACCTTTTTTCACTATTAATGAAGACGCCCAATCCAGGTGGCGATAGGCTTTGCTCGTTTCATGCTTTTCTTAATGAGACTTTAGCTGCTGCAGGGCTTCGATTTCCTGAGCTAGGTCTTCGCGAAGAAGTTGGTAAGCGGCTTCATTATCAATATTGGCAGCCTGCTGTACTGAATGCTCAGCCTTCGCTAATGAGTTTTGAGCGTGTTCAATCGTTTCGGGATTAGGGTGTGATTGTGCCTGTCTAATTGCGTGATGAGCATGCTCAATTGATTGCTGTGCTTGTGAAATTGAATTTTGAGTTTGTGTACTTGAAATGTTATTTTTCATCGAAACACTCCTTTTTTACGGATGAAATCAACAGTTACTATATGTCATTTTATTAAAATATATACAAGGATAGGAGGAGCATAGATGAAATCATTGATATTGATGGGTCATTAATTAGGGGAGATCAAGTATTACCTGGGGCAAAGGAGCTTCAGTTTGTTAGAGGTGTATGAGTGTAGATAAATAACGACACTTTCTATTGACACCAATGGGTATTAATGGTATTTTATTTTTGAAAGGATTATAGATTTCAACAGCAAGATACCTTTCCAATGCAGAAAGGCTATTTTTTTAAAGTTATAATGATAATGATTTTCATTAACGTTTAAAGCGTGCTTTCAGCTCGCTTTTTTAACCAACATTAATTGATAATAATTTTCATTATCATTGATGGTTTATCTGCAATGGTCACATAAAAGAAAGGAGATCAGTCATTTGAGAAGCCCACCTGTATGAACAAGGTTTGTGTTAGGTTCGTTGTGGTTAATCAATGTCCAAGCTTTAGTTATTTAAGACGTATGAAAAATTAATCTTAAAATCGAAAGGGATGTTTGTAAATGATTAAATCTACCGTATCTATGAAGAATGCTGTTGCCTTGTTTTTTGTGATGCTTTTATTGACTTTAGCTCTAGCGACTCCTAGCTCTGCAGCATCATACAATTATCAATTTTTAGATGATAATGAGAATTATTCAGCTCATGCTAGTTCATTTATTGTTGGAGATGCAATATTTAATGGTGGTTCAACGGTAACAATTACGTTAGAGGATGCTACGATTTTAGGTGATTTATTAGTTTGGGACGGAAGTAGCTTTGTTGCAGCTGATCGTGCTGTTGATGGAGATGGAAATGTTCAATTTACATTTGATATCGCCAATTTGGACAACTTAGAAATTCAATTATATGTAAATGCAGGACCGCATAGTGGTTTTATGACGCTCTTTATTGAATGGCTATAATTTAATGAGAAGTAATGAGCAGAGATAGCAATGTCTGCTAGGTATCTTGAGAGGAGGGAGTTGCACCTCTCAAGATATTTAAAGGTGTAGCTTTGTTCATTGCACGAGAGGGTGTTTCAAAAGGTCAACACCCTCTATCATATCGCTCATTTTTCAATGACACTTTTTATAAGGAGAGGGAGCACATTGAAGCAAAAGTCATTTGCTAGTTTTATAATTGTGATGCTGCTCATTTCACAACTACTTCCCGGAGTAGCGACTACATACGCTGAGAAAAGCGACTTACCAGATGGAGTATATGAAGCAGACTACCGATATTTAAAGGATGGATCATCAGAAACATCTGCTGCGCATGGGTATTTATACGTCGAGAATACAGGCAGATTTATTGTGGAAGCGGAGCAAATTTTCTTCGAGCATGAGATAACGGCTGAAAATGAAGGGTATATTCCTTATATTGGCTTCAGGCTACCAGGCTATCCGAAGGCAACGATTTCTGGTGCTGATATAACCGGTATGGATGGTTATCAGGAAGTGGAGCCGAGTTTAGTTGATCAAGCTGACGAGAATGGAAATTATGTCGTTCGGTATGAGTTGGAAGAGGTAACAAAGGCACCAGATATCTTAATTCATGTGTATATGGAAGGTGTCCCTGGATTTCCTGGTGGAGTGTATGATTATTGGTATAATGTGCAACTAGAAATTGATACGAGCACACTTCCGATTGAAGTTGAAGCTGACAAAACATCATTAATCGATTTGATCGCTGAAGCAGAGGCGCTATTTGAAGCGATCCCACCGAGTGGCACATTCATTCCTAATGTGATCTCTGATGGCGAGCATACGTATAGTACGTCTCAAATCAATAATCGATTAACGAATGCTAAAAATGTCGTTAATGATCCAAGTGCGTCACAAGCTGAAGTTGAAGCTGTGTCTAATAATTTGCAAGTAGCTATGGATTCTGTGAAGAGAGATCAGTACTTTGAGACAGGCACTTTACGTTTTATCGTATTAGATTCAATGGAGGAAGATGCAGCATTGTCTGAACACACTGGAGACTTTGGTGAAGAGGTAGCTATATTAGAACAATTTGGAACTCACCAAGCTTGGGTGAATATTCCTGTAGTAGGAATGTCTGATGATTTAGATATTCGTTCATCAATGGCTCCTGCTAATGGTGAGGTTAGAGAAACGTTTGTTGCCCCAATACCATTTGTACGTAAAGAAACAGAAGAAATTATCTGGTATCAAGCGAGTGTTAGGCATGCGAATGCAGACGACAGTGTTTGGCAAGGATTAACCTTTTTAAGGTATAGCGATGAAGGTGTGGAAAAAGAGGTTTATTTGAGCTTTAATGTGAGTCAGCTAAATGAATTAGAAGAGTTATTCTTATTAGCTGAAGCCTTTAATGAAACAGCAGAAATTGGCACAGCAAATGGTCAATTTGATGCGGACCATGATGTGCAAGAAAACTTACAAAGTGCAATGGAACAAGCAGGGCGAGTATCGAGTAATCTTGCAGCGACTAGACCGGAAATTGCCGAAGCTTATGAACGTTTGGATGAGGCAATCACTGAGTTTTTGAGTAAAAAGCAATTAGAAGCTGGTCAATATGAGCTGCAATTAGCCGATATAAGTGAGGAGCTAGCAGATTACGTTGATTCTATTTATATGAATGTCGACGAGGATGGAACGATTGATCTTGAAGTGACACGACGAGAAGAAACAACTCAAGTTGAGCTAGTCAGTCAAAAGGATGGAGAAGCGGTTGCTTCCAGTGATGAAGGTGGTCGCACCTATTTGTTCTCAAATATTGATTTAACAAATGCTTACCAATTGACTGTACAACATCAAGGTGGTCAGGAGCAGGTGTTTGTTACTTATTTTGCTATGATTTCTAGTCAGGTTGTTGAAGAAGAGCCGCCAGGAAATGAAGAAGATCAACCTAGTAACGAGGAAGAACCGCCAGGAAATGAAGAAGATCAACCTAGTAACGAGGAAGAACCGCCAGGAAATGAAGAAGATCAACCTAGTAACGAGGAAGAACCCCCAGGTGATGAAGGAGACCAACCTAGTAACGAAGAAGAGCCTCCAGTCAATGGAGGAGACCAATCGGGTAACGAAGAAGACCCACCAGGTAATGGAGGTGGTCAACTAGAAAATGAAGAAGAAGTAAACGGAGATGAGGATCGTCTTCAAGAAAAGTCTCCTGACAATGGTGAGAAACAAGCGACTGGAGAATCGTCTAATGAGAGCTCAGGTAAAGTTTTACCTAAGACATCTACTAATCTGTATATGTTACTGTTGCTTGGTTCGGCGATGATTTTGTTGGGAGGATTCGCTTATTTGTATATGAGGAAAAGGCTAGTATAATAATTGCAAGGTGCTTCAAGAATATATACTTTGAAGCACTTTTTCATATCCTAGAACCTAAACGATAAGTTAATATATTATTTTCTAAGTTCGTTTTTACTTTTGCTGAATAAAAGATAATTAAGAAAATGAACGTTTTTAATGGAGGAATCATCACTTTTTTTATTGTTTTGTTTATTTTATACTTAATAAAATATAAATAATTAAGTAAAAAAATATTGAATTATAAATTAATTTAAGTATAATAGTTTTTATCAAGCGCTTACATTTGGAAGGTGTTTGTACATTAGATAAATTATGGAGGAGGTTTTGTTGTGGATATATTAAGAAAGTGTGTACTTGTACTATTGGCCTTACTATTGTTGTTACCTACGACATCAACGGCATTTTCTGAAAGCGCTTCTACTAATGAGAGAGTGCTAAATTTATCTGATCCGAATGCGACACGCTATACGAAGGAATTGTTTGCGTTTCTTCAAGACGTGAGTGGTGAGCAAGTGTTGTTCGGGCAACAGCATGCAACAGATGAAGGGTTGACTCTGACAGGTGAAGGAAATCGAATTGGTTCAACTGAGTCGGAGGTGAAGAATGCAGTAGGTGATTATCCAGCTGTTTTGGGTGGGATACGAACAGCTTGGATGGTCGTGAAAAGCCAGGTACAGATGTGGAAAGTCAAGAGCAACGAATTTTAAATACAGCAGAATCGATGAAAGTGGCACATGAATTAGGAGGGATCATCACATTAAGTATGCATCCGGATAACTTTGTTACCGGTCATTACTATGGCGATACGGATGGTAACGTCGTTCAAGAAATATTGCCAGGTGGCTCCAAGCACAATGAATTTAACGCTTGGCTAGATAATATTGCTGCCCTAGCACATGAATTAGTTGATGATAATGGAGAGCCTATTCCGGTTATCTTCCGTCCATTCCATGAGCAAACAGGTTCGTGGTTTTGGTGGGGTGCGAGCACAACAACTCCTGAGCAATACAAAGCGATTTTTCGATATACAGTCGAATACTTAAGAGATGCAAAGGGTGTTCATAACTTTTTATATGGATTCTCCCCTGGTGCGGGTCCTGCTGGCGATCTAGATCGATATTTAGAAACGTACCCAGGTGATAATTATGTCGATATCTTAGGTATTGATAATTATGATAGTAAGTCAAATGCGGGGTCAGACGCTTGGTTATCTGGAATGGTAAAAGATTTAGCGATGATCTCGAAATTAGCAGAGGAAAGAGGGAAGGTATCAGCCTTTACTGAATTTGGATACAGCGCTGAAGGGATGAGTCAAACGGGTGATGCGTTAGATTGGTATACACGTGTGTTAAATGCGATAAAAGCAGATGAAGATGCGCGAAACATATCCTACATGCTAACGTGGGCTAACTTTGGGTGGCCTAATAATATATTTGTTCCGTATCGTGATGTGAATGGGGATTTAGGTGGAGATCATGAGTTATTACCTGACTTTGTACAGTTTTATGAAGATGAATACTCAGCATTTCGTGAAGATATAAATGAAAGTGTTTACAATCGTAATGAGAGTTATATTGTTGCGGATCATGAGCCATTTATGTATGTTGTTTCCCCTACGACAGGTACATATATAACAGGCTCGTCTGTTGTCTTACGAGCGAAAGTAGTTAACGATGAGGATCCGTCCGTTACGTATCAAGTGGCGGGTTCTGAAGAAGTCTATGAGATGACTTTAGATGAAAATGGGTATTACTCTGCTGATTATATTCCTACTGCTCCTAAGAATGGAGCTCTGTAGATATCGTTATTAACTACCATTCTGGAGACGAGTTAATCGTTTCCGAGGAAGTAAGGCTTTATCTTCAAGTGCCAGAAATATCGATTAAGAAGCTAACGTTTGATGAAGGTCTTGATGGAGTGAAAAGCAATGGTACTTGGCCGGAAGACTTAGATAGTCAATTGTCACATGCGGTTGTGGATGGGAACGGTATGTTAAAGTTTGAAGTCGATGGAATGCCGGTTGATGAGACGTGGCAGGAATTAAAGCTTGAGTTAGACGGGCTTGGGGAGGAACTTGCTCACGTAACGAGGCTGAAGTTTGATGCGTTTATTCCTACTACTGCTGGTGAAGGGGATGTGGAGGCTTCCGTACAATTACCTCCTGATTGGGAGACGAAGTTTGCCACAGATCGCCATTCGTTAGGCGAGTTAGAAGATGTAGAGATTGGTGGTACCCAGTATAAGCATTTTCCGGTTTCGATTGATGTAACGGGTGCTGGTCAAGCTGAGTCAATTGCATTTTCGTTAATTGGTAGTCAATTAAATATGTTAGATGCTTTCTATATTGATAATGTTGAGCTTTTAAATGCGTATGTTCAGACGCCGTTAGATCCATGGCTGGTTGATGATTTCGAAGGGTATTTGGGTGATGATGCCCTGCTACATCGTAATTATTCAAGCAATGGTGACCCGATTACATTAAGACTCTCTTCTGAGTATAAGAATAATGGTGAATATGGGTTAGAGTACGATTATACGATCGGTAGTATGGGTTACGCAGGGAGACAAACATCTCTTGGACCTGTTAATTGGACGGGTGCGAATGCGTTTGAGTTTTGGCTAAAACATGATGGCACAGAGCATCATTTAACGGTGCAAATTCAAATAGGTGGCGTGAGCTTTGAATATAACGTGGAATTGGACGAGCCTTATGAAGGGATGGTTCGTATACCTTTTGGTGACTTTGCACCTGCTGGATGGGAATCCAATCAAACAGCTATAATTGATCAAAGCCGTTTGGAGAGAGTGAGCCAGTTTGCTCTTTATGTAGGTGGAGGTCAAGGTGAAGGAGTGCTTTATTTTGATGACTTACGAGCTGTATATGATGAAAATGCAGCAGAAGTACCTGAAGCGCCAGATTCGGAGGATAAGGAAGTAGAGCCTATAATATATCAGTTTGAAACAGACCTAGAAGGATGGAGTGGTTCGCAGGCTCAAATTGTAGATGGTCATATGAAAGCTGTTGTGCAGTTAGGTGACGGCATCACGTCGGAGGTTCAGAAGACATCTGGTTACAATTTAACTGATTATCGTTACATTGTGGCAAATGTAACACATGATGAATCAGGGACGATAGCTGATGAGGCATTGTTAGGAAAGCTATTTGTGAAATCTGGCGGTGACTGGAGCTGGTCTGATTCTGGTGAGCAAGAGATTAATAGAGATGGATATTCCCAAATTATTTATGATATAAGTGAACTAAATTCGAGAGAGTCTATCCAAGAAATTGGGATTGAATTTATCGGTCCTACTGGATCTGAAGGAACAACGAATGCTTACATTGACTATGTTGCCATTGTAACAAGCTTAGATGAGCTTCCAGAAGAAGCTGACAATGGGAGTGGAGAAGATCCTGAAGTTGACCCCGATCCTGGTATAGATCCAGATCCTGAAGTAGATCCCGACCCGGATCCTGACCCAGGTAAGAAAAAAGAAGGTACGGACGAAGATGATCATGATAATGGAGGTTCGAAAGGTAAGTCTGGTGAAACTCCTAAACCATCGGAAGGAGATCCGGGTGAAAAGACTATAGATGACAAAGAGCTTGAAGTCGTTAAAGGTGATTCGGAAGATGAACTACCGAATACAGCAACAAATATTTATAGCATTTTACTAGCAGGTTTGCTGTTAATATTTGCTGGAGGGTTAGCAATTTTAATTAGAAAACGTTCGGTTGCAAATTAATAGCTTGAGATAAAGAGGCTAGGACAAAACAAAAGTGTTTAGCTGAGAATCCGAACCATTTAGATAACGTAGCGAAGTATATTTCAGGAGCGGTGAATGTGCTCCACTCTAGATTTGTTCGGTATCTCACTAATGAAAATACTTTTGTCCCAGCCTCTTTGCTTGTTTCGAGTGTTCATGACGGCTCGAATCAGGCTTTTAAACATGCAAAAGTTACGGATCTTGCCTAAGGTATTGAAATTTGTGAGGAGACCGAGTGTTTCAGTCTCTCGCTCTTATCGTTGGAATTCCGTTTGCTTTTGTAATGCTTCTAGCCTTTTTACGAGTGCGCGAAAACGAGCTTCATCACGATTGTCGAGTGCTTCATTAATTTGATTCTTTAACATGGTTAACTCAATGAGTGCGTCAACTTCATTACTATCTTGTTTAAATTGCTTGTATCGCTTAAAGGAATCTTTCCTCGGTGTTTCGACTAACTGTACGTAACGTTGATTCGATTGTTTTCCGTAGAAATGGAGAATTAAATAGATTTTGTCGGCGGGATTGGCTAATAAATCTCCGAGTGCTTTGGATACATCCTCTGTCTTTTGATTGTGGTAATAATATACAAAACCGACCTCGTCTGAGCTAGTACTCGAAATAACTATCGTACGCTCCCGTTGCTGAATGGTTTCTGTAAATGTGACATTTTCAAGAATGTGATGCTTTTTTATGATGTGATCCAGTAGCATTCGTGCGTCTTTATGCTTTAACTGGTGCTGATCTAGAAACCACCTTAGGAAACTTCTTTTCTCTGAAGCAGATACCCAATTCATAGAACCCCACCCTATCGAAATCTTTAATACTATCATAACATGTTCTTGAGCAAGATTAAAAAAAGACGCTAACATCTCTGTTCTTGATTGAATAAGGTAAATCAACAAGAGGAGAGGGGTATTTGTCATGGTTATACGTAGGGCAACTGATTACGAGCGAATGCGTATTAAAGAATATGGTGAGACGGTTCAAAAGGAGGCGACCTTAGGCTATTTGCAAACGAGTACACCGATGAATGAATATGGACCTTGTGAATATTGGGTACTCGATCGTGACGGAGTTTGTGGATGGATCGTCATTGGGGAGACGCTGGCACCATTTAAAAATGTTGTGAGTGCTATGGTCTTTGAGTTATATGTCTTACCGCGTTATCGGAAGAAAGGCTATGGAGAGATGTTAATGAGAGCGGCACTAGGTGAGTTTCGGCAAAGAGGATACCGAACAGCGCATCTTAACGTGTTTGCGAACAATCGAGCTAAGGAACTCTACAAACGTTTAGGTTTTGACGAAATTTCAACGATTATGGAGACTGAATTATAACGGATAATCCTGCATTAAAAGGTTTGCTCGTTATCATTTCTATACATAGTGCTTCTTATTTATAGGAATGATCGATGAGTAACCATACATATAAGGATATTTGTAAACGATATCATCCATTTGCTGTTAAGGTCTGTTAAGATGATCCTATAGCTAAATGATCCTGAAGGGTGGAAATGACAATGAATGTAAATGTAGCAATTGTAGGTACTGGTGGATTTAGTCGAATGCATGCGGAAATTTTAGCAGAAATGAATGACGTTTGTGTTAAGGCTTTTTGTGGGACGAGTATGAAAAAAGCAGCTTCTATTGCTCAGGAATTTAATGCTACACCTTATGAAAACATAGATCAGATGCTCGCTGAAGAGGAGATCGACGCTCTTTATATATGTGTGCCACCATTTGCTCATGGCGAAATTGAACAGAGGGCGATTGACCGCAAGATACCATTTTTCGTTGAAAAGCCGTTAGGAGTAAAAGGTGAAGAGCCTCAGCGAATTGAAGAGCAAGTCAAGCGATACAATCTGATTACATCGGTGGGCTACCACTTTCGTTATCAGGAGACCGTTATACATATGAAGGAATACTTACAAGCCAAAACCATAGGGATGGCGACAGGAAGATGGATCGGAAGTATGCCAGAGGTGGCTTGGTGGCGAGACCAAAAGCGTTCTGGCGGTCAATTTATCGAACAAACGACTCATATCGTAGATCTTTTAAGGTATGTTGCTGGAGAAGTGAAGGAAGTTTATGCGTCTTATGCAACACGAGCGATGGACAAAAAGTACGACGGTGTCTCCGTTGCCGATGTTGGATCTGTCATATTAACACTTGAAAATGGTAGTGTTGCCACGATTATAAATACGTGTATCGTTCCAGGGAACTTGTCTGATGTCGCTCTATCGATATATACGAGTGAAGGGATTTTAGAGTGGACACCTGAACGTTTAAAGGAGTGTATAGGTGAACATGTTCACGAGCACGATAATACGTGCAATCCGTATAAACGGGAAAGTGAAGCGTTTATTTATGCGGTTCAAACAGGGGATCGATCACGCATTCTATCAAGCTATGAAGATGCTTACAAGACCTTTAAAGTGACAGAAGCAGCTTTACATTCAGCAAATAGTGGGGCAACGGTAGCGTTAGAAGATGAGTGTTAAAGAAGAAACCGATGAGAGTAAGATTGGCATGTATTCCTTATTGTATCGTTTATTATTTTGAGGTAAGATGTTGCTTGCAAGTATTTTGACTGAGAAAGAGATGGATAAGATGAGTAAACGATATTTCATGCCGCCAGAATGGGAGACACATGCGCGTACACTCATTTCATGGCCAGTTCGAGAATCAATGGTTTATCCGAGTGATTATAAGAAGGTTATGGATGGCTATAGAGAAATCATTGATGCGATTGCAGAATTTGAGCCGGTTACTGTGTTAGCTCACCCTTTAGAGCTTGAGAAAGTCCGTGAACATTTCCATAATGATCAAATTGATATCATTGCATTGGAGCATGATGACGCGTGGCTTCGAGACAATGGGCCGACGTTTGTAAGGGATGAGCATAATCAAATATTTGGTATGAATTGGAAATTTAATGCTTGGGGGGAGAAATATACCCCATATGATTTAGATAATGAGGTTGCTGGGCATATTTTGACTCACTTTGGTATAGATCAGCTTGATGTTCCTCTTGTCATGGAAGGTGGATCGATCCACGTTGACGGTGAAGGGACATTGATTACAACAGAAGAGTGCCTGTTAAATCGAAATCGTAATCCACATCTTACGAAAGCGGAAATTGAAGGCACGTTAAAGCGCGTGCTAGGAATTGAAAAGATTATTTGGTTAAAGCGTGGCCTAAGTGGTGATGAAACAGATGGTCATGTTGATAACATTGCTTGCTTTGCTGCACCTGGGAAGGTAATGATGCAAGTATGTAACGACCTTCAAGATGAAAATTACGACATTACACAGGAGAATATGGCGATTTTAAAAGACGAACATGATGCACAGGGGCGAAAACTTGAGGTGATTGAGATTGAACAACCACCTGCAGCTTATGTTAATGGCCAACGTCTAACATTAAGTTATATTAATTTTTACTTTGTTAACAATGGAATTATTTTACCCGTGTTTGGAGGAGAAGCGACAGATACTGATCGTCAAGCGCAGGTGATACTGCAAAAGACATTTCCGACAAGAAGTGTGCGAACCGTGGATGGGCGTGCCATTATAAAGGAAGGTGGAAATGTCCATTGTACAACCCAACAAATGATAAATGGACTGAAAAAGTTTGGCTTTTAACTTTTTTAGTGACCTTGATAAAGGGGTGAAGCTAAGGTGAGAAAAGTGATTGTAGCAGCAACGCAGATGAGTTGCACACAGCATATTCAAGAAAACATTACAAAAGCGGAACGTCTAGTCAGGGAAGCTGCTAGCCAAGGTGCACAAATCATTCTTCTTCAGGAATTATTTGAAACACCGTACTTCTGCCAAAAGGAAAAGGTCGACTATTACCAACTAGCTACGACGGTTGAACAAAATTTGGCGATTCGCCATTTTCAAAAGGTGGCAAAGGAACTAAAGCTTGTTTTGCCGATAAGCTTCTTCGAACGAAAGAACAATGCTCGCTACAATTCATTAGCTGTTATTGATGCTAATGGGAGTTTATTAGGTATTTATCGAAAAAGCCATATCCCTGATGGTCCCGGTTATGAAGAGAAATTTTATTTTAACCCAGGTGATACAGGGTTTAAAGTATGGGAAACGGCTTATGGGAAAATAGGTGTAGGAATTTGCTGGGATCAATGGTTCCCAGAGGCGGCTAGAAGTATGGTGCTAATGGGTGCAGAATTATTATTTTACCCAACGGCTATCGGATCAGAACCGTATGATTCGTCGATTGATTCAAAGGATCATTGGCAAATGTGTATGCGTGGACATGCTGCATGTAACCTTGTCCCTGTCATTGCATCCAATCGTATCGGAGTGGAGCAAGAAGAGGATTCTTCCATTACCTTTTACGGGTCGTCCTTTATCGTTGGTCCACAAGGGGAAAAGCTAAAAGAGGCGAATCGAACTGATGAGTCAATATTAGTAGAAGAGTTTGATTTGGATCAGCTTGACTTATTACGAGCAGAATGGGGACTGTTTCGTGATAGACGACCAGAATTGTATAAAGTACTAACAAGCTCTGATGGTGAATTAAATAAGTAACGTATTTGACCTGTTAATGAAGACCTGAATGATCAAAGGGTGCTTTGTTAATAGGTCTTTATTATTTTTTTTGAACCTATACAACAATATTAACTAGTTAGATTGAATATTAACTAGTTATTAGGTACTATTAATCTAGATGGATATAGGGAATGGAGGTACAACTATGAATATAAAGCAATTCCTTCCCCATTCGTTAGGGCATTATGTAAATTTTTCACTGTTGTTTATTATTACTTTTATATTGAAATTGTACAACCTCCCCTTTATGTTAGGTGTTACGATTAGTTTAGCGAGTGTAGGGTTGTTTTTAATTTTAAGATTATATGGTGTACAAAAAGCGATTATTTCCGCGGTAATAATCCATTTTCTATTCGTTTTATTTTTTCAAACGTCAGTATTCGATATTGTTTTTATTTTGGAGATTATTTGTGTAAGTGTTCTAGCGACATTTATGAAGCGGGGTAACCTTGTTTTTTGGGACTTATTATTTTGGGTTTTTGTCGGCGGGCCGCTTTCCGTTCTTATCTATCATTTGATGTATGTTCAACATATTGAAAATGTATTTTATTTTCAGTCGATGATCAATGTGACGAACGGATTATTAAATGCATTGCTAGCCGACATTCTATTAGCCTATATTCCGTTTCATAAATGGATGACAAGTCGCCGTGATCAGCGAAGAGGAGAAATGTATATTCATCAGATACTTTTTCATTTTTCTATTACGATGATTATTGTTCCCTTTTTACTTATTGTCGGTATTACGAACTTACATTCCCATCAATTGGAGAAGGGGCAAGCGCGACAAATTGCGGTAAATACCGTTAATAGCTTTGAACTGGAGCTTTTAAATTGGCGTCAAGATGATTTAAGGCGATTACAATTACATGGGGCAGTACAAAGAGGTTACATAGAAGATATCATTCAAAAGTATGCAGGTGATGAATGGTATAACGTTGTTGTTCTTGATAATGATAGTGATGTGATTATTGCGAGCGGTCTATCAAGTGGAGATATACATTCTGCGAAAGAATATGAAGAGATGTATGAAAAAAGGGAAATTTCGCCTTACTTTTATCGGTATATTCCGTATGAATCAGAAAATGAATTAATGAGATGGGGAGAAGGTTATTATCTTTATTGGCGTGATTTAAACGTTAGCAATTTGTCGGCTGTTGTCGTATTCCCTTTATCTTATTTCCAACAAAGAATGTTTGATACATATATCGACCAATTTCAAACGTTTATTGTGTTTGTCGTTCTTGCTATGGGGATTGCTTATTTGTTAAACCGCTTGTTAATTCGCCGTTTAAACAATTTAGCGGCAACGACGACGGGACTTCCGCGAAAATTACAGCAAAAGAGCGTGATACATTGGCCGAATACAAGGGTATATGAACTTCATTCACTTGTTCGGAATTTCAAACATATGTCGACGAAGCTTGTATCGATGTTTAATGAAAAGGAGGACATGAATGAGCAATTAAAGGAACAGGCATCACAGCTGAGAGAGTCGGAGAAGTCATTACATCAATATGCCTATTATGATATGCTAACAGGTTTACCTAATCGCTTGCACTTTCAGCAGTATTTACAGGAATTGATAAAAACGTATGGTGAAGATCGGTTTGCGGTTATATTTGTCGATTTAAATCAATTCAAACAAATTAATGATACGTTAGGTCATGTAGCTGGGGATGAGCTATTGAAAAAAGTGGCTCAACGTCTTGAGGAAACGGTGTCTGATAATGTGAAAGTGTTTCGGTTAGGCGGTGATGAATTTACAGTTGTTGTTCATCCCGTCTCAGATGAAGATTTAAGGCAATTAGCGAAAAAGCTAGAGGATCTCTTTATTGATCCGATCGATGTGATGGATATGACCCTCTATGTTAGTGCGAGTATGGGGGTGAGTATGTACTGATAACGGAAAAGATGTTGATACGCTTGTTAAGTTTGCAGATATGGCTATGTATAGCTCTAAGGACCAAGGAGGCACGGCAATGCGCTTCTTTGATGAGAGTATGCAGTCACAATTTGAAGAGAAAATGCTGATCGAAAATGGGTTAAGAGATGCGTTGCGGCATGATCAGTTAGAATTGTATTATCAGCCGAAAGTAGCAGCTGACAATGGTTGTATAACAAGTTTAGAAGTACTGATGAGATGGAAGCATCCTGTTTTAGGAACAGTCCCTCCAAATAAGTTTATTAGAGTGGCTGAAGAAGTAGGTATTATTTATGAAATTGACCGTTGGGGATTATTTAAAGCATGCGAAAGAGCGAAGGAGATCGAACGAGAATTAAATAATCCAATCGCTGTTTCCGTTAATATTTCAGCTAAACATTTCCATCAGGAGCATATTCTAGACATTTTAAAACAAGCATTAGCAGAATCCAAGCTGGATCCTTCGCGTTTGAAAATTGAAATAACAGAGAGTGTTTTTAATAAGGATCTTAAAGGAATTATTTCAGTAATGGATCAAATTCAACAATTAGGTGTGAGTGTTTCTATTGATGATTTTGGAATTGGATATTCCTCCTTGAATCAACTGTTACATTTACCAATTAATGAAGTGAAGTTAGATCGACAGTTTATTACAAACATTCACCATGATAGCAAAAAGGCTTCCGTTGTCAAAATGATTGTTGATCTGGCTAAGACACTACAATTAAATGTTGTAGCAGAAGGGATTGAAACAAAAGAGGAAAGTCAGATTCTAAACGAATTAGGCTGTCATGAACTTCAAGGCTATTACTACTGTAAACCGTTGCCCGAGCAAGAGATCATTAATTTCTTAAAAGGAAAGCAAGTGTAATCATATGAGTGATTTAGATATGAAACGATTTAGGGATTCAGTGGTGAGTTCGTTACACAAAACTAAACCCCGTTGTAACGGCTCCACACAACGTTAATAAGAAAAGCCACTATCGCGTTTTTCTTAATGGACTTTGTATTAAATGAGAGGGATTATAATGAGGAAATGGATGGTTGCGCTTATAGTGTTATTCCTGTGTAGCGGTTGTGTAGGCGAACTTCAGGTTGATGATGAAATAGGGCAAGAATTAGATCATGAGAGATCTCAGTCGTGGATGGAGGAGGATGTTCAATTAACATTATGGTCATTTTATGATAGCGGTTGGGAGTATTCGATTGCTGATTTTACGAAAAGGTATTCGAATGTTTCAATTGAAGTGGAATCATTCCCTTATGATAGTTATGCAGATACCTACTTACAGGCCCTATTGTATGGAAATGTTCCTGATATTATGGTTTTTGAGAGTACTCATTTTTCTAAGTTTATCGACCTAGAAGGATTAGAAAATCTAGCTGAGCCTCCCTATACCTTAACGGAATATGAGCAAGATATAGATGAGTCTTTTAGGGCTATTGGACAATCTTTTAATGAACAGAAGATATATGGCTTAACGATATCGGCATCGCCAATTGTCACTTTCTATCGGCCGGATATACTAGAGTCCTTTGGATATCCAACTGAACCTGAGGCGTTAGCAGAGTATATGGCTGATCCAGAACAATGGCTGGAAATGGCGAGGACGCTTAAGCAGGATGGACGGTGGATGATGCAATGGGTAACAGAAATCGTTGACTTGACAGCGAAAGATATCGGTTTGTTTGATCAAGAGATGAATTTCATTAGAATGGATCAAGATATTAAAGAGGTTATTGAATTAGCGAAAGTGATTCAACAAGAAGGGTTAAGTCCAGGGTATAATTTGTATGAATCAAATGGACAGGATGCTTTACGAGACGATCGATTTGCGATGTTCTATCAAGGAAGCTGGGGTGAATATCAAATAGGAGATATTGCTCCTGAGCAAGAAGGGAAATGGAAAGCAACGAGACTTCCCCTTGATGTATATGCATTAGACAGTAGTACGATTTTAGCGATTCCGTCCGCAAGTGAGAATAAGCAAGCGGCGTGGGCTTTTATGGAATATGTTGCCTTCGAGCATTCTATGCATGGGACATACGGTGTCGTTCCAAGTTATATTCCAGCTCAAGAGGTTCCTGAAACGTTAGAGCAGCAAAGTGAGATTCTTGGTGGACAACAGGTTCAGCGTCTCTATCTTGATATTATGGAAAACATTGAGATGCCACGTTTAACACCTATTGACGAACAAGCAGAGCGAATATGGCATGATTATTTAGGGCAAGGTGTAGCATGGGATATTGATTCTGAAGAAATTATGGAAGAAATACGAATGAGAGTAGAAGATGAGTTAAGTAGAGAAATTAGTATTTTAAGAAGACATGCGAATCTGGATTAATCATCATACAATAAGAAAGAAGGGGAGTTGTGTTGAGTGATTCAATAGATGTGTTAGGCGTAATGGTTGATCAAAAGACAAGGTGTGTGCATTATCATACCGAGAAGGATGTTATTGCGATTAAACATCGATGCTGTCAAACGTATTATGCGTGTATCAAATGTCATCTTGAATTAGCGAATCATGAACCGGCTATCTGGAAAAAAGAACAATTCAATGAGAAGGCTGTGCTATGTGGAGTGTGTCAAACAGAATTGTCGATCAACGAGTACATGGCATCAAAGTTCCAATGCCCCTATTGTAAACATGAATTCAATGAACGATGTTCTTTGCATTATGGCGAATATTTTGAGGTCGATAGTAGGAACGGTTAATATGGTAAGATTGGTATAGAATCACATAAATAATAGTTGGAGTTGTTTACATGAGTAAAATGGTCGTTTTAGCGGAAAAGCCTTCTGTGGCACGAGATATAGCAAGTGTGCTGAAATGTCATAAGAAAGGGAATGGATACATAGAAGGGGACCGTTATATTGTGACGTGGGCGCTCGGTCATTTAGTCACATTAGCTGAGCCAGAGAAATATGGAGAACAATATAAGACATGGAAGCTTGAGACATTGCCGATGCTGCCAAAGCTGAAGCTTGAAATCATTAAGCAAACGAGCAAACAATATCGTGCTGTGCAAGCTCAGTTGAATCGTCAAGATGTGAATCAGATTATTATCGCGACCGATGCTGGACGTGAAGGTGAGCTTGTGGCTCGTTGGATTTTAGAGAAGGCACGTGTGAAAAAGCCGATTAAACGTTTATGGATTTCATCTGTGACCGATCGAGCGATTAAAGAAGGGTTCCAACGATTAAAGGATGGCCGTGAGTATGAAGGTTTATACGATTCGGCTGTCGCTAGAGCGGAAGCTGATTGGTATGTTGGGATAAACGGAACACGAGCGTTAACAACGAAATATCGTGCACAATTATCATGTGGTCGTGTTCAAACGCCAACATTAGCGATGGTCGCTAAACGAGAGCGTGATATTCAAAGCTTTAAACCGACGACGTACGAAGAGTTATTTATTGAGGTTCGTAACGGATTTTCATTACAGTGGCAGCATGCACAATCAAATGAAAAACGAATGTTTGACAGAGAGAAGTCTCAGCTTATTAAGCAGAAGGTTGAGAAGAACTCATTAGTGATCACGAATGTTGATGTGAAAAAGAAGAAGACCTATGCTCCTGCTCTCTATGATTTAACTGAGCTACAGAGAGAGGCTAATCAGCGTTACGGCTACTCTGCAAAAGAAACACTTTCGAGCCTACAACGTTTATATGAGCAGCATAAGGTCATTACGTACCCGCGTACTGATTCACGCTTTTTGTCGTCAGATCTTGTCGATACACTCGTAGAACGTATTAAAGCTTGTGATATTCAGCCATTTCGTAAAGCGGTCGTACAAGTGAAACAGCAGAAGCTTTCATCCCGCTTAGCGTGCTTCAATGATAAGAAGGTGAGCGACCACCATGCGATTATTCCAACTGAGCAGCTGTCTCAGCTTCGTTACCAGATAAAGAAGCGAAACTGTATCGTTTAATTGTTAGACGCTTTTTAGCTAATTTATTACCTGCCTATGAATATGAACAAACGACAATCTTAGCCGAAGCGGCTAAAGAACGTTTTACGGCTAAAGGACAACGCCCATTAACAATAGGATGGAAGGTCGTTAATGATCAGGAAGACCAAGAGCAAAAGACAATACTGCCGCAGGTGACAAAAGGTGACACGCTAGCTATTAAAAAGGTTTCTCTAGAAAAAGGGCAAACCAAACCACCTGCAAGGCTTTCGGAAGCGACGTTATTAAGTGCGATGGAAAAGCCAGCAGCCTTTTTAGAAGAAGAAAGTGCCGACCTTGTTAAGACGTTAGGTGAAACAGGTGGAATAGGGACAGTAGCTACGCGCGCCGATATTATTGAAAAGCTGTTAAATACACAATTAATGGAAAAACGCGGAAAGGAATTAGTTATAACGAAAAAAGGGAAGCAGCTACTTGAGCTTGTTCCAAGTGAGCTACAATCACCGGCATTGACGGCACAGTGGGAGCAAAAGCTTGACCAAATTGCGAAAGGAAAGCTAAATAAAACAGCCTTTATTGCAGAAATGAAGCAATATGCGACAACGATTGTGTCAGAAATTAAACAGAGCAAACAAAGCTTTAAGCATGATAACGTCACAGGAACCCCTTGTCCACAATGTGGAAAACTATTACTTGAGTTGGAAAACAAGCACGGGAAACGACGTGTATGTCAGGATCCGGCCTGTGGATATAAGAAAAACATTTCCAAAACGACTAATGCCCGTTGCCCTAACTGTAAAAAGAAGATGGAGCTATGGGGTGAGGGAGAAGGTCAAATGTTTGCTTGCGTTTGTGGTCATCGAGAAAAAATGTCGACCTTCCAAGAAAAACGGAAAAACAATCAACATAAAAAAGTGTCAAAGCGAGAAGTGAATCAATATATGAAAAAGCAAAAGGAAAGTGATTTTACGAATTCAGCTTTAGCAGATGCGCTTTCGAAGCTGAAGCTAGATAAATAAGAGTATTGAAAAAAGAAGTGTTTAAAGGATACTGAAAAGTTTGATGTTTAACTTTTCGGTGTCCTTCTTTTCATCCCACAGAAGACTACATATATTTTTTTCCGCTACGTTCTCTACATTCCGATTCTCAATTAAACACTATTGTCGTGTTCTAGTCTTAATCGTTATAGCACATAATAATCGTAATTTATGAATATTTTATTGAAATAAGAGATTAAGTTCCTTATAATGAAAAGACAATCTTAACTACCATACTAGTATGGTGAATGGGAGAGTTCATAAGGAAAAGGTTTAAATGATAATGTGAAAGGGACAATAATCGAAGCACAAAAGTACAGTCTAAAGCTGTAGAAAGTGAGCTGATTGTTATGCTGAATAAGCAAATTCTATTTAATGATGGTTGGGAGTTTGCCAAGAGTCGTTTAGATGTAGCGGAGGATGAAAACCTTTCATTTGAGCCTATTGATCTTCCTCATGATTGGTTAATTTACGATACGTCAAACTTGTATGAAACGAGTATTGGTTGGTATCGAAAAACATTCCATTGTCAAAGGAATCGACAAATGTTCCTGTATTTTGAAGGAATTTATATGGATTCTTCAATCTATGTAAACGGTCAATTTGTCGGAGAGTGGAAAAATGGCTATTCCTCCTTTGAATACGAAATAACAAATGCGCTTGTAGATGGTAAAAATGAAATCGTTGTCAAAGTAGTCTTTCAGGCACCTAATAGTAGGTGGTATTCAGGTGCAGGCATTTACCGTAATGTATGGTTGAAATCAAGAAGTGATCATTACATCGAGTCAGATGGAATTTATGTTTCTACTAGTGAAATGGATGGCGGTTGGAAAGTTGAGGTTGAAACGGAGCTCAAGGTGGCAAATGACGTTATCGTTTCCCATCAATTGTTGTATAAGGGAAAGGTGATCACAACGACCGCTGAACAAGTGTCGTCAACTAATCAAATAAATGAACAGAGTTTATTTGTAGTAAATCCAAAGCTTTGGAGTGTGAATGAACCGAACTTGTACGAGCTAGAAACGACGCTTTCTTTAGCTGATGAAAACCGTCAAGGGAAGCTATTGGAAGCGGTTTCGACTACAGTCGGATTTAGGACTGTTCAATTAGATTCACAATATGGGCTCTTTGTGAACGGGGAAAAGGTGAAAATAAATGGTGTTTGCGAGCACCATGATTTAGGGGCATTAGGCGCGGCTTTCAATAAGACGGCATTAAAAAGGAGACTCGTCATTTTGAAAGATATGGGTGTAAATGGAATACGTACGGCTCATAATATGCCAGCTGTAGAATTAATGAACTTAGCAGATGAGATGGGATTTTTAGTTGTTTCTGAAGCGTTTGATATGTGGGAAAGACCGAAGACGAAATACGATTATGCACGTTTCTTTAAAGACTGGGCATATAAGGATGTAAGGAGTTGGGTAAGACGAGATCGCAATCATCCAAGCTTAATAATGTGGAGTATAGGGAATGAAATTTATGATACTCATGCGGATGAAAGAGGTCAGGAAATCACAAAGCAGTTCATGGAATATGTAGAAGAATTTGATCCGAAACAAAATGGCTATGTGACAATTGGTTCAAACTACATGCCATGGGAAAATGCTCAGAAATGCGCTGACATCGTCAAAGTTGCTGGCTATAACTATGCAGAAAAATATTATGAGAAGCACCATGAGGAGTACCCTGATTGGATTATTTATGGAAGTGAAACGTCTTCGGTTGTGCAAAGTCGGGGAGTTTATCATTTTCCATTTGAGCAATCGATTTTAGCTGATGACAATGAACAGTGCTCTTCTCTTGGGAATAGTTCAACGAGCTGGGGGGCTAAATCAGCTGAAGCGTGTATCATTGCAGAAAGAGACACGCCATTTTCGTTAGGGCAATTTTTATGGACGGGCTTTGATTATATTGGTGAGCCGACGCCATATCATACGAAGAATTCATACTTTGGGCAAATAGATACAGCTACGTTTAAGAAGGATGCGTACTATATTTATCAAGCTGAATGGACCGATTATCGAACAAGACCGATGGTGCACATCTTCTTACTGGGATTTTAATAAAGGTCAGATTATCGATGTTCGTGTTTGCTCGAATGCTCCAAAAATTGAGTTGCAATTTAATGGAGAAACGGTTGGGACGCATCATATTGATCATGAAAATGGCACGGACCTTGTCGGTTGGTGGAAGATCCCGTATGAAGAAGGTGAGTTAAAAGCGGTTGCCTATGATGAGCAGGATCAGGTGATTGCAACAGATATAAGAAGGTCATTTGGAGAAGGAAAGGACATTCGGTTAGAGCTAGATAAGAACCAGCTTAAAGCGAATGGGACAGATTTGGCCTTTATGGAAATATCAATGATTGATAAAGATGGCAACCGAGTCGAAAATGCTAATAACCGTGTTGAAGTAACGATATCTGGCAGCGGACGGTTAGTCGGACTCGATAATGGTGATAGCACGGACTATGATCAATATAAAGGAACAAGTCGCCGGTTATTTAGTGGAAAGCTGATGGCGATCATTGCAGCAAAGCTAGAACCAGGAGATGTTCATATTAATGTATCTTCAAAAGGGTTACAAAGTGAACAAATAACGATAAAGTCGATTGCAACAGATGAAGATGTGGTAGGCGTTTCAGCATTTATGGAAAATGAACGTATGCCTGTTGTAATGGGTAATGATGACGAAATTCCATTACGTAAAATAGAGATCGTCAGCGACGATGGCCAACAGTTAGATCCGAATAATAAAAAGCTGACTGTAACGGCTATACTGCATCCAGAACATACGTCGTATCAAGAGGTGGAATGGAGTGTAGTAACAGACAACGGTAGTGAATCGAACATAGCTAAGGTAGAGTCTAATGGTCATCGTGCGAACGTTACTGCATTAGGGGATGGAGAATTTCGCATACGCTGTACAAGCAAAAATGGGACAGAAAAGACGAAGCTTATCTCGCAATTAGAACTGAAAGCAGTAGGACTAGGGACTGCCTATAAAGATGCGTACGGATTTATTTCGGCAGGGCTTTATGATTATAGCCAAGGTGAAGTGACAAATGGAAACGAACGAGGTGTAGCGACAAGTAGAGATGGTCAAACACAAGTCGGCTTTCGAGATATCGACTTTGGCGAAAGTGGCTCTGATACGATAACGATTCCGATATTCGCCTTGTCGAGTGAGGACTATCCTATTCAAATTTGGGAAGGAATGCCTGAGGAAGAAGGGAGCTCGATAGTAGCAGATGTCGTTTACCAAAAGCCATCAAAGTGGAATGTGTATCAAGAAGAAACATTTAAGTTGAACAAGAAGTTAAAAGGGATTACGTCGCTTTGTTTTGTGTTAAATAAAAAGGTGCACATTAAAGGCTTTTCTTTTGAAAAGCAAAATCGTGCATTTGAAACGAACTTGGCGCTTGATGCTGATCATATTTATGGAGATTCTTTTGAGTTGAAGGGTCAAACGGTAGAAGGAATCGGAAATAATGTTTCGTTAACATATGACTCAATTGATTTTACGACAGAAGGGACGTCGTCTATTACGGTTTACGGACGTGCTCCTGTTGATAAAAATACGATCCAAATCCGGTTTGAAAATGAAGAAGGTGAATCAAGTCAAATTGTTGAGTTTGATCAATCAGCTAACTATAAAGAAAAAACATTTGAGTTAGAAAAGGTTAAGGGTCTTCAGAAAGTTACCTTTGTCTTTTTACCAGGGTGTCATTTTGATTTTGGATGGTTCAAATTTAATCAATTTTAAAATAAAGGAGTGTTCAATAATGAACTCAGCAAGCTATAAAAGTTGGCTACAATATGACGCGATCAAGGATGTAAAAAAGCAAGATAAGTTGGCAGAGTGGTGTCAGAATATTGCTTTATACGATCAGTCGCTGCAAGTGAAATCAGCGAAAGAAGAGCTAGTACGAGGTTTAACATCGATTGTCGGTATTAAACCGCAAATATCTAATTCTGTGAATCATGCTATTGTACTATCAACTCGTGAAACGCTTCCAAAGGAGGCTATTCACATTGAGGCGCAACGGTTAGAGGATCTAAATGATGAAGGGTTTATCATTGAAAGTGATCTACAAACAAAATCTGTTTATTTAGTTGGGAACAGTCCAACTGGAGTGCTGTATGCCGTGTTTCGTTTTTTACGAGATATTCAACGTGATCAGGAAATTCATTCATTCAATGTCATCGACCGTCCACGAAATCAAATTCGAATGATGAATCAATGGGATAATATGGATGGTAGTATTGAACGAGGCTATGCAGGTCAGTCGATCTTTTATAAAGATAACGAATTTCGAAAAGATTTAGAGCGGGTTAAGGACTATGCTAGATTACTTGCTTCTGTAGGGATTAACGCCATTTCAATCAATAATGTGAATGTGTTTGAAGTGGAAACCCATTTAATTACGAAGCGATTCCTACCAGACGTTGCTGAGGTAGCAGATGTGTTTCGTGCATATGGTATAAAGACATTTTTAAGCATTAATTATGCAAGTCCCATTCAAATTGGTAATCTCGCAACTGCTGATCCGTTAGATGAACAAGTAAAAGCTTGGTGGAAGGCTAAAGCGCAGGAAATTTATGATTTCATACCGGACTTTGGAGGGTTTGTCGTTAAAGCTGATTCAGAGCATCGTCCAGGGCCGTTCTCCTATGGACGTGATCATGCAGATGGCTCGAATATGTTAGCGGAAGCGTTAGAGCCGTTTAATGGGATCGTTATATGGCGCTGCTTCGTATACAATTGCTTGCAAGATTGGCGTGATCGAAAGACAGATCGAGCACGAGCAGCGTATGATCACTTCAAGAAGCTAGATGGACAGTTCCGTGAGAATGTCGTCTTGCAAATTAAAAATGGTCCGATGGATTTCCAAGTGAGAGAGCCTGTATCTCCTTTATTCGGTGCAATGGAGCAAACAAATCAAGTGTTAGAATTTCAAGTGACACAAGAATATACAGGACAGCAAAAGGACTTATGTTATCTTGTACCGCTATGGAAAGAAGTACTCGACTTTAACACATTTGCTAATGGAGGAAATGCATCTGTTAAATCGATTATAGACGGCTCGCTGTATGACAATAAGTATAGTGGAATTGCCGCTGTATCCAACATTGGTGATGATGAAAATTGGACGGGACATACGTTAGCACAAGCGAATTTATATGGATATGGGCGATTAATCTGGGATCCAGAGCTCTCCTCTGAACAAATTGCCGACGAATGGATCAGACTCACGTTTGGAGAAGATCGTCAAGTGAATGATTCCGTTTATCCAATGCTGTTACATTCGTGGTCGATCTATGAAAATTATACAGCACCGCTCGGAATTGGTTGGATGGTAAATCCAAATCATCACTATGGTCCAAATATTGATGGCTATGAATATTCCGTTTGGGGAACGTACCATTTTGCTGATTGGCAAGGTATCGGTGTCGACCGCACAGTGAAGAGTGGAACAGGCTATGCTGGACAATATTTTTCACCGAACGCGAAAATGTATGAGTCGATTGAGTCTTGTCCAGATGAATTGATTCTCTTTTTCCACCATGTCCCATATACACATCGACTGAAATCTGGCGAGACGGTTATACAGCACATTTATAACACTCATTTTAAAGGGGTGGAGCAAGTGGAGGAGTTGATCTCGACTTGGGAAAAGGTGAAAGGAAGGATAGATGGAGAGCGCTATCATAATGTTCGTGAAAGACTTGATATGCAGCTTTCAAATGCCAAGGAATGGCGTGATATGGTGAATACGTACTTCTATCGGAAATCAGGTATTACTGATGAGAAGAAACGGACGATTTATTAATCGTTTTATGTAAAAGAGTTAATGGACCAACATGCTATGATGAATGTATAAAATAGAATTGCATACCGTTAATGATCATCCAACTAAAAATGAGCAAAGTTAAACAATTCTAATGTTATGTTGCCGTATGAACAGAGGTTGTTGTTGGAGTTGATTAAAAGGGGGTATAGCTAGCTATGAATTTTACGTTTGAAGATAAGGGGATTTCAGGAAATCATAAGATTACAGAGCCTTATTCGATCAAGGAGTATATTTATCCGGATATTAAAACAGGGTTTGAGCTATATGGAATGCATGTAAGAGAAGTGAATCAAATGTGGAGCTACCCTAAGCATGAGCACCCAATGTATGAAATTAATCTAGTAACAGAAGGGCACCAAACGTTTATCGTAAATGGTAAAACGTATGAACAGTATGCCGGTGATATTGTTCTTTGTCGTCCGGGGGAGTCTCATTCTAGTAAAGGTGGAAGTAGTGAAACATTTACGTATTTTTGCCTACACTTTACAATTGATGATAAGCTCTTTCTTCCGTATTTAAAAGATTCCTGTGAACTATTTTATCCTGCTAAGTCTTTATTAGCCCGTAGAATTTACCCTTTTTTAGAACGGTTAATCAATTTATCGAATAAATCTGACTTTGGGTTGGCAGAAACAATGCATATGCATTCCATTATGTTTGAGCTTTTAGCTGCGCTTGTCGGTGGATTGCAAAACAAACCGGTCAAAAAAGAAAAAGTATCAGAACGAGCTGCGCAATTAGCTTATCGAATTGCACAAGAAATTGAAAAACTAGTTGTACACCCTTTTTCCGATGAGGATCATGCGAGAATGGGAATTGATCAAATTGCGACAGAGCTTAATATTAGCTGCTCCTATTGTCATCGAATATTTAAATCGGTCTATAATATGTCACCACGTCAGTATTTATCGTTTAAAAAATTAAATGAATCAAAGAAGAACCTTCTCGAAAGGGAGGATTCCATTGAGGTAGTGGCAGAGAAAATGGGTTATTATGATGTGGCTCATTTTAGCCGTCAATTCAAAAGGTGGACAGGATTAACGCCGAGTCAATTTAGAAAGAATTTAATTGTTTCTCAAGAACAAGTTCAGTAATGGATAAAATAAGCCCCCTATTTTGTAAAAATAGGGGCTTATTATGCAGGATATAAAAAGTCTAGCATCTGATTGTAGTAAGATCTGCCCATATTTTATCAAGAAGACTGTGATTCGTATAATGCTGTCATGATTTGTGTAGATTTGGGTAAATCGTTTTGCAGAAAGGTACATAGACGGTGGGTTTATTGCCTTGTTACAATGAAATGAACAAGTGACTTAGCCTTACTACAAGAAAATAAAAGCCTCAGTCGTTAGTAGGATATAGAATTTGGGGGTGTTCATTGACATGAATGTAAACGTTATCAAAACAAAATGTGACAAAATTAACGTTAAATTGACAAATGGCCGATTTAAAAATATTTGGAAGTATCGCTGGCTTTATGCATTTATGCTTCCAGGTGTTTTGTTTTTCCTAACGTTCCGGTATGCCCCAATGTGGGGACTCGTAATGGCCTTCCAAGATTATCGCCCTCACTTAGGCATTTTTGGAAGTGAGTGGGTTTGGTTAAAGCACTTCGAGCGTTTTTTTACTTTACCTGACTTTTGGATGTTATTTCGGAACACTTTGTTGCTGGCGCTGTACGATTTAATTATTTTCTTTCCTCTGACAATCCTTTTAGCGCTTATGTTAAATGAAATAACGAGAGAGTGGTTTAAGAAGAGTGTACAAACAATTGTCTATATTCCGTACTTCCTTTCATGGGTTGTTATCGTTGGGATTACGCACATATTACTTTCAACAGAAGGCGGGATTGTTCAACATTTCTTATTCAATTCGTTTGGAGTAAGTATTGATTTCTTAACAAGTATCGATTGGTTCCGACCACTTATTGTCATGCAAATGGTTTGGAAGGATGCAGGTTGGGGGACGATCATTTTTTTGGCGGCGCTTACAGGAGTGAATCCAGCACTGTATGAAGCAGCTAGATTAGATGGAGCAAATCGACTTCGATTAATTTGGCATATTACGTTACCATCCATTCGAAATATTATTATCATTTTACTAATATTACGGTTAGGGAATTTCCTTGATCTCGGTTTTGAGCAAATCTTCTTAATGGTTAACTCATTAAATCGAGAAGTAGGGGAAGTCTTTGATACGTATGTTTATCGAGTCGGACTCGTGCAAGGGCAATTTAGTTACAGTGCGGCGGTTGGGTTATTTAAAGCAGCTGTAGGCCTCGTGTTAGTTGTGGGGGCGAACTGGATTGCGAAGAAATTCGGCGAAGAAGGTATTTATTAGGAGGTGTCTCTCATGAAGCATAAACCAAAAGTGTCAGAGCGAATATTTGATGGTCTCAACTATGTGTTTCTTGCTATGTTTTCAATCGTTTGTATTGGGCCATTTATATATGTTGTGATCGCTTCCTTTTCCTCTAGCAACAGTGTGATTCCATCTGGTTTTACATTTGATGCATATAAGTATATCTTTTCAACAGCTACGTTTGTTAGAAGTTTAGGAGTTTCGACGTATATTACGTTGCTCGGAACATTCTTAAGTATTTTAGTAACAACGTTAATGGCATATGCTCTCTCATTTAAAGGCTTGCCAGGACGAAAATGGCTCATGCTCGCAGTTATTTTTACGATGTTATTTAACGGAGGAATGATCCCGACGTATATCGTTGTCAGAAGTCTTGGGTTAATTGATACGTATTGGGCTTTAATGCTTCCCAATTTAATTATGGCATTCTACTTAATTATTATGAGGGGCTTCTTTCAAAATATTCCTGGTGAAATTATTGAGTCAGCTAAAATTGACGGAGCTAACGACTTGTCAATTTTAATTAGAATTGTTTTGCCACTTTCGATGCCAGTTATTGCAGCTATCTCCTTATTTTACGCAGTGGGTATTTGGAATCAATATTTCGGAGCGGTTATGTATATGAACTCTCCAGAGAAATGGCCGGTTCAAGTCGTCTTAAGGCAAGTGGTTATTCTGGCAAGTGGAAATATTGGAACAGAAAGTGCGATGGATGCTGATTCTTCCTTCATTGGTCAATCGTTGAAAATGGCTGTAGTCGTCGTTTCGATTGTGCCGATCCTGTTAGTTTATCCATTTATTCAAAAGCATTTTGCAAAAGGAATGCTCTTAGGTTCGATAAAAGGATAATCCATTTTTATCAATGATTTATCATTTTATAAATACAAACATACATGGAGGGGTAGTCATGAAAAGAAAGATCTTTATTAAACCGTTTCTAATGTTGTTGCTTATGTTCACCGTGCTCGTATTTGCCGCTTGTAGTAATGGAGAGGATGCGAATGGGACAGATGAGCCAAGTGATCCATCAGATGATAACGCAGTAGAATCAGATGAGCCTTTAGAAATTTCGATGGGCTTGAACTTTGATGGAACAGAAGCTCCAGAGAGTGGAAATGAAGTAGAGCGTTTAATTGAAGAATATACAAATACACAACTAGACATTACACATATGGTAAGTGCAAATTTCTGTGAACGATTACCTGTATTAATTGCTTCCGGTGATTTGCCAGATGTCATACCGAGTTGTGGAGCACCGAATCAACCATATTTGCTAAGTGCGATGCAAGATGGGGTGTTTTGGGAAATTGGACAATATCTCGATCAATTTCCGAATTTAGCGTCAATGACTGATATTGTGTATAGCAATGTAGAAGTAAATGGAGAATTATATGGTATTCCAAGATATCGTCCGTTATCTCGCTTTGTAACTGTTTATCGTAAGGATTGGTTAGACAATCTAGGAATTGATGAGCCAACGAATTTTGAAGAGTTTTATGCAGCACTTGAAGCAGTTACGAACGATGATCCGAATAACTCAGGGTCAGATGATACGAGAGGGTATACGAGTGTTGCCTTGCCTGGAGATTTTGGCTTAGATTTTGGTTTAGCGTTTGGTGCGCCGAATAACTGGGATGTTGATGAAGAAGGTAACTTTACGGCTGACCATGAAACAGAAGAATATTTAGAAGGGTTAAAGTTTTCACGTCAAATGTATGAAGATGGGTATGTAAATAGTGATATTGTGGCGCCAGATCGTTCGACGAGGGAGGCAGATTTTGAAAATGGAGTTACAGGTTTCTTCGCTGCGGCAACAAATAACGTCGTGTCGCTTGAAAGCCGGTTATTAAATAATTTCCCAGATGCGGAGCTGGGGGTTTATAGCGCTCTTGAAGGGGTAGATGGAGAAAGAAGGTTAGAGGGTGCAATGGGTTCTAATGGAATTCTTATGTTCCCGAAAAGCTCTGTTGAAACAGAAGAGCACTTGCTACAGTTATTAGGCTTCTTTGAAACGTTAAATGACCAAGAAATGGTTGATTTACTCGGTTGGGGTATTGAAGGCACTCATTATGAGATGGTGGATGGTCAGCCGCAATACATTGATTATGATGTGTATATGAATGATGTAGGTTTCCCTTACCGCTTTCCGTTAGTAACTGCTCCAATTGATGATGTCATGACGCAAGGTCAATTGTCAGAGCTTGAAGAGCGTGTTCGGGAAATTGAAGTAGAGAATGATGAATTTGCTGTTATGGATCCAGCTATTAACTTAATTTCTGATACACGAAATGAGCTTGGTGCTGATTTAGATCAATTAATTAATGATGCGAAGTACCGCTTCGTAACAGGTGCAATTGATGAAGATGGCTGGTGGGCTGAAGTTGATACGTGGAGAAGTCGAGGTGGAGATACGATTCGAACTGAATTAGAAGAGTTGTACGCAGAGCGTCAATAGAACGTTCAATGGACAATCAAAGACCTGGTCAGTGAATTTCATTTGGTCAGGTTTTCTTTTTACCTTTTAAAACTAGAATATATTACCTTTTCATGTACAAATTAGATAATATTTTTAAAAGTAGGTGTAAATATGAAAGAAATATCAAATCCGATATTAAAAGGGTTTAATCCCGATCCGTCTATCATAAGAGTTGGGGAAGACTATTATATTGCAACATCAACCTTTGAATGGTTTCCTGGGGTGCAGATTCACCATTCACGAGATTTAGTAAATTGGGATGTCATTACCCACCCTGTTAGTGAAAAGCAGATTGATATGATAGGTAATCCAGACTCCGGTGGAGTGTGGGCACCTTGCTTGAGCTACGATAATGGCGTCTATTATTTAGTATATACAAATGTTATTCATCATATGGGACCTTTTAAGGATACACACAACTATTTGATTACAGCTACTAATATAATGGGGCCGTGGTCAGAGCCGATTTATTTAAACAGCAGTGGGTTTGATCCATCATTGTTTCATGATGATGACGGGAAGAAATGGATGTTAAATATGATTTGGGATCATCGTAAAAATAAGAATTCGTTTGCAGGGATTGTTATGCAAGAATACTCAGAGAGAGAAAAGAGCTTAGTAGGTCCGATCTATAACATCTTTAAAGGTACTGAGCTTGGACTGACGGAAGGACCACACATTTATAAGCATAATGGCTACTATTATTTAATGACAGCAGAAGGGGGAACGAGATGGAATCATGCGATTACCGTTGCTCGTTCGACTCAGTTAACAGGTCCTTATGAAGTAGACCCTCAAGGTCCGATGCTGACATCCGCTCATAAGCCTGAGCTAGAGCTACAAAAGGCAGGTCATGGTAGTCTTGTAACAACTCCTAATGATGAGCTCTATCTTGTTCACTTATGCGGACGACCTGTAAAGCCATCAGGGAACTGTATTCTCGGTCGGGAAACGGCGATCCAATTGTGTGAATGGACAGAAGACGGTTGGCTTCGACTAGTTAATGGTGGCAATGATCCTCAAGTTACAATTGCTGCTCCTTCTTTACCTGAATATCGATTTCATTCAATAGCGGGGCGTGTTGATTTTTCTGTGGACCGACTGCCGATTGAATTTCAATCATTACGAGAGCCACAACATGAAGGTTGGCTATCCTTGAAGGATAGACCAGGATTTCTCCGTTTGAAAGGAAGGGAGTCGTTATCCTCAACACAGCGCCAAAGCTTAATTGCGAGAAGACAACAAGCGTTTTCGATAGAGGTAAAAACGGTCATAGAGTATAATCCAGAAAGCTTTCAACAAATGGCGGGACTCATCTATTATTACAATACGAGAAACTATCATTATGTATTTGTTAGTTATGATGATGAATTTGGGAAATATGTAGGGGTGATGTCGAGAAATCGTGGAGTCTATGAAGAGCTTATACAAAATTGGATCTCGATAGAAGAAGGCAAGAGAATTTATTTAAAGGCAGATATTCATCATACTGAGCTGCAATTTTTTGTTTCGACAGACGGTGATCAGTGGATCGAAGCAGGACCTACATTAGATGCAAGTGTTATTTCTGATGAAAATGCAGAACTGGTGAAGGATGGAGTGGCTCTTGATCAAGGATTTACAGGAGCATTTGTCGGACTGTGTGCTCAAGATTTAAGTGGGCGCAAAAAACATGCTGATTTTGGTTATTTTCAATACGATGAACGTAGGGGGGGAGTATGGATCATGAGTGGAAAAATGAAAGCAGCGGTTTTAAATAAGCCACTAGATATTGAAATAAAAGAGAGAGACATTCCTACGATCGATGAGCATGAAATATTAGTAAAAGTCTATTGTATAGGTGTTTGTGGCTCGGATGTTCACTATTATGAGCACGGAAAAATTGGACGTTACGTCGTGAAGGAGCCGATTATTTTAGGGCATGAGTTATCTGGGGATGTTGTATCGGTAGGAGCGGCCGTTGATCATCTTTCAGTTGGTGATCGTGTCGCAATTGAGCCAGGTGTGACGTGCGGGACATGCCAATATTGCAAATCTGGACGTTATAACCTATGTCCTGATGTCGTCTTCATGGCAACACCTCCTGTAGATGGGGCTTGGGCTGACTATGTCAAAATTCGAGCAGATTTTGCCTTTAGATTACCTGATTCAATGAGCTATGAAGAGGGAGCGTTATTAGAGCCACTATCGGTTGGGTATCATTCGATGGTACGTGGTAGTGTTCAGCCTTCTGATCGAGTCTTTATAAGTGGTTTAGGGCCAATAGGCTTACTGGCTGTGCAAGCAGCAAAATTATTTGGTGTGACTGAAATATATGCAAGTGACATTGCCCCATTTCGGAGGCAGCTAGCTGAAGAACTTGGTATTACAGCCGTTCTAAATCCGTTAGAAGGAGATGTCAATCAACAACTTAACGACTTAACTAATGGGAACGGGATTGATGTCGTGATTGAAACATCAGGTAATGCCAAGGCAATCGGTGACACGGTTCGTGTTGTGAAACGAGGTGGACGGATTGTGTTAGTCGGCATGCCGGTTCAAGATGAGATCCCATTGAATGTCAATCAGCTTATTGATGCCGAATTAAATGTTCATGGAGTATTTCGCTATGTGAATACGTACACTGCGGCAATACAGTCGTTATCAAACTCGGACCTGTCGATTCATAAAATCATCACTCATAAATATGCGCTTAAAGATATTAAGGAAGCGGTCGAAATGGCTAGAACAGAAAAGGCTACGAGTATTAAAATTATGATTTATCCAGATGAGGAGAAGATGTGAATGGTAAATGTACATCAAACAGTCTTTATCACAGGTGGAGCGAGAGGTCTAGGGTTGGAGTTATCAAAGAAGTATTTAGAGGAAGGATTTCGTGTCTTTGCTGGAATTCGTCAGTCTACTCGAATGACCGATCAATTAGAAAATCTCTACCCTAAACAATATAAAGTGATTCAAGTTGATGTTTCCGATGATCAATCTGTGAAGGCAGCTGCGATCAAAGTAAAAAAACAGATAGAGCAGTTAGATATTGTGATTAATAATGCGGCTGTCCGCTTTAAAGAAACGCTATTCCCTTTACCGGAAATAGATATCAATACGTCAATAAAGGCATTTAACATTAATACACTTGGTCCTTTAAGAGTTGCGAAGTATTTTGCTGATTTGATTAAGAAAGGGGAGGTGAAGGTTTGGGTTAATATCTCTTCAGAAGCGGGGAGTATTGCGAATTGTCAACGAAAAAGTGAGTTTGATTATTGTATGTCAAAGGCTGCCCTTAATATGCAAAGTGCGCTCCTACAAAACGAATGGAAGGAAGATCAAGTGAAGGTATTGGCGATTCATCCAGGATGGATGAAAACGGATATGGGTGGAGAGCGGGCACCTTTAAGTCCGAGGGAATCGGCACAGTCAATTTATAAAACAATTAATCAAAACAAAGGTAAGATTGAAGAGTCAATCTTTATTGACTATGAGGGTATACCTTACCCATGGTAACTTTTTAATTTGTAGCGGATGGAGTGATTACGGATGAGAGAGAATCTATTTTACAATGCACACCACTCACCAATTGGAGCGTTTGCTAGTTTTACTCTTGGCTTTAAAGGGGCGAAAGGTGGATTAGGGCTGGAGCTTGATAAGCCGGCAAATGAAAATGTGTATATAGGATTAGAAAGTAGAGAAACGGGTTATTATGAAGCATTGCCGTTCTTTGGGGATAATGCGGAGGATTTAGCTAGATTTGCGCTGGGAAACGATGAAACTATCGGAGGAGATCAACTAATTCGTCATTTTGCTGATGATGAGATTAAGAGAGAGCTCAAGCTTGGCACGGATACGTGGAAAGCTTGAGATTTACAATTTACGATTTATAATCCAGTTCGATCGGTGCCTGATCCAAGAGAAGCATCAGCAGATGAGTTGAAAGACGCTATTTTGCCAGCGGTTTTCGTCAAGATGACGATTGATAATACGAGTAGTGACAAGGAAAGAAGAGCTTTCTTTGGTTATCAAGGAAACGACTCGTATACGGCAATGCGCCGATTAGAGGATACGAATGATGGTGAATTTGTTGGTGTTGGTCAAGGGAGACAGACGGCGATCGTGTCGAAAGGGGAAGGCATTTGGGCTGGACAAGCCTTTTCGATTGAGAAACTTTTGACGATTGAGCACGATGTGAATTACGGCTTTGGTTTAGGGCGTGTTGGTGGATTGTTAATGAGTGTACCTCCGCGAACGAAGCAGGAATACACGTTTGTCGTGAGCTTTTATAAAGGTGATTGGGTGACAACAGGAATTGACACGCGCTATATGTATACTCGCTTTTTTTCCTCTATTGAAGAGGTTTCATCATATGCCCTGTCACATTTTGATAGGCTCACATCAATATGTGAAGAAAGGAATCCGTTGATTGAAAAGGAACACCTTTCTGATGAACAACAATTTATGCTTGCTCATGCGATAAAAAGCTACTATGGGAACACCCAGCTTTTAGACGATCGTCAAGGGAATGCAATATGGGTTGTGAATGAAGGCGAGTATCGCATGATGAATACATTTGATTTAACCGTCGATCAATTGTTCTTTGAATTGAAAATGAATCCTTGGACCGTGAGAAATGAACTAGAGCTGTTTGTAGATCGTTATAGTTATTATGATGACGTGAAATTTCCAAATGGGGAAGAACGTTATTCTGGTGGAATTAGCTTCACCCATGATATGGGGGTGGCCAATTCGTTTTCAAGGCCGGGACATTCATCTTATGAAATAGCGGGCATTGATGGTTGTTTTTCATATATGACACATGAACAATTGATTAATTTTCTCTGCTGTATGACGGTGTACGTGGAGCAGACAGGAGATGAGGTATTTCTTGAGAAGCATAAAGGCTTAATAAAGGAAGCTTTTACGAGTATGCTTAACCGTGATCATCCGGATCCGCATAAGCGAAATGGAATTATGGGTTTGGATAGCTCAAGAACAGCAGAGGGTGCCGAAATTACGACATATGATAGTCTAGATGTTTCGCTAGGGCAAGCTCGAAATAACAGCTATATTGCTTCTAAATGCTGGGGGATGTATGTCACACTAGAGAAGCTATTTAAGCAACTCGGTGAGCGTGACTTATCTGAACAAGCGCAAATTCAAGCGAAGAAGTGTGCAACAATGCTAACCAATCAAATGACTGATGAAGGCTATATTCCTGGAGTCATTTTAGAGGGGAATGAATCGAGGATTATTCCTGCTATTGAAGGATTGGTTTTTCCATATTTTACTGGCTGTGAACAGGCTCTTAGTCATGAAGGACCATATGCTTATTACATCAAAGCACTTATCAAACATATTCAAACGGTGTTAAAGCCTGACGTATGTTTGTTTGAAGACGGTGGTTGGAAGTTATCATCGACAAGTGACAATTCATGGTTAAGCAAAATTTACCTGTGCCAATTTATTTATCGTCACATTCTCGGTCAAGAGTGGGGTGAAGCAGGTCATGCAGCGGATCGAGCACATGTGAAATGGCTGAGGCATCCTGAATTATCTTACTGGAGCTGGAGTGATCAAATCATTGCGGGGGAGATAGCGGCAAGTCGCTATTATCCACGTGGAGTGACGAGTATTTTATGGTTGCTTGAGGAATAGAAATGGCTGAGGCTAAGAATCGCTAATCGGTCTGGAAGGGAGTTGGGGAAGTTTGATTTCTAACTTTTTCGGTGCTTTCGGTTTTTGATCTTTTTTTGTGCTCGAAATTAATTGTATAATTAAAGATATGAACATTGTATAGAAAGGATGAAGAAGTTGATTCGAATTAAACAGCTTCATCACGTTAGCCTTGTATGTCGTGACTTACAGCGATCCGTGGCATTCTATCGTGATTTGATCGGCTTGGAACAAATAGAACGTCCTGATTTTGACTTTGAGGGGGCTTGGTTTGCAATAGGTTCAGGTCAGCTACACCTCATTATTGATGAGAACCGTATCCCGAAGAACCCTAAAGAACCTCATTCGCGAAACCCCCACTTTGCTATCCGTGTAGGAGATTATCATGAAACGGTAAAGTGGTTGAAAGAGAATGAGATTGAGATTATGGAGAAGCCTTATAGTAAAAGTGGTTTCGCACAAATCTTCTGTCAAGATCCAGATGGGTACTTGATTGAATTACATGTACCACAAGAGGAATTTCGAAAATCGTTATAATCGTTAGCGCTTGGAGACCACATCATGGCATCCGAGCGCTTCTTTTTGCTATTGTTCTTTCTCTTAAACGCAATTAAGAAAAGCCGTTGCGTGTTTTTCTTTTTCCACATGGAACGTCATTCCGTTAATACGCAAAAAGCGAAACGTAAAAATGAAAATTAGGAAAAAGGTATGAGTAAGAATGGAAAACAGACTCTTGAGATTCTAATTGAATTATAGTAATGTTAATTTTGAAGTGAATATTTCATTTATTTATTAATATTAATAAATGTACATCTTATTAATGGAGGTGTGAATAAATTAAATTATTGTAAGCGTTTGCTTTTTGGTGGCCAAAAGCAAAGATGTTAGAAACAACATGATAAGGCTCCGATGAATAAGCATATTATGGAGAGGAGTTATAAAATTGAAACGAAAAAATGCCAAAAAAAGTGTTCTTTTTATATTAATGTTTTTGTTAATTATTCCTGCTCATTCATTTGCAAATGATTTAAATAGGGAGGAGGGAAAGGCGATTCCACAATTTAGAGAGGCGTCTGCGCATGATCCATCGATTATTAAGGTAGGGGATATGTATTATGCATTTGGGACTCACATTGATGCTGCTAAATCACCTGATTTAATTAGTTGGGAAAATTTCACAAATGGATATACGACACCGAATAATACGTTATTTGGCGATTTGTCAGAGAACTTAGCCGGTTCATTCGAATGGGCTGGAGAAGATGATGCGGATAGTGCTGGTGGCTTTGCTGTATGGGCGCCAGAGGTAATTTGGAATGAGCATTATGTTCATGAAGACGGTTCGACGGGTGCTTATATGATGTATTATAGTGCGTCCTCTACTTATATTCGCTCAGCAATTGGTTATGCAGTAGCGAAGGATATTGAAGGGCCTTATGAGTATGTTGATACGATCATGTATTCCGGATTTTTTGATCATGAAGCTTATGATAATAATAGTTCGGTCAATAAGGAATGGACAAATACGAATATACCCGATTTGATCGAGCAAGGTGTTTTCAATGAGAAAAACGAGGACTGGTTTACCGAAGATGGACGTTATAATTATAACCTGTATACAAACGCGATTGATGCGAATCTCTTTTTTGATGAGGACGGAAGGCTTTGGATGACTTATGGATCTTGGGCTGGAGGTATCTTCATTTTAGAAGTGGACAAGCAAACGGGGCAGCCGATTTACCCTGGTGAAGATGGCGTGACTGAAGATGGTCGGATGATTGACCGTTACTTTGGAACGAAAATCTCCGGTGGGTATGGTCGTTCAGGTGAAGGGCCTTATGCTGTGTATGATGAAGAGACAGGTTACTACTTTTTATATGTAACATATGGCTGGCTTGGAGCGGATGGTGGATATCATATGCGCCAGTTTAGAGCAGAAAGTCCAGAAGGTCCGTATGTAGATGCTGCTGGAGTGAAGGCGGTATTACCAGATGAATTAGATGATGGAGTACCAGCTAATAGAGGGGGATCATTTGAGCACGCAGCTCATGGAAATAAATTAACTGGGAACTTTTTATTTAAACGTGATCTAGGTGAGCCTGGAACAGGGATTGGTGTCGGTTATATGTCACCTGGACATAATTCTTATTATATTGATAATGAAACGGGAAAAGAATTTAACGTGTTTCATGCGCGTTTTCCTGAGGCAGGCGAGATGCATCAAATACGTGTGCATCAAATGGTGAAAAATAGTGAGCAATGGCCAGTCATTACGCCACATCGTTATGCAGGTGAGTCAATTGAGGCGGTGACTTCTAATGAGGTGTCAGGAGCTTACAAATATATTAATCACGGTAAAGATATTTCAGCCGAATTAGTAGAGTCGACCTGGGTGAATCTTGAAGAGGATGGTACGATAACGGGTGCTGTTGAAGGAACATGGGAGCTTTATGACGACTATCGTGTCTCGTTAACGATCGAAGGAGAAGGTTCCAGCTTCGATGGTGTCTTCCTTGAACAATGGGATGCAGTTTCAGAAAGCTGGGTTATGACGTTTAGTGCGTTATCTTCAGAAGGAGTGACTGTTTGGGGAAGTAAAGCAGAGAGTGGCTCTGATGAGGAAGTGATATCTTCCATTAAAGAGGAACTCAACGTACTCATTCCGCAAACGGTCATCAGTCATTTATCATTGCCGACAGAAGCGGTTCGTGGTGCACAAATCGAATGGGCTTCATCAAATGAAGAGATTATTTCAACTGAGGGCTATGTGAATCGACCAGAAGTAGGCGATGAGCCAGTTGAATTAACCGCGACGATTTCATTAAATGATGAGATCGCTCAATGGAGCTCGACGGTGACGGTTTTGGCTGAAACAGAAGGGCGATTAGCGGCCTACTATGATTTTGATGGTCAATTAAGTGACTTAACTGGCAACTTTGAGGATGGTACGGTAACGGGAGATCGAATAAATAATGAAGGTGGTCAAATTTCGTATGAGGAAGGGATTGTAGGAGACGCCGCTTACTTTGATGGAGATTCAGGTATCCGATTGCCAAATGGGTTAATTTCAAGTAGTGCGTATTCTGTTTCCTTATGGCTAAATCCTGAAGAGTTAACGGACTTTACGACAACCTTTTTTGGTGCACGGACAGAAAATAATTGGGTGAGTCTTGTTCCACGTGGTCCAGTGGGTGGTGAAACGATGATTTGGTCGGGTAGCTCCACCTTCTATGACGCTCCGGCTGGAACAACAATTGCGACAGGTGAATGGACACATGTTACATTTACCGTTGAGGAAGGTGCGATTACGTTATACTTGAATGGAGAGTCAGTCTTTACTGGAGATGACTTCCCGAATATCTTTACTACGACAGATGCGGCTTTTGCTCTCGGTGTGAATTACTGGGATATACCTTATCAAGGGTATATGGATGAATTGATTGTTTTCGATGGTTCTGCATTAACGGCGGCAGAGGTTGAAGAGCTTTATGAAAATCCAGGTAGCTGGCGTCCGAGCGATGAAGAACCAGTAGAAGAAGATCCTAATGGTGATGGAGGAGAACCTGAAGGAAATGGTGGCGATCCTGAAGGGGAAGAGCCAAAACCAGAAGATAATGGAGAACACTAACGGGGATGGGACAGGAAATGGCGACGGTGTTTCGGATGATGATAATGATGAGAAGTTAACGAATGATGATGAAAAAGAAGAGAAATTAGGGGCAGATGGTAGTGATGGTGAACGATTACCTGAAACAGCTACAAATGCTTATAATGCGCTTCTAATCGGGGCATTGCTTCTAATCGTTGGGATGATTGTATTTATGATTAGACGAAAAGTTACGGTGAAAGAGTGATGGTCGAGGTGTTCTCTCTGCTGAGCAGAGGGAGCACCTCTTTTTAAAGGTGACGTTGGCTTTACTCGTTAAACGTTGATCTGAAAGAAAATCTCCCCTTATAACGTTGTATGAGGTTCCTCATTCCTCTATTTCGGCTTTTGTTGCTCCTTTTGGTCTTATTTAGCTCAAATAGTGGAAGGAGGATTCCTCTTTCTTCTCAGGAAGCGGAATTTCATCGATTTAGAGGAAAGAGGAATCCCTTAGTTTTTGTACGCTCCTTATAACTCTCCGATTGAAAGACAAACAAGAAACACAGAGTCATATCAACTCTGTGTTTTTCGAAGTTTCTTTTAACTTGAGTACTCGATTAAAGTTGTAAATGCGCAGCTTAGCTTTTCTTACTCTAATTTCTTTAATGGCTTTTTCGCGGGCCCTTCTAGCACATCGCCTGTATAGGAAAATCTCGATCCGTGACATGGACAGTCCCAGCTGTGCTCTCCGTCATTCCAATGAAGCTCGCAACCCATATGGGTGCACGTTGTATCGATGACATGAAGATGTCCTTGCTCATCCCGATAAGCTCCAGCTCGCTTACCTTCTACAGAAACGACAGCTCCCTCTCCTACATGAACATCCTCAGGCTGTCGGTTCACTTGATCGAGCTTGCCTTTTAAAAGTTGTTTGGCGACATCGGCATTTTGCGTCATGAATTGTCGCAAGCTAGGGTGTGAAGCAAAACGTGATGGACGGAAGAGGGATTCATAACGGTTTTCACGCTTCATAATGAGGTCTGTTAATAGAAGGGCAGCGGCTGTACCGTTTGTCATGCCCCACTTCCGGTAGCCTGTCGCAACAAAGACGTTCGGGTATCCACGGGAGATTCGCCCTATATAAGGTATCTTATCAAGTGTTGTTAAGTCTTGTGCTGACCATTTGTACGTAAGCTCAAACTCTGAAAATAATTCATACGCAAATTGCTCTAATGCTTCATAATGAAAAGCCGTATCGACTTCTTGTCCAGTTTTGTGTGATTCTCCACTAATGATCGCTAGTTTCCGATTGTCGACCGTTGTGTAGCGTAATGAACGAGTTGGTGAATCAATGCTGTAATACATTCCTTTTGGACATTCATCGTCAGGAACAAATCCCGCGATGACATACGAACGATCAGCATACATCCGTGAAAAATATAGTCCATTTCCATCAATACATGGGAAATGAGAAGCGATTATGACATTGTCAGCAGTAACTAAATGATCAGTTGTAGTGTGTACCGTTTGTTTTTGACCTTTTTTAACATCGTTCACGACGGTCTGTTCATACATATGGACACCTAGCGAACGGCACATTTCAACGAGGTGATTAATATATTCAATTGGATGGAATTGAGCTTGTTGATCCATTTTAAGTGCTGCTTTAACAGGGATGTTGTTTAATGGTAATGTGTCGAGCCATTCGCTTTTGACACCAATTTGTTTATAGGCTTCAAATTCCCTTTCGAGCTTACTGACGCCACGATTCATCGTCGTGTAGAGAATAGCATCCTCCTTTGTGAAATGGCAGCTAATCCCCTCATTTGTAATGAGATTTTCGATAAAGTGTAGAGCGTCGCTTTCAGCTTCATAATACAAACGTGCAGTGTCAACATCAAAATGTGAGCGGAATTCATCATAGATAAGTCCGTGCTGAGCGGTTATCTTTGCTGTTGTATGGCCTGTTGTTCCGTTAGCTAGCTCACTTGCTTCAAGTAAAGCGACTTTCATTCCTTCTTTCGCTAAAAGGTAAGCGCTTGTCAAACCTGTTATTCCTCCGCCTACAATGGCTACGTCGACATCGAGGTCTTCATTTAAGGAGGGGAAAGATGACATAGAGCATGATTGTTGCCAATAAGGTTCTGGTGAAAGTTGTTCAAGTGAATGAGATTTCTCCATTTATAATGACCTCCAACTAATTCTTTTGCTGTTTTACTGTTCCCCTTTATAACGTTTCCATGTATCAAACATGTGGGATCTCTTATAGATATGGATGCATGAGTTAAGGTAAGGAGTGGTGGTTGGAAAAATATATGAAGGTTAACAGGTGTTATGAATATTATGGTTAAAATGAATAGAAATACTCAGCCTAGATAAAAATAACATAAAATCTTAATGAGGGTATTCTCTTCGAACATTATAAGGTGGGATAAAATTATGAACCATATTATTCAATATCTTCCTGATTGGAAAGTGTATATGCAAGCCTTTTTTGTATTTTTAGTTCCTTATCTTATATACAAGTTATACAAGCGAAACCCTGTAACTGAGAAAGAGTAATGAATATGAGGTGGTTAACGAAAAAATCCAGACAAAAACCTGTCTCTCACATTGATCACAATCAGGAGTCTGAACCATCACAAGACTCCACTACTTATTTTTCGGGCTGTTTACAAGTAGATTTAGAACGGATTAAGCAAGAGATTGGTCATAATTTAGATGTTCATTTTCGGGAGTTTAAGCTCGGTCATACAGATATTCGGGCTGCTGTTATTTATGTGGAAGGTCTGTCAGACAAAGAACTCATTGATAAACATATTATCAATTCACTCATGCAAGGTTTTTCCGGAGAATATAAATCGGCACAATACTTAGAAGGAGACTCTGTATCAATAGATTTTATTAAAAATCATGTGCTGTCAATCAGTCAAATAAAAGAAGAACGACTAGTTAAAGAATTATTATTGGAGGTTTTAAAAGGTTGGACGGCCTTGTTGATTGATGGTTCGCCGGAAGTTTTAATTCTTGGTACATCAAAAAAGAAGTCGCGTACTATTGAAGAGCCGATTTCAGAGCCGCTCGTTAGAGGTCCAAGGGTGGGTTTCACTGAAATTTTAAGTGATAATACAGCCCTAATAAGAAGCCATGGCAAAAATGAGCATTTATCACTCGAACAGTTTTTAGTGGGAAAACGATCAAAAAAGGACCTAGTTGTTGCCTATTTTAAAGATATAGCTGACCCGAAATTAGTGGAAGAGGCTAGGAAGAGAATTAAGAAAATCGATATTGATGATGTTCTGGAATCAGGTTATGTAGAGCAGTTAATCGAAGATAATCATCTCAGTCCTTTTCCTCAAGTACAGAGTACAGAACGTCCAGACCGCGTGATCGCTGCATTGCTGGAAGGACGTGTCGCTATTTTGTTGGATGGGACACCTTTCGCCTTGATTATTCCGGTTACATTTAGCATGATGCTACAGTCACCTGAGGATTATTTTGAACGGTGGATACCTGGGACGCTCATTCGTTTATTGCGTTTTGTTGCGGCATTTATTGCGTTAATAGGACCTGCATTGTATATTTCCTTTATCTCGTTTCATCCAGGTTTGATTCCAACTAAACTAGCTACATCTATTATTGGAGCACGTGAAGCCGTCCCATACCCTTCTCTTATAGAAGCACTGTTTATGGAAGTTGCGATCGAAATTTTGCGGGAAGCAGGACTGCGTTTACCAAAACCTATTGGTCCAGCGATAGGGATTGTAGGGGGGCTAATTATTGGTGAAGCTGCCGTACAAGCAGGGATTATAAGCCCTGTTATGGTGATCATCGTTGCAATAACGGCCATTTCTTCCTTTGCAATTCCTCAGTATAATGCAGCAATAACGTTGCGCATCCTCCGCTTTGTAGCCATGTTTTGTGCTGCTGTTTATGGTTTGTATGGGCTCGTTTTATTTCTTCTCTTCCTTTGTAGTCACCTGGTGAAGCTAAAGAGTTTTGGTGTCCCTTATGTTAGTCCGGCTGTTCCTTATCAAATTAAGGATTGGAAGGATTTTATCTTTCGTATGCCGCTCCATATGATGAAACGCAGACCGAATATGATGCATACGAAAGATTCAACACGCAAAGGATAACTCCTTGGTAAAGGAAGTGATTGAAAGTGATGATCTCTAATCCGAAAGATAGAATTTCGACTGTACAAGCAGTTATCTTTATTGTTAGCTATATTATAGCAATTGGAATTCTTACCTTACCTAGAGTAACTGTGGAGGAGGCAAATTCCCCTGATGTTTGGATAACGGTTATTATAGGCGGACTGATCGCGATGATAGCAGGGATTGTATTAGGGAAGTTGTGTCAACAATTCCCTGAAAGAACCTTTTATCAATTTAGTCAGGACATTGTTGGAAAGGTGATCGGTTGGTTGCTTAGTCTCCTTATCATCTTTTACTTTTTAACGTTATCCGCTTTCGAGATTCGAGTACTTGCGGAAGTTACAGGTTTTTATTTACTGGAAGATACCCCTACATGGGCTATCATTATGCCAATGATGTGGTAGGTATCTATTTGATTTCGGGGGGGATCAATTCGATCGCTCGTCTGCTCGAAATTATTTTTCCTATTACAGTTATTATTTTTTTACTCGTTCTCTTCATGAGCTTCGAGCTATTTGAAATAAATAACTTACGTCCCGTATTAGGATTAGGTGTAATGCCTGCGTTAAAAGGAGTCAAGACAACGGCTCTTAGCTATACAGCTTTTGAAACGCTAATATTCCTTTTAGCTTTTATGAAACAACCAGATAAATCTGTACGGGTTGTACTCATTGCATCGGTTATTCCCTTAGTATTTTACGTCATCACGGTTGTAATGGTTATCGGAGCATTTTCAATCGATGGTGTAGTAACAAGTACGTGGCCAACAATTGATCTTATTCGAAGTTATGAATTTAGAGGTTTGATATTTGAAAGATTTGACTCATTGTTACTTGCGGTATGGGTGATGCAAATATTTGCTACCTTTGTCATTTGCTATTTTGCAGCTTCTTTGGGGTTAGCTCAACTCCTTAAAAAAAAGCTGCTCCCATTTACATTTGGAATCCTCCCGATTATCTATATCATTGCTATGACACCGGAAAATCTCAATGACATATTTACATTAGGAGATTGGATCGGCAATGCTGCGATGTATTTATTTGGTATCCTACCATTACTGCTTCTGATTATCACTAGATTAAGGAGGAAAAAAAATGACGCAAAATCATAAATATAGTTGCTTCTTTCTAGCTCTTGGTTCATTTTTTTTTCTAACAGGTTGTTGGAGTAGTCATGAAATTGAAGATCGGAGCTTTGGAGTAGCTGTGGCCTTTGATAAAGGTCAGAAGACGCAAATTGAAAATGAGTTAGAAGAAACGGGTGCGGGATTCCCGGAAAGGGATCTAGTCACATTGACATATCAGTTTATTAATCCATTAGATTCAGCTGAACAGAATAATGGTGATGGCCCTACTTTAAATTCCTACATTAATCTTTCTCAAACTGGTGATTCCATCCATCAAATCGTTCGTGAAATGGCACTGAGAAAGGATCGCCCTGTATTCACTCCGCACTTAAAGGTAGTAGTTATTAGTGAAGAGCTCCTAAGCACGCTCAGTTTACAACAGTTACTCGATTTTTTTCTTCATGATGATTCGTTGAGATTAAGCTCTCGTCTACTCGTTAGCAAAGGAAAAGCGAGTGATGCACTGGAAGTAACATCAGCATCGGACATTCCAGCTTTTCATCTGCATGGAATTACAGAGAATCGACATAGAACAACAAAGATTTTGCCTCCTCTCTCACTAGCAAAATTAAAGGGTAAATTGCAATCGGACTCCAGTTTTCTCATACAAAATGTAGCAACAGCAAATGAAGAAGTTAAGTTTGCAGGTGCTGCGATCATTAATGGCGAAACAAAAAAATGGCATGGATTTTTAAATGAAGAAGACGTAGAAGGGTTAACATGGTTAAAGGGAGAGGGAGAAGGAGGAGTGTTAAAAACATTCGATGAGCAGTCAGGACAGATCGTTTTATTCGAGGTGGATGTTATGAAAAGCAAAATTACCTCGAATGTCGATGAAAACAAGATCTCCTTTGATGTGAGCATCAAATCAGAAGGGAGGTTATCTGAAAATTGGGTTATTACTGACAACGCAGATGATAATGAGTTTCTAAAAAGGCTCGAAAAAGCAGGTGAAAAAGAGGTGGAGCGCTTAGTGAAGGGTGTACTGGAAAAGATGCAAAAGGAATATCAAGTCGACGTTGCTGACTTTGGGGAAGATTTACGAATCCAACACCCTAGAATATGGGAAACCGTCAAAGGGGATTGGGACCGTACGTTTAGTGACATTCCCATCACTGTTGACGTAACACTAACTATAGTTCAGTAAGGTTTAAGTAAAGTTTTACGCTAAATGAGTAAAAGAATAACGACCTTCTCGTTACAAGTTTACTGACGTTTGTGCTTTACATGCTTTATTCCATTAGGGAGTATGAGTAGAAAAAGGAAATCACTAATTTTTTGGAAATGGTTCATATTCGTTTGCATATTCTTCATTAAGAAAGGGAGGATATATAAATAAGAAGAAAAAAATAAATTGTGTCTTGCTAGTAGGAGTGGTATGATTAAAGATGTTTTCTAAATAGTGGCGTATAGCTATTATTAATATAAATTTAAAGGAGATTATTTATTTGGCAACTTTTTATGAATTTGAGTTAGATCATAGAGTCGTTCGATCATTAACAGACATGGGTTTTAGTGAAGCGACTCCTATTCAAACAGCAACCATCCCTAAAGCACTTGAGGGGAAAGACATTATTGGGCAAGCCCAAACAGGAACAGGTAAAACGGGAGCCTTCGGTATTCCTTTAATCCATCGCATTGATGTTGATGAAGAGCATGTTCAAGCACTTATCCTTGCCCCTACACGAGAGCTTGCGAATCAGGTCGCAGAGTCCCTCGTTTCATTTGGTAAGCATAAAGGCGTTCGTACGGTTGTCGTGTATGGTGGCCAGGACATGCGTAAGCAAATTCGCGATTTAAAGCGAAAACCGCATATTGTCGTGGCAACACCAGGTCGTTTAATGGACCATATGAGAAGAAAGACGGTACGTTTACAGCAGGTGGACACCGTTATTCTTGATGAAGCAGATGAAATGTTAAATATGGGCTTCATTGAAGACATTGAAACGATTTTGAAGGAAGTCCCAACAGAAAGACAAACACTGCTTTTCTCGCTACGATGCCAAAGCGAATTGAGAAGCTTGCTCAGCAGTTTATGAGCAACCCTGAAACTATTGCAGTGAAGGCAAAAGAAGTGACAATGGAAAACATTGAGCAAGGGTATGTTGAAGTTCATGAGAAAGAGAAGTTCGATGTGTTTACTCGTATGCTCGATATCCATAATCCTGAGCTGGCGATTGTGTTTGGACGGACAAAACGACGTGTCGATGAATTAGCTGAAGCGTTAGGAAAGCGCGGATATCGTGCAGAAGGCATTCATGGTGATTTGAATCAAGCTAAGCGTGATAGTGTTTTGCGCAAATTCAAGCTTGGATTAATTGATGTTTTAGTGGCTACTGATGTAGCAGCTCGTGGCTTAGATATTAGCGGTGTCACTCATGTGTATAATTTCGATTTACCACAAGATCCTGAAAGCTATGTTCACCGTATTGGAAGAACGGGGCGTGCAGGGAGATCGGGTGTTGCGGTTACATTCGCTACACCGCGTGAAATGGATCACGTGAAAGTGATTGAGAAGATGTCAAAGAAGAAAATGACAAAGCTTCATAAGCCAACGCATGATGAGGCTGTTGCTGGTCAACAGGAAATTGCGATTGAAGAAATTCGAAAGGCGATTAACGATGATGACAGTGATGCGTATCGTGCCGTCGCAAAAGGCTTATTACAGGAAACGGATGCAACAACGGCTTTAGCTGCAGCATTAAAGTTATTAACGAAAGAGCCTGATGTAACACCGGTTCATTTAACTGCTGAATCACCATTACGAGTGAAAAAGCGTCGTGACGGTGGTGGCGGTGGCGGTAAACCTTACCGTAGTCGTCGAGATGATCGTCGTCGTTCTTATTCACGCAAAGATGACCGTGGGAATAGAAGACAAAGTAGTGGACGTCCAAATAAAAAGCGAACCTATTCTAAAAATGCATAGTTGTGTATAAAAACACATGAAGAATGTTAAGAAATTGTTTAATGATTATAAAGAAATGGTTGAATGGCTTGTCAGCGACTAAGGGTCTTGTTACATTATAAGTGCAAGTGTTATCCCCTTACCCTTTTATTGGAATGCTGCAATAACCAGCAGACCACACAGTAGTCATGCTATTGTGAGTTAGCTATCCGATCCGTTTGCAAGCGGGTCGAATAGCTCTTTTTTTAGAATAAGGAAAGATGCTGCCTCTGATAGATAATGTCAGATTCAACCATCATTTAACATGTAAGTGTTGCTATTGCGCCTTTTTCTTAAATGAAATCTCCCTTGTCGTTCACATTTCGTTCACAATTAATTCCCCTTCTTTGTAAGCTCTTACATCCTTGCTGCTATCCAAAAAATCCCCCTCTAACAAATTCAGAATATTTTCATTGTATAGACATTTGAATAATATTTGTTTGTTAGATTATCTGACATACCCGTTGCGTGAAAGCCAAGAAAGTCATAAAGTAGACGTAACAAATCGATGTCACAAAACATTACATGAAAAGGAAGTGTTAGAGGATGGCAGTATCTACACCGACAAGAGAGAGTTTAATTGAGTCTATTAAGGAGACAATTAAAGAGAAGCACGTTGAGCTTTTACACGTACAATTCGTTGATATCGAAGGAACGTTGAAGAATGTTACGGTTACATCTGATCAGATCGATCAAGTAGTTGAAGGGAAAACAATGTTTGATGGTTCATCTATTACGGGTTTCACACCTATTAACCAATCAGACTTATATTTAGATCCAGATTTAACATCATTTGCAGTATTACCTTGGACAGAGCAAGATGGTTATTCTGAAGCTCGTTTCTTATGTAGTGTAAAGAAGCCTGATGGTTCTGACTTTGAAGGCGATCCGCGAAATGTCCTAAAAAAAACAGTAGAGCGAGCTAAAGATCACGGTTATTCCATTAGCGTAGGTCCTGAGCTAGAATTCTTCTTGTTCGAAACAGATGAGCACGGTCAACCAACGATGCGTACACAAGACGTTGGTGGTTACTTTGAAACATCACCGAAGGATTACGGTGAAAAGGTTCGTCTTGAAATCTATAAAGCTTTGAAAATGATGGGCTTTACGATTGAAGCGTCTCACCACGAAGTTGCAATTGGTCAGCATGAAATTAACTTCAAGTATTCTGATGCATTAGGTTCTGCTGATGCAGCAACAACTTACAAGTGGGTTGTTAAAACGGTTGCTCAGCAATTTGGTTACCATGCGACGTTTATGCCTAAGCCGCTTTCTGGTGAAAATGGAAGTGGAATGCATACAAATATTTCTCTATTTGACATTGAGAAGCAAGAGAATGCATTTTACGATGAGTCTGATAAGCTCGGTTTATCGGAGACAGCATACCAATTTATCGCTGGTTTAATGGGAAATGTGAAGGATTTCGTTGCGGTTACAAACCCTCTAGTGAACTCTTATAAACGTCTAGTTCCTGGATATGAAGCACCTTGCTACATTGCTTGGTCTGCATCTAACCGCTCAGCGTTAATTCGTATCCCGGCTACTCGTGGAGCAGGTACGCGTGTTGAGATCCGTTGTCCAGATCCATCTGCCAATCCTTATTTTGCATTTGCAGTAGTCGCTTCTGCTGGATTAGACGGAGTTGAGCGTAAGCTGGACGTAGCTCCTTCAACAGATGCCGATATCTTCAGCATGAGCCAAGAGGAAATAGAAGCACGTGGAATTGAAAATCTTCCTACAAGCTTAGAGGCTGCAGTAGAGCGCTTTGCTAACGGAGAAATCGGTCCTAAGACATTAGGTGAGCATGCGTTTGGTGAGTATGTTGCGCTTAAGCGTGCAGAGTGTGATGACTACCGTCTTGCCGTAACAGATTGGGAAGTAGCAACTTATCAAGCTAAGTTTTAATGAAATAAAGAACACGTTCAACGTTATTAAAACCTAATGAGATAGATAAAGAGGCTAGGACATAACTAGCTTCAAAATAGAAAAAGGTAAATTTGAGAACACTCAAATTTACCTTTTTTAAATGTAGGCTTTTCTATTACCTTAGTAGAAGTTATTTAAGTAGTTCAAAAAAATTTATATTCTTTTTTTAATATATTTATTTCAAACTATAGTTTTACAAATTTTCCAAAAATGATAAGTGCTAATATTAAATTTTATATATTTTTTTTGAAATTTTATGATATTATGTAATTATACAAGTAATATACTATATTTTGGTACCAATTCATAATCTTTTTCATGCGAGTCCCTGTTAAGATATATGAATTGCTATAAATCACTATTTTTAGGAGGTAATTAAATGAGAGCGATTTCAAATAATTTGAGAAATGTTAAGAAATTTATTATTGCATTAGCATCGGTTTTTGGGATCTTAATTTTACTTCCAGATTCAACAGAAGCAGCAAATTATAGCTTTACGTTCAATCCTCCTTTTGCAGGTAGTTTACAATCGACTACATTGGTAACAAAATCAAGTGGTACGAGTCCTTTTGTTAACCCGAGTCATTCCTCTACACCTACGAATTATTTTCTATCACCAACTAGATTCTCTTCAACTACAGCAACAAATATTGTCTCTAACATATCTACATCTGGAAGACGTGGGTTCTCTTACAGCTCTGGATACGGTGGTTCGGGACAAAGCTATTGTTTATCTGCCATCCTACCAACTGGGACTTTGTCCGTTATTCAGTAAGTGGGACTTGGTCTCCATAAAAAATTGATTAATGTAGGAGTACTCGCCTCCTACTTACATTATTTTTAAGAGAAAGTAGATGAATATATTGAGAGTTATAAACCAATTTTTAATAACTTTATTTTTTCTATTCTTATTAATAGGCTGCCAAAGTGAGGAAACACCTCCAAGTAGTGACCTAGATTTAGTTCAGTATGTTGACTCTATCTCTCTACCAAATCATTTATTTATAGAAATTGACCCTTCTACAATTCAGTCTATAGAAAAGGCAAAAAAACATACGGTAGATTATATTACATTAGATCCTGATATATTAGCAGAAACCTTTTTTAGAAACGAAAAAATGAACATAGAAACCAATGCCTTTGGGATCCAATTTCGATCTGATAATGAAAATGAATCCTTAACTGTATATGATGGAGGGGAAGCTTTTGGAACAGCTAATGGAGTCGATGGTGGATTTTCATATACCAATGATTTAGAACACAACACTCTATATTCACGAGTTGCTTCGCTTAGTTCTGATAGTCCAGATTTGAACACTCAATTGTATGAATATAATTTAAATAGTGACTTTGAAACATTTATTGATTTAGATTTCCTTCCTTATTTAGATGCGAAAAAAGAAATCAAAGAACAGCTATCTACTGTAGGGTTCCCAGAAATAGAATTAGATGTTGTTTTTGCATTAGACGAAAAGATGATGGATATACACCAAGAGCGTTTTTTAGAATCAACTAATGATGAACATGAACTTACTGTATTTGACCTATCAAAAGATGATGAAGCATATTTGTTTTTCTTTCGTCAAGTAATAGATAATGTTCCAATTATAAATGAAGTTTGGAGTTTTGATACTAGAGAAGCAGTAGACCCTTATGAACCATCGATAATGGTTCTATACAATCATAATGGAATGGTTCATATAGATGCGACGTATCTTTATCATATTTTAGAAAGTACAGAAGAATTCCCTTTAATAAAGGAAGTAGAGGCACTCGATCTCATTATCGATCACTTTTCTTCGTTTATTATAAATAAACAAACAGTCATTGAATCAATGGAGCTAAATTATGTAGCAGTTCACGGAGAAAATGAATTCGAACTGGTTCCATCTTGGGTATTTAGGCTAAAAATCGACGATGTTTATGAGGACCCGATAGATCATTCTAAGCACGATGTTCATACATATGATTATTTTGTCATCAATGCTATAAATGGCGAACGAATAAGTGGGGTGAATGATAAGCAATGAAAGCTTTCTTTTATTTACTTCAAACGAATAGCAAACTAGCTATTTTTTCTACTCGTTTTCTCTACTGTATTGGTTTTGTAGCACTGGCTATGTTCATCGTCTCCTTTGGTTTTATTCAACCAGGGCAAAACGTCATGCAGCTATTAAGCTTAGCTTTAGGGGGAACAACTGGAATTCTTATGTTAACTTTAGGGACTTTGCCTATTTTACCTTTTGCTATTTCATATGCGACAGACTGGGAACAAAAGGTAACAAGCTTTTGGATGATCAGGTCTGGAGTCTTTCAATATGCTCTTAATAAGTGTTTAATAAGCGCTGTTTCTGCTTTTTTGGTCACTTCACTTGGAATCGCTTTATTTATTGGTATCATGAGCACTTGGCTACCCGTTCTTTCAATTGATGATGGAATTGGAGCTTATCATACATTTTTAGTGGATGGGAAACTTGTTCTATACTTTTTCTTTCATATTACTCATTTTTCTTTATCATCAGTAATATTCGCAATCATCGCACTATGGGTCTCTACGATGATTCCAAATAAATTTGTAGCACTAGCTACACCCGTCGTATTGTATTTTGTTGCTCATCGTTTGACGACAACGTTAGATATTCCTGTCTATCTAAAAGCTTTAACGATTGTAGAAGGCTATTACGACGCTGGTTCACCTTTTCTTAGTCTTTCCATAAAGTTAGCGACTGTAATGGCCATTACTTTATTATTAAGCTATTTGTCGATAAGAAATATAAAAAGGAGAGCACAGCATGATTGATATAAGAAGGACCTTTCTATGCACACAAGTGAACTTTCGCAAATGGATGATTAACCCACGTATCTATGTCGTATTCACTTTAACGATCGCTTTTTTAGCTTATCATTCTTTTGGGCTTTCACAATTTTCTGCTGAAGTTGGATATCCAGTCTCACCTTGGATATTTGCCCATTTAACAACACCACCTGTCATGCAAGTTTTTGCATTCTTAATTATTCTCCTTTTTTGTGATGCTCCTTTTAAAGATCGTCATACCCCTTTCTTGATCGTGAGGACAGGGCGAGGCAATTGGATAATCGGACAGATTTTTTATATTTTCATTGCTGCATTTATCTACACTTTATTTAGTTTTTTATCTTCGATTGTAATTATGATTCCTAATGTTGAAATGACCTTTGAATGGGGGATTTTATTACAAACCTTGGCCAATGATCCTATGTATGCACCGGATTCCGTTACGATTTTTTTTAATCCAGAGTGGATGGCTATTCTATCACCTATAGAAGCTACTTTATTAAGTCTTTTACATTTTTGGTTCGTTGCTATTTTTATTGGGTTAGTTATTTTAAGCTTTAATCTTCTAGCAGATAAAATGTTAGGCATTCTTATAAGTGGCATCTTCGTTTTTCTCTCCTTTTTTTCAGTATATATTGGCACTCTATTGTTTGGAATAGGGATTTATTATTTCTCACCAATCAGCTGGATGAGCCTTTCTTATGTAGATTGGAGTTATAGTGGAAGCTTTCCTTCTCCAACCTTTGCTCTAGTGACGTTACTAATCGCAATGATCATCATGAGCATCGTTAGTATATTAATCTTTATACAAAAAGACATAGATATACAAAGTAGGAGGTATTAAAATGACTGACCATATGGTTGAAGTAAAAATGGCGACAAAAAAATTTAAAGAAACTACTGCATTGAATCAAGTTTCCGTTAATTTTGAAAAAGGTAAAGTTCACGGGATTATTGGTAGAAATGGGTCGGGAAAAACCGTTCTGTTCAAAGCGATTTGTGGGTTTATGAAGCTTGATTCTGGAGAAATTGTCGTTGATGAAAAAAAAGTCAAGACTCATGCACCCCAGGATATTGGTTTAATTATAGAAGAACCTGGCTTTATAGGTTCGTTAAGCGGATTTAAAAACCTAAAGCTTTTGGCCTCTATTAAAAAGAAAATCTCGGATGATGAAATTCGTCATACGATTCAATTAGTTGGATTAGATCCTAATAGTAAAAAGCATGTTAGCAAATATTCGTTAGGTATGCGCCATAGACTCGGAATTGCCCAAGCTATTATGGAAAAACCAAAATTATTAATTTTAGACGAACCTATGAATGGTTTAGACAAAAATGGCGTTTTAGAAATGCGGGAGCTATTTAAAAAATTAAACAAGGAAGGAATCACCATTATCTTATCCTCTCATTATGCAGAGGATATTGAAGCCCTATGTGAAACAGTTTGCGAAATGGATAACGGGAGATTAGTGAAAATATCTTGAGAAAGAACAAAACCTACATAGAATGGGCTATGTAGGTTTTGTTCTTTTGAAGTTGAGAATGTTTATGGTGGGGTCTCCCTTATTCTTCCGTACCAATTGTATGAAGATACTCTTTTATACTCTACTTATCAGCGAACATTTCTATAATAACCTTTGGACTTAAGCTACTGCGCATTTTGAGTTTGTACTATATTTTTGGGTGATGGCTTAACCTTCGATATTGTGAAAATAAACAAACCAATCCATATGAAGATAAAAGAAATAAATTGAACAAGGCTAAACGGTTCGTTATAAAGGGAAATACCGAGAAAGAGCATAATCGTCGGTCCGATATATTGTAAAAAACCAATGAGAGATAACGAAATTCTCCTTGCTCCTATCGCGAAAAGTAATAAAGGGATCGCTGTAACTGCTCCTGCCCCTATTAACAGTCCACTCATTGTTAGATTTTCCATTGTGAAAGCTTGTGTATACGTCGGTTGACGATAAAGCCATATGATGAATATAAGGGCAAAAGGCGTCATTAAGAGCGTCTCGATCGTCAGTCCGACCATTGCTCCAACTTGAACGAGCTTCTTCATTAGACCGTAGATTCCAAACGATAAAGCAAGCACAAAGGCCACCCATGGAACAACACCATAATAGCTTGTCATAATCGTGACGCCGATAAAAGCAAATCCGATGGCGAACATTTGATAACGAGTAAAACGCTCCTTTAGAAATAGAAAGGAAAGAATGACATTTAATAAAGGATTAATATAGTAGCCGAGACTTGCTTCGATGACACGATCATGGCTAACAGCCCAAATAAATACAAACCAGTTCAATGAAATGAAGCATGAAGCGAGTATCATCCCGATTGCGGGTTTCCAGTTTGAGAAAATACGCTTTAATTCGGTTAGGCCTACTCGTAATTGTCGTTTCCATGTTAAGATAAGGAGCATGAAGAGAAGGGACCAAATGATTCGGTGTGCTAGTACTTCTGCTGCTGAAACGGGTTCAAGTAGCTTCCAGTAAAGTGGGAGAATCCCCCATAAAATATAGGCGAAGGTTGCTGCGAGTATACCTGTTTTGTAATCAGATTGTGTCATGATGTATTTGTCCTCTCGTGAACGACCCGTCAAAGTATGGGTTTCGTATTTTTCCGCAATATGAAAAGGGTGTAGTAGTTCTGCGTAATATAGTTAAGGCGCTCTTGCTGAAACTATTGTACACAAATAATAAGTAAATGACGATAAGAATGACTTGAAAAAAGGAGTAGAAAATGAAGAAGATAAAGGCAGTTATATTTGATATGGACGGAGTGATTTCAAATACGATTCCGCTTCATTATATTGTGAATAAACGTGTAGCGGATCAGCTAGGGATAGAGTATAGCCATGAATGGAATATGAGCATGCAAGGCTTAAGTCGTACGGATACCGTAAAAGAAATTGTAGCAGCATCTACAAAAAAGATCACGCAGGAAGAATTTGAACAATTATGTGAGCAAAAAAATAAACATTATCGTTCTTTATTGGAAAAGCTGACAGCCGATGACGCACAGCCTGGTATTCGTAGCTTTATCGAGCAGTTAAGTGAGCTTGGTCTTCCATTGATTGTCGCTTCAGCAAGCCGAAATGCCCCTTTTGTGCTAACGCAGTTGAAGCTAAAAGACTACTTCAAAGACATTGTCGATGTGACAACGTTAAAGCGTGGTAAGCCTGATCCGGAAATTTTTTTAAAGGCGGCCGAGTTAGCAGGTGTAACACCGGATGAGTGTGTCGCCATTGAAGACGGAGCACCTGGGTTAAAAGCGATTCTCCAAACAGATATGTATGCGGTTGGTGTTGGTAATTATGAGTATTTAAAAGAAGCAGATGCTCACTTTCGTTCAACGGAGGTAATGACGGTTTCGGCGTTAGAAAAGCATTTAAATCAAAAGGGATGGACGTTACATGAATAAATGGGTGGATGTTCATAATGATTGGCGTGACGTATTGGCCGAAGAGCTGAGGAAGCCTTATATGAACGAATTGCAAATGTTTCTACAGCAAGAGTACGAAAACCATACCGTCTATCCGAACGCTAATGATCTATTTCAAGCGTTGAAGCAAACAGCTTATCATGAAACGAAGGTAGTCATTTTAGGACAGGACCCCTATCATCAACCAGGTCAAGCACATGGCTTGAGCTTTTCTGTACGAAACGGTGTTAAGCTACCGCCGTCACTGCGAAATATTTTCAAAGAATTAGAAGCAGATGTTGGATGTTCAGCGCCTAGTAAAGGAGATTTGACTCATTGGGCGCAGCAGGGTGTCCTACTATTGAATACCGTCCTAACAGTTAGAGAGGGAGAGCCTCAATCTCATCAAGGGAAAGGATGGGAAAGGTTGACCGATGCGATTATTCAATCCTTTAATAACAGAGAAGTGCCGGTCATCTATGTACTATGGGGGAAATCAGCTGCGACGAAGCAAGCGATTATTGCACCACATCACGATGTGTTAATAGCTCCTCATCCTAGTCCATTGTCTGCTAGAAGAGGCTTCTTTGGAAGTAAGCCTTTCTCAAAGGTCAATCAATTATTAGTGGCACGTGGAGAAGAGGAGATTAAGTGGGAAATGCCAAGTGAATAGATGGAAAAGGGTGTCCGATTAAAAAAGGTTGCTATGTAGTTCTTCTTATAGAATCAGAATGTATAAGTTTCTCTCTCTGATGGACTGGAGATGGTAGACGGAGACTGGGAGCAAAGGTTACGTGCTGTATACGGTTCCTCATTCCTCTATTTCTGCTTTATTTCCCTTTTTGATGTCGATACGGTTCCTTGTTCCTCTATTTTGGCTTTTATTCCTCATTTTGGCCTCATTTAGCCCGAATAGCGGAAGGAGGATTCCTTTTCTTCTTAGGAAGTGGAGTTTCCCCGATTTAGAGGAATGTGGGTTCCCTTTGTTTTTGTGCGCTTTCTTAGTCTCTCCAATGGAAAGGAGAAGGCCACTGAAAAAGTGCGATTTTCACTTTTCAGTGGCCTCGGACAGTGGAGGCAGGGTCAGACTGTATATGGTTTTCTTTCTCTAATCGAACTCATCCTTCTCACTTAGAAGCAATTTTGTAATTGGATACAAGGATATTCGCAGAATTCGTCGGCCTCACTCGTTTCCCCCATTTAGGAAAGAATTCCGCTTTCATAAACCATTTAAACACGTTGTAACGGCTTCACACAACGCAATTAAGAAAAGGCACTGTCGCGTTTTTCTTAAATGACAACAATAACTTTAAAGAGATCTCCATCAACCTCAATGTCTAATTGACCTCCGTGCAAATCAACAATAGACTTAGCGATAGCTAGCCCAAGACCAGACCCTTCTGTATGTCGGGACGTATCCCCTCGTTTAAAGCGTTCGAACAGTTCATCGACACTTCCACCTAATTCATATTTTGTGACATTTTTAAAAATGATCATGGCAGTATCCTTTTTTTGTTCAATTGAAATATACACTCTAGTATGCTCAAGTGAATAGTTAAAAATATTACCGATTAAATTATCGAACATTCTCCATATTTTCTGACCGTCAACATTTGCATAAATCGGTGTATCTGGTGTAGAAATACGGAACTGCAGATTTGATTCATTCATAGCCTCATTATATTCCGCAAGAGCCTGCTGAAGTAGTTGAACAAGGTCGACCTGTTTCTTTACTAATTCGATATTTCCACTGGCCATTTTAGATGCTTCAAATAAATCATCGATTAACACCTTTAATCGTTTCGATTTGCGATCAATTATTTCAGTGTATGCATCACGATCATCCTTATTAAGATCAGCCGATTTTAATAATTCAACATACGTGATAATTGAAGTAAGGGGTGTACGCAAATCATGACTGACATTAGAAATCAGCTCGGTTTTTAAACGTTCACTTTTGGCTTGCTCTCGTTGGGACGTTTTCACACCAGATTTAAGGATATTAATGTGTTGCGCATGCTTAGCCAGCATCGATTTCCCTTTTTCAGGAAGGTTGGCTTCAAGCCGGCCATTTGCGAGCTCCTCAGTATGCTTCACAATTCGATTAAAGAAACCAATTTGTTTAAATAGTAGAAAGAGCACTGGTACACCAATGATAACAAAACCGATCCCATATGGAATGATAAAGATGGGCTCAAAAAACACAAGTGAGAATGCCAATCCAAACCCGAACGTAATCGCAAGTAAGAGAATAATTTTTGTTGTAAGGTGTCTGTTGGCAAAAGCTTCTTGTAACGTTAACCAGCCTCTATATAGTAATGCTTTTTCCCATTTTTCGTTTCTTTTAAATGGATCTTTCATAAAATCTTTTAGTAAGACAGCTTGAACGAGTGTACCTGCTATAAAAAAAGTGTTTAGCAATAAATATTTTATCCCTCTCGACAGAAACGAATAGAGTTGATTCATTAAGTCATAAGGTAAGAAAATGGTTTGAGTAATACTACTAGCGGCTACGATCGCAAAAAATCCAAATAATAATAATTGAATATCGATTGGCAAGCGATCATGATACCTTTTAGGCGAGATAGGTCGATGGAATGAATAGGATTCCGTCTTCGATACATAAAAAAAGCAGAAAATAAAGCTGAAAATCCTAGTGCTCCCAGTGTTAAATAATACATTCTCCATTTTTGGTAGCTTTCAAAATGGGACTGTATGATACTATTGCTTTGTAGTGATTGAGGGACGGCAATTTTTCCTTCGAATTCTCGATTTGGTAGTTCTATAACACTTATATCGATATCGTAATATACATCTGCTATACTATAATTTGTCGTAGATAAATAACGATTATTAGATGAAGGGTAATGTTCGATATAATGCATATCATTCGCATTAAAGAAGCGGTTCATTTCATCAGGAACTAACTCAACATTCGTAAACACTTCCCCTGACTGAATATCGGTTAAATAATAGTGAAAGCTAGATGATAGGTTGTCAAATTCAGAGCGATTGTTTTCTAATTGTCGATAATAGTCATCAATGATTTGTTCCTTTTCTTTAATAATCTTTTCCCGAACGTAATCATCATTTGAGAAATTGCTAGAGATATCCTCTATTTTTTTTTCTCTTTCCTCTATCAATGCATCTGCTACGGTTTGGTTGTCGTTGTCAAGTGCCTCTGTAATTCGGCTCTCGTATTGATCATGTATACTAGCGAGTTGCGTAGAAAGATCTCCATAGCGATAACGATACTCTTCTATTTCATCATTCGTTACTGTAATGAGGGCTTTCACTTGCTCTTTTGGCAATTGATTTAATTCATATATACTAAGTTTAGTAATGAATTCTTCAAACTGATGCTCGAATTCTGCTGTATGAAAAAAATTCTTCACATAATAAGGTCCATGTGAAAACAGAATGACGACACCATTAAGGCCAAAAGTGAGTAAAAGAAGCCAGCTAGCGACAAGTAACCTATTTTTCCATTTTGTATCCAATTCCCCATACCACCTTTAAATACCTTGGATTTTTCGGATCGATTTCGATTTTTTCTCGTATCTTTCGAATATGAACGGCGACCGTATTCTCGGCATTATAGCTCGGTTCGTTCCACACTCGTTCGTAAATGTCGTTAATCGAAAATACACGTCCCGCATTTCTCATTAATAATTCAACAATTTTAAATTCAATTGGTGTTAGTTTGACGACTTCTCCATGCGCTTTCACTTCCTTGGCCTCTGGATCGAGTGTTAATCCAGATAAATCAATCACTTTATTTGTTCCTTCATATGTACCAAGGGTGACATATCTCCTTAGTTGTGATTTTACTCGAGCGATTAATTCGAGGGGGTTAAAGGGCTTTGTCACATAATCATCAGCGCCAACTTGCAAGCCTAGGATTTTATCCGTATCTTCACCTTTTGCACTCAAGATAATAATAGGGATATTCTTCTGTTCTCTAATTTTAAATGTTGTTGCAATCCCATCAAGCCGTGGCATCATGACGTCTAGTACGATTAAGTGTATCGTGTGCTCATTTAATGTTTCTAACGCTTCAATTCCGTCCTGAGCCTGAACGACCTTAATACCTTCGTTTTTTAAATAGATTTCAATAGCATTTCGAATTTCTTTGTCGTCATCAACGACTAAAATGGTAAATGAATTCATCGTTTTCCTCCTCCCGGCTATTTTTTCTGTCATTGCTTACTAATGAAGTGTCTTTATCGTAAACATCAAACCTTAATATTTACTGCTGTTAAATCTTAAGATTTCCTTAATTTTATTGGCCTTAATTCTATGCTTGAAGTGACGAAAATCAATACATTGCGAAATGCCGCAAATGAGGACACTGTATTATAGCATTGTTTCCTCTACTCTAAGTAAATCATGATAGAAATGAAACGTATGTAAGTGGGAAATCTCTTCAAATCGAATTACTGTGTCAGATAAACTGACAACATTGTAGAAGCGATATGTCAGGTACGTATAATAAGAGTTAACAAATGATGTTAGCTTCTTTAACGCTGACTCGTTTTTAATTTTGAGAGGAGAGAATATCATGCCAGAAATAGCACTTATGGATAATTTATGGATCATGATTTGTGCAGTTTTAGTTTTATTCATGCAAGGGGGCTTTATTTTACTAGAAGCAGGCTCGACTCGAATGAAAAATGCGGGTCACATCGCTGGTAAGACGATCTTTACAGTTGGGATCGCATCACTTGTTTATTGGGCAGTAGGTTGGGGCTTTGCCTACGGTGAAGGGAACTTATTCATTGGTTTATCTGATTTCTTCTATGGTGATTACTCAACAGCTGAGGAAGGGTTAGTTGGTTCAGTCGATTTCTTCTTCCAAATGATGTTTGCGGCGATCGCTTTAACGATTGCGTTTGGTGGGTTTGCTGAGCGTGCGAAATTATCTGTTTATATTATCTTTGCAGTTTTATTCTCAGCGTTCGTGTATCCGATCGTTTCACACTGGATTTGGGGAGATGGCTGGTTAGCAGAGCTTGGTAAGCAAGATTTTGCTGGTTCGACAGTTGTTCACTTAACGGGTGCGATGGCAGCATTGGCAGCTACAATTCTATTGAAGCCGCGTCTTGGTAAATTTAACAAAGATGGATCTTCGAATGATTTAGCTGGGCACAACCAAGTATACACAGCATTAGGTGTCATGATTCTTTGGGTAGGTTGGTTTGGATTTAACGCAGGTAGTACGTTAGAAGTTGCCGATGCATTCTTCGGTTATGTAGCGCTTAATACACAGTTAGCAGCAGGTGCTGGTGCGGTTGCAGCGATGTTCATCGTATGGGCTGTATCTGGTAAGGCAGATGTACCTACAATGTTAAATGGTGCATTAGCAGGCTTAGTTGCGATTACAGCATCGTGTGCGTTCGTTGCTCCTTGGGCAGCTGTTGTCATTGGTTTAATTGCAGGTCTAATCGTTTATGCAAGCATGAGATTCTTTGATAAAGCAAAAATTGACGATCCGATCTTTGCCTTATCTGTCCACGGTGTTGCAGGTATTTGGGGTACGATTTCAACAGGTTTCTTTGCTACTCAGGAGTTAGCTGATATGGTTGGTGGTCGCGCTGGTTTATTCTATGGTGGTGGCTTCACACAATTAGGCGTACAAATTGTCAGTGTTGTAGCTTGTGGTCTATTCGCATTCGTTGCTTCTTACATTCTACTTAAGGTTACTGGAGCGATTACGGGTGGATTACGCGTATCGGAAGAGGAAGAGATTGTCGGTCTTGACTTAAGTGAGCATGGTAGCTACGGTTACCCAGAAAATATGCCTGGTCAAGGTACGAACACAGGCGCGTAATGATGAATGAGATGTCTGAGGGTTTACAACGTGAATGGGATCAGCATTTGAAAGAGCTTCTTGATGAACGAATGAAGGTTATCCATGATCACACACATACCTCAGCTTCTTTACAACGAAGTCATGATTTGATTATGAAAAAAGCGGTCTGTCTCGCTCTTAAAAGGACAGAAGGTGAGTGGGGAGAGAGTCCCACTCACTTTACGTTCTTTCTTATGGGCAGTGGAGCAAGGCTAGAACAAGCCTTTTGGAGTGATCAGGATCATGGCATCATTTATGAAGGAGAGAGTGAGTGGCATCGAGATTATTTTGTCCGGCTAGGCCGAAACATCGTTGATGCGCTTAGTCAAGTAGGGTATGAGCCGTGTGATGGCCATGTGATGGCCTCAAATAGAAAATGGTGTATGTCGCTTGATGAATGGAAGATTCAATTGAATGGTTGGCTGAAGGAGAATAAATGGGAATCACTCAGGTATACGCTTACCTTCTTTGACTCCCGTGTATTAATCGGTGAAGAGAAGTTGTTACATGCATTGAAGAGTTATCTTTTTTCTTATGTTGAAGAGCACCCATTTCTGTTAAAACGATTTACGGAAAATACGGGGCGACTTCGTAAAGGAACTGGATTATTCAATCAATTGCTAGTCGAAACGAAAGGGAAGCATCAAGGGATGTTTGACTTAAAGCAAATTGTCCTTTTCCCTTATGTGAATGGAATGCGATTACTTGCTTTGAAGCATCAGATTTATGAACCTTCGACTCTTGAACGGTTTGAGCAGTTGCCCCAAATTCATCAAGCGATTAAGAATAAGCAGAAATCGTATGAAAGGCTACTAGAAAAAAGAATCGAGTGGACAAAACATGTGAAGGAATATGATCGTGTGCATCATGTATCTTTGAAGGATATACGTGCAGAGGATCAAAAGCTATTGAAGAAATGGGTTAAAGAAGGTCACCAATTGTATCGAGAAATCGAAAGGGCATTTAAAGAGGGTGAATGGACATGATGAACAACATGGTTCAACTAGTGAAGCAACTATCTGGCAAATTAAGTCCAAGCGTGTATACGTCCTTGCAGCAGCAATCCGCTGCTGCAAGGCATTCACAATTACGACAAATACAGCGAGAGTTGAAAAAAGACGATGTGTTAGAGCGCCCTCTTTCTGAACTGCCATTTGTCATCTTTGATTTTGAGACGAGTGGCTTTTCGCCTGATAAAGGAGACAGTATCTTATCAATTGGTGCTGTTAAAATGAAGGGGGATGAAATCCTTGAGAAGGAAACATTCTACTCAACGGTGTATAGTGAAAATCCTCCGGAAGATGTCCTTCGATTAACAGGGTTAACGAAAGAGGAGTTGAACGATTCGAAACCGTTGTCTCATGTGTTGCCTACATTTTATGAATATATAGGCAAATCGACATTGGTTGCTCACCACGCTAGTCATGAAAAGCGTTTTATGTCGCACGCTACTTGGCAATTGTTACGTACGACCTTTGTCCATCGAATTTTGGATACATCTTTTTTAACGAAGGTCGTCCATCCTTCGTTAAAGCTGGTGACATTAGATGAATGTTGTCGTCATTATCAAATTCCAATTCACGTACGCCACCATGCAATGGAAGATGCACTTGTCACTGCGAAGCTATGGCAAAAGAATATACGGTTTGCGAAAGAGCTAGGGTATGAAACGTTGCAGGAAATATATACGTATTTAGCTCGCCAACACCGATCAACATGATTGGATGAATGACAGGAGGAGGGGGCGGAGTGAAGTCAGAAATTCCACGCAAGCAAGCATGTTTACCCATCCGAGTTGTGATGGATATGACCAACTTAACTGCCCGACAAATTCGGTATTACGAAGAGCAAGGGTTGGTTAAGCCGGTACGAAATGATGGGAACCAGCGGATGTTTTCGTTAGAGGACATCGAGAAGCTCTTGGAAGTAAAAGCTTTAATTAAACAAGGGGTGAATGTTGCCGGTATTAAGGCGATCTTTGCATCAAGGGGTCAGGAACATGCCTGATCCTTATTTGTGTTTTATAGCTTTAAAGAGTTGTGTTATTCTATGAAGAGAATTGAGTGAAAGAGAGGACCTTCCTATGAATGTATCAGCTAAGAAGATTGTAGAACAATTAGAGCAGGAATTAGCACTTCTGAAACGAGCAACGGAACATGGACAAGCCAATATTGTAAAGGAGAAAGCGATAGTGATTGAAACTTATTGTCGGCTGTTAAAGGGGACGGATGCTGATTCTGCGCGTCCTATGCAACCATTGCCTCCTCTCCAATCGCAGCCGTCTATCGCACAAACGCATGTCGCGTCTCCTGCTTCATCAATGGAATCTTCTTCTTCTACGTCTCCTAAATCCAATTTACTTGATTTTTAGAGCTGGTCATTTTTCCATTCAACCAGTACAGCGTAATGCCGTGATTCCTCGTCATCAATGTAGTTTGGTAGAGCTTTAAGGGGAGTCAAACCTTGTTTTATCATAAAGGTAAGCACTAAATCTTTGACTTCCCCTGCTTGGACGGCTTGTATATAGGCTTGTACGTCGAGTTCGTTGGCATACTGGTGGTAATTTGGAATACGGCACCCGGCTAAAAATCGTTTGTACCCATTTTGACGCACAAGCTCTTTTCTTGCTTCGTACAATGCCGTAGCTATCCCTTTACTGCGATAACTAGGGCGTACGCATAAATCAATACCATAGAGACTATCACCGTTAGGGTCAAAGCTATTTGTAATGTCTCCTTGATCGGCTACTTCTTCCCACGTATGAGGCTTTCCTGTGTAATGAATTAATGTTGATGTCGCTGATCCGACAATGACCCCATCGATTTCAGCTAGGATAGCTCCTTCTGCAAAGGTGTTTATGTGTGCGGTGATTTGTTCCTTTGACCACCATAGTTCTTCAGGGAATGGCGGAGGAAAGGCTTCCTTCTGAATAGTAAGTAAAGCTTCGAAATCATCTAATGTATACATACGTGTCTTAATGTTAGACATTTGCTCGCTCCTTATTTGATAGTAGTTAAGATGATTATAACGGGAGAAGGCCATCTGAGTCTATTAGAGCAACTGGATGTAGCAATCATATTTATGCTGTTTATTCATAAAAGTGTCATATTGTGAAGGGGGTTCATTAGGGATGAATATTCTAATTGTTGAAGATGACCATTATCTTTTGGAAGAATTAAAAGAAGTATTAAGTCATTGGTCTTTACATGTGTCTAGTCCTGTTGATTTCGAACAGGTCATGAATGCATTTATAAAAGAAAAACCTCAACTGGTCATATTAGATATACAACTTCCTAAATATGATGGATTTCATTGGTGCAGGGAAATTCGTGCGGTTTCAAAAGTACCGATTATTTTTCTATCTTCAAGGGATCATCCGATGGATATGGTCATGGCGATGAATATGGGAGCAGATGATTATATCCAAAAGCCATTTAACATGGACGTTTTATTAGCCAAGATTCAAGCTATTCTCCGGAGAGCATATGCTTATGAAGAAGGAGAAAATGATGTGCTTGAATGGAATGAAGCCTTAATTGACTTAAAGCGAGGTGTCATTAGGAAAGATGGGGAAGAAGTAGATTTAACTAAGAATGAGTTTTTTATCCTTACTACACTTGTGAAAGCGAATCATCAAATTATTTCTAGACATGAATTAATGAGAATGCTATGGGAGGATGATCAGTTTATTAATGACAATACTCTCACAGCTAATATGGCTCGTTTAAGGAGTAAATTGTCTATTTTAGGCATTTCTGAAGCGGTTGTGACAAAAAAAGGGCTAGGTTATATGGCTATCACGTTATAGGAGGAAGTATGCTTTTTCGCTATCTTGTTTACAAAAAAAGCTGGATTTTTTTCTTTGTTATTCTAGGGGGGATGACGAATCTACTCCTCCTATTCGATCAGGGGATCACGGTAAGTATAACCTCTATCGTATATTTAAATCTTATCACTTTTGTTTCCTTCTGCCTTTTTTTTATTTGGCGATTCAAAAGGGAGACAGATTATTTTAGCAAATTAAGAAAACTAATAGATGAAATTGATACAGATTGGATCGAGTCTTTGCCAGAGCATATTTATAGATTTCCAGATCAAATGGTGTATGAGCTTTTATGCGAAGTAGATCGTTTTTACAGAAGGAAATTTACTGATTTGAGACAAAGCTATTTGCTAGAAAATGATTACTTATCCTCGTGGATTCATGAGGTCAAAGCTCCTCTTACAGTGATGAAAATGACCATTGACGCACATAGAAGCAATGAATTAGCTCAGAAGATTGAGACGAATTGGTTACGGATGCACCTACTTATTGATAGGCAATTGTATATTTCTAGGCTTCCTACGTTGGAATCTGATTATGTCGTGGAATTTGTCTTGATTGAGTCACTTTTAAAGGAAGAAGTACGTGATTTAGCTTCTTGGTGTATGGAAAAGGATATCGGTGTTGAAGTGAAAGCAGAGGGAGAACAGCGAGTATTGACTGATAGGAAGTGGTGTCGATTCATTATAAGGCAGCTGTTAACCAATGCGATAAAATATAGTCAAAATGGAGGGGATATCGTTATTACAATAGGTGAAAGCGATACGGGAAGGGTTTTCGTAACGATTAAAGATGAAGGCCGTGGTATACAGGTACATGATCTTCCTCGGATTTTTGACAAGGGATTTACCGGAGAAAATGGAAGAGTACAAAATGCTGCAACTGGTCTAGGGTTGTATTTAGCTCGAACTGTAGCGAACAAGTTGAACATAACACTTAAGGTAGCTTCAATATACGGTAAAGGAACGGCGGTGGACATCCTTTTCTTAAAAGAAAATGAAATGGAATCGATTAGACGAAATCGACTATAAGAAAAAACAGTAGAAGGAGTCGTTACTTCTACTGTTTTTTTGTATAAGGTTGTTTAATCGAATTAGAGTAGCGGTGAATGTGACAAAAATATCACTTTAGTCTAGTGAAATGTCACCTAAAGCTTGCGATTTATTAAACGTAAGAAGTTTATAATTGTCAACATAAAGATGAAATGGGGGATTACATGAATCAATCAACGATGCCAAAGACGGTTCTAAATGCACAGGATGTGTATAAGTCGTATGGATCTAAAGGGAGCGCTCAGCAAGTGCTACAGGGAGTAAATCTTCGTGTGGCAAAAGGAGAATTCGTCGGGATTATGGGTCCGTCTGGATCTGGCAAGACAACGTTACTGAATGTATTAGCGACCATTGATCGCGCGACAGATGGCGTTATTTTGATCAATGATGACGATATTTCTAAGCTGAAGGATAAACAGCTTGCAAATATTCGACGCAAACACCTTGGGTTTATCTTTCAAGATTATAACTTACTCGATACGTTAACAGTAAAGGAAAACATTCTATTACCTGTTTCGTTAAGTCCTATAAGTGCGAGTGAGGCACAAAGAGAATTTAATGACATCGCTACTATATTAGGAATAACAAATGTAGCGAATAAGTATCCTTCGGAGATTTCTGGGGGACAGAAGCAACGTACATCTGCAGCACGTGCATTAATTCATAAACCTTCGATCGTCTTTGCTGATGAACCTACTGGTGCATTGGATTCAAAAACGGCCGCAGCGCTGCTAGAGAATTTGAATGATATCAATGAAAAGCGTGATGTATCCATTGTTATGGTGACACATGATCCAGTCGCATCAAGTTATTGTAGTCGGGTTGTTTTCTTAAAGGACGGCAGAGTATTCTCTGAGTTATATCGAGGAAACAAGACAAGAGTAGGGTTTTTTAAAGAAATTATGGATGTGCAAGCTGTGCTTGGAGGAGGAAGTCCAGAATGACAACGAATAGATTAGTTATTCGTAGCATGAGAAAAAATCTAAAGATGTATTATCTTTATTTTTTCTCAATGATCTTCAGTGTTAGCCTCTACTATATCTTTGCGACTCTACAACATGATTCGTCTATTGTAACATTGACTTTTGGTAGTGTTAGTTTCTCTAGTGCATTTCAAGTTGCAGGTATTTTATTAATGGTCATTACAGGTGTGTTCACCATTTATGCAAATGATATTTTTTTAAGACGTCGAAGTAAAGAATTAGGGATTTATCAGATCAGTGGCCTTTCGAAATTTTGGATAGGTCGGCTCTTGATCGTTGAAAACATTGTACTAGGAGCAGGTGCGTTAATTGTAGGTATTGTTGTGGGTGTCCTGTTATCTCGTTTTTTTCTCATTATTCTTATGCGTATTTTAGAGGTGAATAAAGTTTTCGAGCTTTCTTTTTCCATATTTGCTGTTGGACAAACACTGCTAATCTTTACTATATTAATTGCGATCACGGTTATTCAAATAGTGATCAAGGTTTCTCGAAGTACATTAAAAGAATTATTTTATGCAGAAAATCAAAAAGATGAATCTAAGACGATCCATCCTATTATTTCAGGTTTCCTAGCCTTTGTAGGATTGGCGCTTGTAGCTTTTGGATATGATCTATCGACAAAGATGGTTGATAACATAGATGCTTTGTTTGCTTATATGCTCATCGTTCTAGCTACAACAATACTTGGGACGTATTTAATATTTCGAATGACTATTGGTTGGGCTCTCTACCTCTATAGAAGAAGTAAGAAAGGGAACCTTGGGTTATTTAACAGTTTATCTATTGCTCCTTTCATGCACAGAATTAAAGGGGATGCCAATTCACTAACGATTATAACAGTGTTGTCAGCAATGACCATTACAATGGTTTCATTGTCATATTCTTTGTATTATTCGGTAGAAAAGGATACCCGCTTATCGATGCCATTTGATATAGCTTTTGAAAATATGCAAAGTGAAGCAGAATCATTCCTCACCGACCTTGATAAGGAAGGGATTGATTTTTATAATCACCAAGTGGAAGGTATGAGGTTTGTTGGTGAATTCACTCAGCATGATAATCAGTGGGAAGTGGTACAACGAAACATAATGGTATTTCCGGCAGAACCCTTGCAGGAAGCCGGTCTAGAGATTAACATTCCAGCCTATGGTGAAGCCTTTCATTATGATTCTCAAGCGATCATTGAAGAAAATGTGTATAGCTATCCGATACAGGTGGGGTTTGAGGATGAGACCTTGACAGTCTCTGATCTTGAATTGAAGAATATTATGAATTTCAATTTGTTGGGTATGCAACTTGTTGTATCTCAAGCTACATTTGATGATTTTAAGCAAGAGGTGCAGGGTAGGGATAACATTGAATTTCTTCAGATTGATACATTTCAATTTGAAGATAAGGATCAGCTAGAGGAAGCTTCTCTCCTGTATATGCCGTATGTTGAAGAAGATGTATATATGCCCGATTACCATTCGGTTTATAATGAAGCATTTCAATTTTTCGGAGTCCTCATTTTTATTACCGCTTTTCTAGGGTTGGTCTTTTTAATATCAATGGGCAGCATTTTGTACTTTAAACAGATGACTGAAGCTGAACAGGAAAGAAGATATTATAAAACTTTGCGACAACTTGGATTTAATGTGAATGACATATTGAAAGGTATTGCCTTGAAACAGTTGTTTGTGTTTATTATTCCTCTTTTAATTGGAATTTCCCATGCAGTCTTTGCGATTAGAGTTGCGTCAATCTTAGTGCGCTCAAGTATTTTAGTACCTACTCTGGTAGGAATAGTCTTATATGCAATGGTTTATTTGCTGTTCGCCTTATTCACGGTCAGCTATTATCGACAAATTGTGAAGAAAGTAATTTAAAGTTAGATTGGGGGAAACCATAATGAAAAGATTTTTAATCGTTCTTATACTAGCAAGTATTGTGCTATTAGGATATGCATTTATGCGTGAGGATCTAGATCGTTTTAACCCATTTATGTCAAAAGAGTATGTGTATGTTGAAATAAATGAAGATCCAAAAGAGGATAATGGTAGGTATAAATATCGTTTAACGGGTACGAATGAGGAAGGTACGAGCAAACGTGTCACCTTTACAACTAGTTCCATTTTAGAAGAAGGTACGTATGTGAAAGTATTGGCTAAAGGAGCGTACACACAATATTGGGAGTTTGTTGAGGAGAGTGAAATGATCAAAAATTAGGCTGGAAAGAGAGAGGCTAGTCGATAGTGTGGCACCTACCAAGTTATATTGGACGTGTGCCATGCTTTCTTTGTTTCTAGTAAATAAAAAAATCTGATAAAATGGAAATCATAATAAATAAGTGTCAAAAGGTATCTTTTGACACTTTAATCTTTGAGCAAAGAAGAAGGAGTGTATAGAAATATGGCGAAATTATTTTTGTTCTTAGGTAGTATGATCATGGCGTTATCTGTTGTCATTGGAGCGTTCGGTGCCCATGGGTTAGAAGGGAAGCTCTCAGAGAGAATGATGAAGAACTACCAAACGGGTGTGCAGTATCATATGATTCATGGTATTGGATTGCTTGTAGTAGGGTTATTAGCGTTGAAAATGACGAGTGGCGTATTAACAGGAGCAGGATGGAGCTTTGTCGTGGGGATTGTCCTGTTTTCAGGTAGTTTATATGTCATGGCTCTAACGGGGATCACAAAGCTAGGTGCGATTACACCTATTGGTGGGTTGGCTTTTATCGTAGGCTGGGTCTTATTAGGAATTGCCGTACTGCGATACATATGATAGGTATGCGTATAGGTTAAGAGGCTGGGGTATAACAAAAGTGTTTAGCTGGGAATCTGAGCATGTAGAGAACGTAGCGGGTGAAATATACGCAGACTTCTGTGGGATGAAAAGGAGGCCACTGAAAAAGTGAAAATTGCACTTTTTCAGTGGCCTCGCGTAGCACGAGGAGGTTCACCGACTTCCGACGGAAAGCGAAGTATATTTCAGGAGCGGTTCATGTGCACCGCTCTGTAGTTGTTCATATACTTTTGTCCCAGTCTCTTCGCATAAAGGCTCTTATTCAGGACGTGGAGAGTATTGTGTTAAAACTGGTCCGTAAGCAAAAGGATAGTCATATTCAATCGGCTCGTCAAACTCCACGTAATCAAGATTTACCATTAGCAAAATATAATAATGACTTCCATCAACTTCACTGACAATAATATGATCCCGGCCTGCTTCTTCAACAATGCCTCTGAAAATTTTCGCGTTCCATTCCTCATTATTCTCATATGTCATATAAAAGCTAGCTACCTTCCCGCGGTTGAGGCGTAGAATGTTTTCGATGTAGGATTGTTCAATCGGTAGCATGCCTGGTGTTTGCTGAGGCTGTGCATACCCTGGAACCGCTCCACCTAATGGTTGGAATTGCTGTGCTTGAGCAAAGCCTGGAGTTTGATATTGCTGAGATGAGAAATAAGGCACTCCCCCTGGTTGCCCTGGTAGACCTTGCTGAGTCTGACCTTGCTGAGTTTGAGCTTGCATAGGCTGCTGTCCTTGCTGTTGATACCATTGTTGGCTCATGTATACCTCTCCTTTGTTAAGTATTCATTGTCGTGAAAAGTTAATAAGTACGATACACATCTGGACATTCTGAAGCTAATGGTGAATAAAAGCAGTGAGCTTTGTAGCGACCTGAGTTCCACTGTCCCCACCACTGTTCAGGACAAGCGCCATCAGGTCTAAAAAACCATAATGAATTCTCGGCAGGTCGAAAGCGCTCTCCGTTGACTACCCGCTGAGCTAATCGTCTATCTCGCTCCCGCGCACTTTGGTAAAAGTAACTCTTCTGGACAGCTTCAAACCCCCCTGGTGATTGAAAGGTCATCGCTTGAACCGAGTTAATATCTCCAAAATCAAGACAGCGTGTTCGGACGCGATTGACCATAACGTTTCCTGCAGTCAGCATTCCCATCTCGCCGTCGCCTTCTGCTTCCGCTCTCATTAAACGGGCAAGTGTATCAATATCATTTGAATTTGTTTTGATAACTGCCATCTACTCACCCCTCATTCAAAAGTTGTCAATCTACGTTGGATATGACGCAGGCTGTACAGTTACTTCACTATATGACTGACTTCTTTTCTTTATGCAAAAAAGTCCACTTAAACCGTTATCTGTTTAAGTGGACTTATTCAAAATAGAGAATAGTTTAGTTCATAAACGTATGTAGACGCTCGACATCTAATCGATTTCCGACATAAAAAGTGCCGAATTCTCCATAGCGAGCTGATACTTCATCAAAGCGCATTTCGTAAACAAGCTTCTTAAATTGAAGAACGTCGTCAGCGAATAATGTCACGCCCCATTCCCAATCGTCAAAGCCGACAGAACCTGTAATGACTTGCTTCACTTTACCAGCGTAGCTTCGGCCAATTAAGCCATGGCTTCTCATAAGGGAACGTCGCTCTTCCATCGGGAGCATATACCAATTGTCATTTCCTTCACGGCGCTTGTCCATTGGATAGAAGCAAATATGATTGGCCTTTGGTAAAATCGGGTATAGTCTACTACGGACATGAGGATTTTGATAAGGGTCACCATGCTATCGCCAGCCATATAATTGCTTAATTCAACAACCGAGACGTACGAATAGCTTGGAATCGTGAACTCAGCTAGCTTTGATTTATTAAAAGCTGTTTCGATTTCGTTTAATTCTTCCATTGTAGGACGTAAAATCATCATCATCAAGTCAGCCTTTTGACCGACTATTGAATAGAGGGCATGACTTCCTTTTTCTTGTTCTTCTGTTTCTTGCCAAGAAGCGATCATCGAATGGAATTCATCTAAAATTTCATTACGTTCTTCTTGAGTAAGAGTTTTCCAAGCCGGCCAATTCATTGTCCGAAAATCATGTAAGCAATACCATCCATCCAATGTTACTGCTGCTTCACTCATGATATACACACTCCTCTTCTTCTGTAAATTACTTTTAAAGGTTGTTCAAAAAGGGTGTTTTTCCCTTTTGAACGCCACCGAAGCAATGAGCGTAGTCGCTACATCTTTTTAAAAGTCTTGTGGTGAGCGGTTTTCTGACCACAAGGCACGTAGCGAACGGAGCCATTGCCACATTTTTTGGTATTTTTGAATAGGCTCCTTTAATATATCACACTTTTTCATA
>NZ_BAUU01000005.1 GCF_000513115.1 Halalkalibacter hemicellulosilyticusJCM 9152
GTAGGATTGTGCTTTTTTATGTGTACAAATGGTCAAGCACGAGGCGCAGATAGGTAATACTTGCTGTATGCGGTTCTTCATGCCTCTATTTCACCTCTATTTCCTTTTTCATGTCCGTTACGGTTTCTCATTCCTCTATTTTAATTTTTTTGCTCCTTATGGCCTCATTTAGCACAAATAGAGGAATGAGGATTCCTTTTTCTGCTTAGAAAACGGTTTTTTCCGATTTAGAGGAATATGGATTCCACTTGTTCTTTGTGCGCTTCTGTTATCTCTCCGATGGACAGCGGAGGGAAAAATTAGGCTGAATTTCGGGTGGTATGGACTTCACTCGTTACCCGTTTTATGAAAGAACCAGGATGTTGTAACGGGACCACGCAATACTTTCAAAATAGACCGGGCGGTTTTTGCCCGTTTTTTCTTATGTGTACAAAAGGAAAAGAATGTGTTCTTCAAATCATATAGAAGCTTTTCAACATGTTGAAAAGCTTCTCATATTAGATCGTCATTCACATACTAGCTACTTTCTTTACTCCTAATATGTCCAGCAAATGCATACAACGCAATAGTGGATGCAAAGTGTGAGGATAAATCAGTTGGGTCTTGTTGTGGATAGACTTCTACAAAATCCATTCCGATAATTCCCCGTTTTGTAAATTCATAAATGAGTGTTAGAAGTTCAAAAGAGGTTAGCCCATTTCCGTCAACGGGTCCTCCCGGGTTAAAAGCGAAATCAAGCACGTCACTACATACACTTAAATAAATCATATCCGTATTGTGACTTGCTAGGTCATAGATCGATTCAGCAAGATTTCTTATGTTAGGTGTTTCACGGATGTGATTAATAGTGAACGTTTTTGCACCAGCTTCTTTTGCGAACCGACCACTCTCAGGTTTATTTCTTGGTCCGTGAATACCGGTATGGATCAAGCTTTCATTTACTACACCATCAAGCTCATACAACCTAGCAAAAGGGGTTGAACGAGCATATTGATCCCCCTCATGGTGGGGCATATTATCATAATGGGCATCTAAATGGATCATACCTACCTTTTTGTTCGTTGTTTCGGTTAATGCTTTTACAATAGGATACGTAATGCCATGGTCCCCACCAAGAGCTAGTGGGAATTTGTTCGTTTTCCATATACGTGAGGCAAATGTTTCAATCCGATTCATCGTTTCTTCCACATTAGCAGGTACAACGTCAACATCACCAAGGTCAGCTAATGATAAATGCTCAAACACATCAATGTCGTCTAATTCAGGCAAGTAGCCACTGTAACGAGCAGAACATAAGCGCATCACCTTTGGACCTAGTTCACAGCCTGTATAATCTCCCCATGTAACGGCCCCTTCCCAAGGAACACCATAAATAAGCACATCTGCATCTTTGAAAGATTGCTCGTTTGCGATTTCTGCACCTAAAAAAGGTGGTGTATTGCCATATAACATCGAACTCATAGAAATCTCCTTTCAAATCATTCGTTTTGTGTTACTTTTCCCGAAATGAAGAGAATCAAACAAGAATAACGGTACTGAAAATGTTTGGTTTTAACTTTTATTGGTGTTCTTAAGAATATTCGAAGCCGTGCTTAATGAATATTTTACCAGTTGCTAGGTGATACTACCTTTATCTATTTTTTCTAGGGGTGGGAATATGCCATTTGTTGCTTCTGTTAGTCGATTTGAGCCTGAATATACATTAAACCAAGATACGACGACTGAATTTGCTCGTGAATTGTTTCAAGAAGATTATCAAGACATCGAGCGATTGTTAACTGTTTTCCAAAATGGACAAATCGATCAGCGACAATTTGCCGTACCGATTGATTGGTTTCAAAAAGAACACTCTTTAAAGGAACGAAATGATCTCTATATACAATTGGCGACGCAATATTCAGTTAAAGCTATTGAAAAATGTTTAAATCAACCCTTTTTCTTTAAAAAAACGATTGAGTATGAGCGTATTGATGCGATTGTGTGTGTCACGAGCTCCGGAATGTCTACCCCTAGTTTGGATGCGAGGATTATGAATCATCTACCTTTTTCACCACATACGAAACGAATTCCGTTATGGGGCTTAGGTTGTGCCGGAGGGACGGCAGGTGTTAGTCGAGCGTATGAGTATTGTCGTGCTTTTCCTGAGCAAAATGTTCTCGTCGTATGCGTCGAGCTCTGTAGCTTAACGTTTCAAAGGAAGGATCGATCAAAAAGTAATCTCGTTGGAACGTCCTTATTTGCTGATGGTATTGCATGTACATTGATTTGTGGTGATGACTCAAATGTGGCGAGTGACCTTAATCAAAAACAAATCCCTTTTGTTATCTCAACAGAATCAACGTTAATGCCACATTCTGAAGATGTGATGGGGTGGGATGTGAAGGATTCTGGTTTACACGTTGTGTTTTCGAGAAGTATTCCAGCTATTATTCGTCAATGGCTACAGCCAACGGTCTTCTCTTTTTTGGACAAAGTAGATTTGAAGATAGAAGATATTTCGGAGTTTATTGCCCATCCTGGTGGAAAAAAAGTACTAGATGCTTATATTGAGTGTTTACATATTAATGAAGTGTTATTGACAGAGTCTAAAGACGTTTTGAGGAAGCATGGTAATATGTCTTCGCCGACTGTTTTATATGTACTTGAAAGAATAATGAAAAAGGATCATCAAGAAGGTGAATATGGATTGATGGCTTCATTAGGTCCAGGATTTTGCTCCGAGATGGTACTCATGCAATGGAGAGGGATGAACGAAGGATGATTGTATACATATTCATTTTTTTTATTATCGCCCAACGTGTAGTAGAAGTTATCATCGCTAAGAACAATGAACGATGGATGAAAGAACAAGGAGGCTATGAAGTAGGAAGGAAACATTATATTTACATTGTCATTGTACATGTGATGTTTTTTGTCTCACTTTTACTCGAGGTCACTGTACGACCTCCGCAATTTTTCGTATGGTCGATTATTCCTTTTTGTTTCTTCATCGTAGCTCAACTATTTAGAGGGTGGGCTTTATCTTCATTAGGGCGCTTTTGGAATACGAGAATTATCGTTTTACCAGGAGCAAAGGTGAAGGTCAAGGGGCCTTATCGGTTTATACGTCATCCTAACTATTTAATCGTCATTACAGAGCTGCTTATGCTTCCACTTATGTTTCAAGCCTATGTAACGGCCGTGGTTTTTACCGTTCTTAATGGATGGGTGTTATCGATTCGGATTAACGAAGAGGAGCAAGCCTTACGTGACGTGACCGACTATGATGTACAATTTACACATAAGAAACGATTTGTCCCAAAAACAGATAAATGAGTAGTTAGAAGGGCGCTGAAAAAGTTTGGTTATTCCTTTTTCGGTGTTCTTGTATGTATATCTTTTCATTCCACCATATTAATGATAAGCTATTGAGCAATTCAGATATATACATAGGGAAGGAATGGACTTGGATTGACAAAACAACGGAAAAAGAAATTTGAAGTAGAATCAGGAGAAACGATAGAGCAGTGCTTAGATCGTATGAAAAAGGAAGGGTACCAGCCGATGAGAAGGTTAGAGAAGCCGATATTTGAAGAACGAACTGAGCGATCAACGAAAGAATACGTACCGGTTCGTCAGAAGATTGTGTTTGAAGGGGTTTTGACAGAAAACGAACAATAGAAGGAAATGGTTTTCTTAATGTTCGACATTTTATTGACATAATGAGCTGTTCCTTGTAAGATGTAGCTAGATGATTGAAAAAAGCGAAATAAACCTCATATATCATTGGAGATAGGGTCCAAAAGTTTCTACCCAGTTACCGTAAATGACTGGACTATGAGGAAAGGTCGTTGCACTTTGGAACTATGAAAGCGTAGAAGTTGCTTCCTTTCTCTCGAATATAGAGTGGTAAAGTAAGCTTTTTCTATGCTTTTTTATGTGATTTTAAAAAAAGTGATTATTCATGAAAACATCTCAGAAGGAAAGGGGCGATTAGAACGTGAATCCAGAAGTGGGCGTCATAATGGGAAGTACATCTGATTGGGATACAATGAAAGCGGCATGTGACGTGTTAGATGAGCTAGAGGTTGCCTATGAGAAAAAGGTTGTTTCGGCTCACCGGACACCGGATTTAATGTTTGAATATGCAGAAAAGGCAAGAGAACGAGGGATAAAAGTCATTATAGCAGGCGCAGGAGGAGCTGCTCACCTTCCAGGTATGGTTGCAGCGAAAACGACGTTGCCTGTTATTGGCGTGCCTGTACAATCAAGAGCGTTACAGGGGCTTGATTCTTTATTATCGATCGTTCAAATGCCGGGTGGAGTTCCAGTAGCAACGGTTGCTATTGGAAAGGCAGGCGCGACAAATGCGGGGTTACTTGCAGCGCAATTATTAGGAGCCTTTCAACCAGAGGTTCACCAGCGTTTAGAAGAACGGCGAGAGAAGACGAGACAAGCTGTCATTGAAAGCAGTGAACAACTATGACACGAATGATAAAACCCGGACAAACGATTGGTATTATTGGTGGGGGACAGCTTGGGCGAATGATGGCGATGGCAGCTAAGCAAATGGGTTATCGCATTGCTGTCTTAGAGCCAGGTCAAGATTCGCCCTGTGGGCAGGTCGCTGATTATGTTATAGAAGCACCATATGATGATCGTGAGGCAGCGAAGAAGCTGGCCAAGATCTCAGATGTCATCACGTATGAATTTGAAAATATTGATAGTGAAACGGCAACATGGCTTACGGAGGAGGCAGATTTCCCTCAAGGAGCAGACGTATTACGATTTACTCAGCATCGTCTACTCGAAAAGGAAACGATTCAATCGGTAGGCATTCCAGTTGCCCCTTTTCATGCCATTCATTCGATTGAAGATGTTGAAGGTGCTATAGAAGAGATCGGCTTCCCTGCTGTTTTAAAAACCTGTCGTGGAGGATACGACGGAAAAGGTCAACGAGTTGTGAAAGATGAGAAGCAATTAACCGAAGCAGCAAGTGAGCTATTGAATCAATCAGAATGTGTACTTGAAGCGTGGATTCCGTTCTCTCTTGAGCTGTCAGTGATCGTAACGCGGTCAAGAAATGGAGAAACAGCTGTTTTTCCAGTAGCGGAGAATGACCATAAGGATAATATTTTACACCGTTCATACGTACCAGCACGAGTGAATGATCAGGTGATTGAAGAAGCAAAGAGAATCGCTCTGACACTTGTGACGGAATTAAATGTCGTTGGGACATTGGCGGTGGAACTTTTCATGCTTGAGGATGGCAGATTATATGTCAATGAATTAGCGCCGAGACCACATAATTCTGGTCACTATTCCATTGAGGCTTGTGTGACATCACAGTTTGAGCAGCATATACGTGCTGTCTGCGGATTGCCACTTGGGTCAACTGATCTACTACGACCAGTCATTATGGAGAACATCCTTGGAGAGCATGTTGAAATGATTATGCAGGGGTTGCCTAAGCTGAGCGAAGCAAAGCTCCACTTATATGGGAAAGCTGAAGCAAAGGAAAAACGAAAGATGGGTCATCTAACAGTGACAGCGGAGTCATTAGAAGAAGCAGAAAGACAGCTTGAGCGTGTTATGAAGGAATAGCACGATTTGTTAAAAAATAAGAAAGCATAAAATTCGAGGCAGGCAGTGTGAGAAGAACCGAAGAAGTTGTCGGGGAAATGTAATTAAGAACTTATAAATATAAACATGTGGAGGCTATGAACCTATGATCGAACGTTATACGCGACCTGAAATGGGATCAATCTGGACTGAGGAAAATCGTTATCAAGCGTGGCTTGAAGTTGAAATTGTTGCATGTGAGGCATGGGCTGAGCTTGGAGAGATTCCAAAGGAAGATGTGCAGAAAATTAGAGAAAATGCTAGCTTTGATGTGAAACGCATACTTGAAATTGAAGAAGAGACTCGTCATGACGTTGTCGCATTTACTCGTGCGGTTTCTGAAACATTGGGTGAAGAGCGAAAGTGGGTTCATTATGGCTTAACGTCAACCGATGTGGTCGATACGGCTCTTTCTTATTTATTAAAGCAGGCTAATGACATTTTACTTGCCGATATCGAACGGTTTATTGACATTTTGAAAAACAAAGCGCTAGAGCATAAATTTACGATTATGATGGGGCGTACTCATGGAGTTCATGCTGAGCGACAACGTTCGGATTGAAGCTTGCCCTTTGGTATGAAGAAATGAAGCGTAACCTAGAGCGTTTTAAGCATGCAGCAGAAGGTGTTCGCGTTGGTAAATTATCAGGAGCTGTTGGTACATTTGCGAATATTGATCCTGCAATTGAAGAATTTGTTTGTAAAAAGCTAGGACTTCAAGCAGCGCCTATTTCAACACAAACGTTACAACGTGATCGCCACGCTGAATATATGGGAGCACTTGCTTTAATTGCGACATCGATTGAAAAGTTCGCAGTAGAAATTCGCGGCTTACAAAAGAGTGAAACGCGTGAGGTAGAGGAATTTTTTGCAAAAGGACAAAAAGGTTCGTCAGCTATGCCACATAAGCGAAATCCAATCGGCTCAGAAAATATGACAGGTCTTGCAAGAGTTGTTCGTGGACATATGTTAACGGCCTATGAAAATGTACCTTTATGGCATGAGCGTGATATTTCTCATTCATCTGCTGAACGGATCATTCTACCTGATGCAACGATTGCCTTGAATTATATGCTAAATCGTTTCGGAAATATCGTGAAGAACTTGACGGTATTCCCTGAGAACATGAAGCGTAATATGACACGCACGTATGGATTAATTTACTCACAGCGTGTTCTGCTCACCCTTATTAATAAAGATGGTACGTGAGGAAGCATATGACCTTGTCCAGCCGAAAGCGATGGAAGCGTGGGAGAAGGGTGTTCAATTCCGTGAACTAGTCGAAGCGGAGGAGCGTATTACGAGTGTACTATCACCTGCTGAAATTGAAGAATGCTTTAACTATGAACATCATATGAGGCATGTTGATACGATCTTTAGAAGAGTAGGATTAGAAGACTAATAAATTCGGAGGTTCGATCTCATGAAAAAAGGCGACTTGCTTTACGAAGGAAAAGCGAAGAAGATCTACAAAACGGACAAGCCTGCTGAACTTTGGATTGAGTATAAGGATTCAGCGACTGCATTCAATGGAGAGAAAAAGGAAACATTAGCTGGAAAGGCACGTTTAAATAACGAAATTACGACCTTGATCTTTGATTATTTACAAAAGAATGGTGTGAAAAGTCATTTCATTAAACGTCTCTCTGAAACAGAGCAGCACGTGAAGGAAGTAGAGATTATTCCTCTTGAAGTTGTTGTCCGAAATGTCGTAGCAGGAAGCTTATCAAAGCGTCTTGGAATGGAAGAGGGGACGCAGCTACAGACGCCGATAGTGGAATTCTACTACAAGGATGATGACTTAGGTGATCCACTCGTAACAGAGGATCATATTGCGATTTTAGATGTTGCGACACCGGAAGATTTACTCGTTCTACGTGAAAAGGGACAGGAAGTGAATAAGCATTTAATCACATTGTTTGATACGTTAAATGTTCGGTTAGTTGATTTTAAGCTGGAGTTTGGTCGTACGAAAGAGGGAGATATTTTACTAGCTGATGAAATCTCTCCTGATACTTGTAGACTTTGGGATAAAGAAACGAATCAACGATTTGATAAAGATTTATTTAGACGAAATATTGGAAGTTTACAAGAAGGATATGAAGAAATCTTATCACGCTTAGGAGGCGCATCATGTACAAAGTAAAAGTATACGTTACGTTAAGAGAAAGTGTTCTTGATCCACAAGGAGGAGCAGTGAAGCGTGCTCTTCACACGAAAGGCTACAAGGAAGTAGAAGAAGTAAGAATCGGTAAATACATGGAATTGACATTAACAGACACGTCTGATGTTGAGAAGCGAATTGATGAAATGTGTTCTAAGTTACTTGCGAATACCGTTATTGAAGACTATCGCTACGAAATTGAGGAGGGTGTTACTTCATGAAATTTGCAGTGATTGTCTTCCCAGGATCAAATTGTGATTCTGATATGTATCACGCGATTCGTGATGGTATAGGTGAAGAAGTGGAATATGTACGCTACGATGAAACGTCGCTCGAAGGCTTTGATGGCGTATTACTCCCAGGGGGATTCTCTTATGGTGACTATCTTCGTTCTGGTGCGATTGCTCGCTTTGCACCGATTATGGATGAGGTTGTTGCTTTTGCAGAGGCAGGAAAGCCAGTATTAGGCGTATGTAATGGCTTCCAAGTGCTTCTAGAAGTTGGTCTGTTACCAGGAGCGATGAAACGTAATGATGGGCTGAAATTTATTTGTCGACCTACGAATTTAGTCGTTGAAAATAATGAGACGAAGTTTACTTCTAATTATGAGCAAGGTGAAGTTATTAATATTCCAGTTGCACATGGTGAAGGGAACTATGAGTGTGATGAGGAAACGTTAACGAAGCTTGAAGAGCAGAAGCAAGTCGTATTCCGTTATGAGCAGCCAATTAACGGATCGAAAGCGAACATTGCTGGAATTGTAAACGAAGGTGGTAACGTATTAGGAATGATGCCACATCCTGAACGAGCGGTTGATGCATTGCTTGGCCGTGAAGATGGATTAAGACTTTTTCAATCGATTGTGAAAAATTGGAGGGAATCTCATGTCACTACTTCTTGAACCAACAGCTGAGCGTGTGAAAGAGGAAAAGCTATACCGTGGAATGGGTCTTACAGATGAAGAATTTGCGATGGTTGAGGGTATTCTTGGACGTACCCCGAATTATACGGAAACGGGCATTTTCTCTGTTATGTGGTCGGAGCATTGTAGTTATAAAAATTCCAAAGTCGTCTTAAAGAAATTCCCAACTGAAGGAGAGCAAGTGTTGCAAGGGCCTGGAGAAGGTGCGGGAATTATTGATATTGGTGATGGACAGGCGGTTGTGTTTAAGGTAGAAAGTCATAATCATCCATCAGCAATTGAACCATTCCAAGGTGCCGCTACAGGTGTTGGTGGGATTTTGCGTGATGTTTTTTCAATGGGCGCACGTCCGATTGCATTATTGAATTCGTTACGCTTTGGTGAGCTTGAATCCGAGCGTGTGAAATATTTATTTGAGGAAGTTGTTGCAGGGATTGCTGGTTATGGAACTGTATGGGCGTTCCAACTGTTGGTGGTGAGATTCAATTCGATCCATGCTATGAAGCGAATCCACTAGTTAATGCGATGTGTGTCGGTTTAATTGATCATAAAGATATTCAAAAAGGTCAAGCCAAAGGTGTTGGTAATACCGTCATGTATGTCGGTGCTAGTACGGGACGTGATGGTATTCACGGTGCAACCTTTGCCTCTGAGGAGCTTGGAGAAGATGCCGATGAGAAGCGTCCTGCTGTTCAAGTTGGCGATCCGTTCATGGAAAAGCTATTACTTGAAGCATGTTTAGAGCTTATTCAAAATGATGCGTTAGTTGGTATTCAAGACATGGGAGCTGCAGGTTTAACGTCTTCATCTGCAGAGATGGCAAGTAAAGCAGGCTCTGGAATTGAGATGAATTTAGACTTAATTCCACAACGTGAAAAAGGAATGACTCCTTACGAGATGATGCTTTCCGAATCTCAAGAGCGTATGTTAATTGTCGTGAAAAAAGGTCGTGAGCAAGAGATTAAGGAGATCTTTGACCGATGGGGTTTGCTTTCAGCAGAGGTTGGTCATGTGACAGACGATAAGCGTCTACGTCTGCTTCATAAAGGTGAAGTCGTTGCAGATTTGCCAGTTGATGCTCTTGCTGAAGAAGCTCCTGTTTATCATAAGCCGTCAAAGGTAGCAGAGTATTATAAGAAGTTTCAACAGATGGAAAATAACGTACCTGTTATTCAAGATACGAAAGAAACCTTTCTGCAATTGTTAAAGCAGCCAACGATTGCGAACAAAGAATGGGTTTACGATCAGTATGATTATATGGTGCAGACGAATACAGTTGTTGAGCCTGGTTCTGATGCAGCCGTACTGCGTGTGCGTGGTACCCGCAAAGCGCTTGCGATGACGACAGATTGTAATTCTCGTTATATTTACCTTGATCCTGAAGTAGGTGGTCAGATTGCCGTTGCAGAGGCTGCACGAAATATTATTTGCTCAGGAGCGAAGCCACTTGGATTAACAGATGGCTTGAATTATGGTAGTCCTGAAAAGCCAGAAATCTTCTGGCAATTAGAGAAATCAACAGACGGGATGAGCGAGGCATGTCGTGTGTTAAATACACCTGTTATTGGTGGAAACGTTTCGTTATATAATGAGTCGCACGGTGTAGCCATTTATCCAACACCTGTTATCGGGATGGTTGGACTAGTTGAGGATGTCGATCATATTACGACCCAAGCGTTTAAACAAGCTGGGGATGTGATTTATCTTTTAGGTGAAACGAAGTCGGAGTTTGGTGGTAGTGAGCTGCAAAAGCTAGTGGATGGTGAGTTATCTGGTAAAGCACCAGTGCTTGATCTTGAAGAGGAAAAGCAACGTCAAGAGCAACTATTAGCAGCTATTCAAAATGGTCTCGTTCAATCAGCGCATGACGTCGCTGAAGGTGGACTAAGTGTTGCGTTGGCAGAATGTATGACGTCTGGGTCGTTAGGTGCCGATGTAGCAGTATCAGGTGAAGCTGTTTCTGCGCTATTTGCTGAATCGCAATCTAGATTTGTCGTTACGGTTAACCCGAGTCAAGTAGCTGATTTCGAATCAGTGGTTTCGGGTACTAAGATTGGGGTTGTAACAGATACAGCTGTGTTAACGGTGAAAGATGAAGAACAACAAGTGATACTTGAAGCAACTCAAGAAGAAATTGTCGAGGCTTGGAAAGGAGCCATTCCATGTTTGCTGAAATCAAAGGCTTAAATGAAGAATGTGGTGTGTTTGCGATTTGGGGACATAAAGATGCAGCTCAACTAACGTATTATGGTCTTCATAGTTTACAGCATCGCGGTCAAGAGGGAGCGGGTATCGTCGTATCAGATGGTGAACAATTAACGATTCACAAAGGTCTCGGGCTTGTAAATGACGTATTTAGCCCGAATGATTTCAAAGAATTAAGTGGCCATGCAGCAATCGGTCATGTTCGTTATGCACTGCGGGAGGAGGAGGCTTTGCCAATGTGCAGCCTCTAATGTTCCGCTCGCAAACAGGGAGCATTGCGATCGCTCATAACGGAAATCTTGTCAATGCGACAAGCATGAAGCATCAGTTAGAAGGTCAAGGGAGTATTTTTCAATCGACATCTGATACGGAGGTTGTTGCACACTTAATTAAGCGAAGTGGCTTTGCTTCGCTTGAAGAGCAGTTTCGTAATGCGTTAACGATGCTAAAGGGTGCCTATGCGTTGGCGGTCATGAATGAGCAGCAATTAATGATTGCTCTTGATCCGAATGGCTTACGTCCATTATCCCTCGGCCGTTTAGGTGATGCGTATGTTGTAGCATCTGAAACGTGTGCATTTGATATTATCGGTGCTGAGTATGTTCGAGAAGTTGAGCCAGGTGAGTTAATCGTCATAGATGAAGATGGTTTACGATCTCAACGCTTTTCGGGTACATCTAACCGCGCGATTTGTAGCATGGAATATATTTATTTTGCTCGACCAGATAGCAATCTTGATGAGATTAACGTTCATACATCGAGAAAGAATTTAGGGAAACAGCTTGCTATGGAGTCACCTGTTGAGGCGGACGTTGTCACAGGTGTGCCAGACTCTAGTATTTCAGCTGCGATTGGTTATGCTGAACAGTCTGGTATTCCATATGAATTAGGGATGATTAAGAACCGTTATGTTGGTCGAACATTTATCCAGCCTTCCCAAGAGCTACGAGAGCAAGGGGTGAAGATGAAGCTTTCTCCTGTTCGTGGAGTTGTTGAAGGGAAACGTGTCGTCATGATTGATGATTCGATTGTACGTGGAACAACGAGTAAGCGAATTGTGAATATGCTACGAGATGCTGGAGCTACTGAAGTCCATGTACGAATTAGCTCCCCACCTATTAAGCACCCTTGTTTCTATGGAATTGATACATCGACTTCAGGTGAATTAATTGCGGCGAATCATTCATTAGAAGAAATGCGTGAAATGATGGGAGCTGATTCTTTGGCGTTCCTTTCAACGGACGGACTGATGGAAGGGATCGGTCGTTCTGATGATTCACCGAACTGTGGTCAATGTTTAGCATGTTTCACCGGGAGTTATCCTACAGAGATTTATCCGGATACGTTACATCCTTATGCGAAGGTTTAGAAGAGAAGGGAGCCTGAATTGATGTCAGAAGCATATAAGAAAGCAGGTGTCAGCTTAGAAGCTGGCTATGAAGCAGTAGAGAGAATGAAAAGCCACGTGAATCGTACGAAGCGTCATGGTGTGATGGGTGGACTTGGAGGCTTTGGAGGAATGTTTGACCTGTCCTCTTTAAATTTAAAGGAGCCTGTTCTCGTTTCTGGTACAGATGGAGTAGGAACGAAGCTGATGCTTGCTTTTATGATGGATAAGCATGACACGATTGGAATTGACGCTGTGGCAATGTGTGTGAATGACATTGTCGTTCAAGGGGCAGAACCTCTTTACTTCCTTGATTATATTGCATGTGGGAAAGCCGTTCCAGAGCGTTTAGAAGCGATTGTTAAGGGAGTAGCAGATGGCTGTGAACAAGCGGGCTGCGCTCTTGTCGGTGGTGAAACGGCAGAAATGCCTGGGATGTATAGTGAAGATGATTATGATATAGCTGGCTTTGCTGTTGGAGCTGTTGAGAAGAAAGAAATGATTACAGGAGATGAGATTGAAGAAGGGAATGCTGTCATTGGTATTGCCTCAAGTGGTGTTCATAGTAATGGTTTTTCTCTTGTTCGCAAAATCTTCCTAAAAGATCATGGATTTACACTTAAAGATACAGTCGATGAGCTAGGGAAATCGTTAGGTGAGGAATTATTAACGCCAACAAAAATTTACGTCAAACCATTGCTAGCATGTATGAAGGAAGTAGACGTTCGCGGAATGGCTCATATAACTGGTGGAGGTTTCTATGAAAATATACCGAGAATGCTTCCTTACGGCTTAGGTATTCACATTGATCATGGTTCTTGGCCTGTATTGCCAATTTTTCATGCCCTACAATCATACGGTAAACTAACGGATGAGGAGCTTTTCTCTACGTTTAATATGGGGATTGGCATGGCAGTGGTTGTACCTAAAGAGGAAGCAGCTCGTGCGATTGAACTGTTTAATGAGCAAGGAGAAGAGGCTTACTTAATCGGGAAGGTCATAAAGGGTGAAGGAGTAACGATCGGAGGCATTAACGAATGAGAATAGCAGTGTTCGCTTCAGGTAGTGGAAGTAATGCTGAAGCTATAATTCAAGCAACAAAAAAAGGAACATTAGATGCAGAGGTTGCCCTCGTCGTTACAGACAAGCCAGGCGCGAAGGTAGTTGAGCGAGCACAATCATACGGCATCGATGTGTTTGCTTTTTCTCCAAAGGATTATAATGGCAAAGCTGCGTTTGAACAGGACATCGTTTCTAAGCTAAAGAAGTATGACATCTCCTTTCTTGTTCTTGCTGGTTATATGCGTCTCGTTGGTGAGACATTATTGGAAGGCTATGAAGGGCGGATGGTGAACATTCACCCTTCATTGCTTCCTTCTTTCCCTGGGTTGGATGCGATTGGTCAGGCGTTTGAGGCTAAGGTGAAAATCACAGGTGTCACGATTCATTATGTCGATTCTGGAATGGATTCGGGACCTATTATTGCACAAGAGTCTGTTCGAATTGAGGAGAATGATACAATTGAGACGCTGCGTCAAAAGGTACAAGCGATAGAGCACACGTTATACCCAGAAACATTGCAGCAGCTTTTTACAAGTAAAGAGCACAATTAAGTTGATATTAATTTTATTTGAAAGGGCGGAATAGATATGAGCAAGCGCGCATTAGTGAGCGTTTCAAATAAAGATGGAATCGTTGAATTTGTTCAACAACTTGTTGATCAAGGGTTTGAGGTCGTTTCAACAGGTGGAACGAAAAAAGCATTACAAGATGCAGGTGTACCTGTTATCGGCATTTCTGAAGTGACCCATTTTCCTGAAATTTTAGATGGTCGTGTGAAAACACTACATCCGAATATTCATAGTGGTCTATTAGCGATGAGAGAACGCGAGGAACACCAAAAGCAATTACAAGAGCATAATATTACACCGATTGATCTAGTAGTCGTTAATTTATATCCATTTAAAGAAACGATTGCAAAGCCGGATTGTACGTTTGCTGACGCAATTGAAAATATTGATATTGGTGGTCCGAGTATGCTTCGTGCTGCAGCAAAGAACCATCAGCACGTAACAGTTGTTGTAGATCCTGCTGATTATGAAACGGTTTTGTCTGAGCTAAAATCAGGTGATAATGTGACTATTGAAACGAAGCGTCGCCTTGCAGCGAAAGTGTTCCGTCATACAGCAGCTTATGATGCGTTAATTGCTGAATACTTAACAGATGCAGTTGAAGAGACGGAGCCAGAGACGTTCACAGTAACATATGAGCGTCAACAAGGTTTGCGTTACGGTGAAAATCCGCATCAACAAGCGACATTTTATAAGAAGCCATTAGCTGATCATGCCTCTATTGCTAGTGCAAAGCAGCTACATGGAAAAGAGTTATCGTATAATAACATTCATGATGCGGATGCGGCGTTAGCGATTGTGAAGGAATTTAGTGAGCCGGCTGTTGTCGCAGTGAAACATATGAATCCATGTGGGGTGGGGACAGGTCAAACGATTGAAGAAGCGTACAGTCGTGCATACGAAGCTGATTCGGTTTCCATCTTCGGTGGGATTGTTGCGGCTAACCGTGAAATTGATCAAGTAACAGCATTAAAGATGAAGGAGATTTTCTTAGAGATTATTATTGCTCCTTCCTTTACGCCAGAAGCGATTGATGTGTTAACAGCGAAGAAAAATTTGCGTTTACTTACTGTTGATGTGAAGAAACAATCGAAGCCTGAGGCGATGCTTACATCGATTCATGGAGGTCTTCTTGTTCAAGATGAGGATACGTATGGCTTTGAAGATGCAAATATTGAAGTAGTGACAGAGCGCCAGCCGACGGAAGAAGAATGGGAAGCATTGAAGCTAGCATGGAAGGTTGTCAAACATGTGAAATCTAATGCGATCGTATTAACGAATGGTCAAATGACGGTTGGAGTAGGAGCAGGTCAGATGAACCGTGTTGGTGCCGCAGATATTGCGATTGCTCAAGCTAATGATCGTATTAAAGGTGCGGTGATGGGATCAGATGCTTTCTTCCCGATGGGCGATACAGTAGAGCTTGCTGGTAAGGCAGGGGTCACAGCTGTTATTCAACCAGGAGGTTCTATTAAGGATCAGGAATCGATTGATATGGCCAATAAATATGGCATTGCAATGGTTATGACAGGCGTACGTCATTTTAAACATTAAGACAAAAGAAGGAGTGCATAAGCGGTGAACGTTCTAATTATTGGTAGTGGCGGACGCGAGCATGCATTAGCATGGAAAGCGGCGCAAAGCGAGCAAGTTAAGGAAGTCTTCGTTGCCCCTGGTAATGATGGAATGATAGATGTAGCGACACCTGTCGCGATTGCAGAAGGTGATCATGAAGGGCTTGTGGCTTTCGCGAAAGAAAAGGAAGTTGCGCTTACGATTGTTGGTCCTGAAGTACCTTTGTTGGCTGGTGTTGTTGATCGATTTGAAGAGGCTGGTTTACGCGTGTTTGGACCGAAAAAAAATGCAGCCCTGCTTGAAGGAAGCAAATCGTTTGCGAAATCATTGATGAAAAAGTATAGCATTCCAACAGGTGGATATGAAGTATTCACGAATTATGAACAAGCAGTAGCTTATGTGAAAGAACAAGGAGCTCCTATTGTCATTAAAGCAGACGGTCTTGCCGCAGGAAAAGGCGTGACTGTTGCAATGACAGAAGAAGAGGCGATTCAAGCATTAGATTCAATGTTAAATGACGGAGCCTTTGGTGAAGCAAGTGCACAAGTCGTCATTGAAGAGTATCTTGAAGGTGAAGAGCTATCTCTAATGGCGTTTGTTCATCATAATACAGTTATTCCTATGGTTGGTGCACAAGACCATAAGCGAGCGTTTGATGGTGATAAAGGGCCGAATACAGGTGGGATGGGGTCGTATTCTCCAGTGCCACAATTTACACAAGAAGATGTTCAAGAAGCTGTTGATAAAGTATTACAGCCAGCGGCAGATGCTCTTATCTCAGAAGGGACGCCCTTCACAGGATTCTTGTATGCTGGCTTAATGATGACAGCAGCGGGCCCGAAAGTGATTGAGTTTAATGTTCGCTTCGGTGATCCTGAAACACAGGTCATTCTACCGAGACTTGATTCTGACCTTGTTCAGGTTTGTATCGATCTGCTTGATGGGAAGAAGCCAGAACTGAATTGGTCAGATGATGCGGTCATTGGCGTTGTTTTTGCGACGGAAGGCTACCCAGGCTCATACCCTAAAGGGACGGTCATCGAAGGTATAGATAAGCTCGACTCTGATATACTTGTCTTCCATGCTGGAACGAAGAAGGAAGAGGGTCAATGGAAAACAAATGGTGGTCGTGTGTTTCTCATTGCTTCTAGACAGCCTCATTTGCAAGATGCACAAAAACGAGTGTATGAACAGGCTGAATTATTAGGAAAAGAAGGCTTATTTTATCGAACCGATATTGGCTACCGTGCTATTTCGCGCCTCGCTTCTTCATAAACAAATAAACAATGGCGACAATCGTCCCAATAACCATTGCATATACAAATAATGTGTCGAGTGCAAATTCAGTAAAATCAAACATATTGTCTCACTCTCCTTTGTTTTAATGTGACCGGTTTGTTTATATTTTATAATGCTTATAAGAAACAACTTATGGAAGAATAACCATAAGTTGTTTCTTTTTTGACAGGCAAGGAAAAGCGTCGGCTACGCTCGTTACAGGAAGCTCTAATAATTATTCCTTACAGGTTTGTTACAAATGTTTTTGCTTATGTAAAATAAATGTAAGAAGGGAAAAGCTTATCCTTACAGTATAATAATTGTAGCAAGAAAAGCCTTATGAGAGGGTCTTGCCTCCCATAAGGTAGTTGTTTACTGAAATGACTGTTGGTAAGGTGTTGTGGAATGATCATTAGTTGGTTGAGGTTTACTATTTTCCTCCTCAACTACATGGTGGATCTTCTGTTTTGCCATATATACTAATGGACAAAAGCGTGTAATCCCTTCAGCTACTTTCATACTGCCTAGCATCGCTATTAGAATTGGTGCTGATGATGATTGTCTCTTTGTCAATTGAGCTGTTGACCATGCGAGAATAGTTAGTCCAGCAGTAATTCGACATAGAGAGTCAATTAGAGAAATGTTTGGTTTCATGTTAGTTAGCTCCTTTACAAATTCTTCACAGAAAGTTCGTGAACATTTTTAACATCTTTTATTATTTGAGTAACAAAGTTATGTTAAAGTAATGCTAAAGACTTATAGAAATGAAAGTAGTGATGACGATGCCAGAACGCTTATATCGATGGACAAAGAAACGAATGCGTCAACAGCTTGAAGTAGTGAGAGGAGAACGCTCTCCGTCACTTGTGCTCAAGAATGCTACTTATCTCAATGTAGCAAGAAGGAAATGGGTTCAGGGCAACATCTGGGTTTCTGATGATCGAATTGTCTATGTCGGCAGTGAATTACCAAATATGGTTTACGATACAGAAATAGTGGATTGTCAAAATATGAAAATTGTGCCTGGCTATATGGAGCATCATGCACATCCTTTTCAGTTGTATAATCCCCATACATTTGCGAAATATGCAGCGATGACAGGAACAACAACATTACTTAATGACAATATGATGCTCTTTTTACATCTAGAAAAAAAGAAAGCGCTTACGTTCATTGAAGAGTTGGATGAGCTACCTGTATCAATGTTTTGGTGGGCACGTTATGATGCCCAGACTGAGCTTTTGAATGATGATGCCTTCTCAAATTCGAAGATGAAGGAATGGCTAGATCATCCGCTAGTCATTCAAGGAGGGGAGCTTACGGCATGGCCAAAAGTGTTAGAAGGAGACGATGCGACTCTACATTGGATGCAGGAGACGACTCGTTTACGGAAACGAATTGAGGGACATTTACCAGGTGCTTCAAATAAGACCTTATCTCAACTGGCTTTGTTAGGTGTTACGGCTGATCATGAGGCGATGACAGGTGAAGAGGCTGTGAGGAGATTAGACTTAGGATATGTCACATCACTGCGCCATTCATCAATACGACCTGACCTTGCAAGGATTTTAAAAGAAATGAAAACGATCGGTATTGATCGATTTGATCGTTGCTTATTAACGACTGATGGTTCACCACCGTCATTTTATAAAGATGGTGTAATGGATAAACTAATTGCGATAGCGATTGAAAGTGGCGTTACTCCGATTGATGCATACTTAATGGCTAGTTATAATCCAGCTGTATATTATCAGCTTGATCATAAGCTTGGAATGATTGCTCCTGGGCGTATTGCTCATTTAAATATCATTCAAGATGAATTCCACCCTACCCCTATGTCGGTCATCGCCAAAGGACAATGGGTGTTAAAGGACAAGAAAAGATGTGTAACATTTGATCAATTTTCATGGGATCAATATGAGACAGAACCGTTTCATATTGACTGGGACTTAAAGGAGGATGAGTTGCACTTTTCAATGCCTATGGGAATTGAAATGGTTAACTCAGTTATTTTAAAGCCTTATAGGATCTCTGTTGAAGGTTCACATTCTACTATAAGAAATGGTCATGATGAGAGCTTCTTTGTGATGATTGACCGGCATGGGAAGTGGCAGATAACAACGATGATTAAAGGCTTTGCTACACATGTGCAAGGCTTTGCTAGTACATTTACGGTTACAGGTGATATTATACTTATTGGGAAGAGTGTTCCTGATATGGTTCGTGCATTTAATGCATTGAAGGAACAAGGTGGAGGATTAGCGCTTGTTGAAAGCAATGAAGTCATTGGACGGATTCCGCTCGAAATATTTGGGATGCTCTCTAAGAAAGCCATGGAGGATTTAATTCCAGAAGAAGAAAAATTTGTTTCTCTCCTGCGAGAGCGCGGCTATAAGCATGAAGATCCAATTTATAGTATGCTTTTCTTTTCATCGACTCATTTGCCGTATATTCGAGTAACACAGCAAGGAATTTATGATGTGAAGAAGAAAACGATACTCTTTCCTGCGATTATGCGTTAAACTAGACGTAGAGGAAAGCGTTACTAAGTTAAAGGAAAAAAGGTTGTGCGACAGATGAACGGAATGAAAATCCTAACGGTACTACTAGCAAGTGGGATTATGATAGCAGGGTGTTCAAATACCGAAGAAACTAAATTGCCGGAAGAAGTACCTGACGATGCGGTAGAGGAACCTGCTGAAGAAAAGGAACTAGAACCTTCTTCGCTATTTACTTATCCGTTAACTGGGTTAGAAGCAGAGGAGGAAAGTGGAAATCGAATAATCGGTGTAACGATCAATAACGATCCACGAGCTCGTCCGCAAACAGGGCTCGTGGACGCAGATATTGTTTATGAATTATTAGCAGAGGGAAATATTACTCGATTTGTTGCGTTGTACCATAGTATACTTCCCGAAAAAATTGGTCCTGTTCGCAGCTCCAGGACTTACCATATTGATTTATTAAAGGGCTATAACAGTATTTTTGTTACTCATGGCTGGAGTCCTGAAGCAGAGCAACGACTAACGATCAATAGAGAATTGGATTATATTAGTGGTATGAAGTACGATGGTACGTTATTTCAGCGATCATCAGATCGTGTAGCGCCACACAATTCTTACATTACTGCTGAACATATTTATCAAGGGATTGAACAAGAGGGATATGAGCGTGCGGGTGATGTTCCTACTTTTGAGTTTTATAGTCTAGATGAGGAATATGAAATAGAAGGTGAGAACGCTGAGAGTATTGTTGTTCAATATTCAAGCGGTCATCGAATTAATTACGAATTCAATGTGGAACTATCAGGTTATACAAGAGCTAACGGTGAACTACAAACTGTAGATCATGAAACAGGTGAACCACAGTTGATTGAGAATTTATTTGTAGTCGAAACGTCTCATCAAGTTGTTGATGAACAAGGACGTCGTGTAATTGATTTAAACTCTGGTGGACAAGCTCTTCTGTTTCAGGATGGGAAAGTACAATCAGTTGATTGGGAAAACCAAGATGGAATTATTACACCTGTTAAAGATGGTAATGTTGTCCCGCTCGTACCAGGGCAAACATGGGTGAATGTCATTCCGATGGGAATAGATCAGCATATTAGTTATTAATGTTTGGATGTCAGAAGGATGTGAAAAAATGCAAATAGACAAGCTAAGAGGGAAAGAGCTCGACCAATTATTTAAAGCGATCCTTTCATTGAAGGATTTGGAAGAATGCTATGAATTCTTTGATGATTTATGCACAATTAATGAAATTCAATCGTTAGCGCAACGGTTAGAAGTGGCGAGAATGCTGCAAAATGGCTATACGTACCATAAGATTGAAACCGAAACAGGTGCGAGCACAGCAACGATTTCCCGAGTGAAACGTTGCCTTAATTATGGTAATGATGGCTATAAGATGACATTAGATCGTGTAAAGGAACTTGATGAAAATGCAGAAGCGTAGATGAGATGAAAACTATAGGTGGATCAAACGGGCACGGAAAAAGGTTAAAACCAATCTTTTTCCGTGCCCGTTTGTTTTTTATAAGTTAAATAAAGCATCTTAATGAAAAGAATATTGAGAAGTTAATCAAGGGCAGTGTAGGAAAACTTAATGAGGAAGTAGCGATTAACAGGAGCTTTCGGCTGCGCGCATGTTGTGCTGTATGCGGTTCCTCATGCCTCTATTTTTACTTTATTTCACTTTTTCATACCGTAAGGGTTCCTCATGCCTCTATTTTGGCTTTTATGGCTTCTGTTGGCCTCATTTAGCTCAAATAGCGGAATGAGGATTCCTTTTTCTTCTTAATAAGTGTGATTTCCCTGCTTTAGTGGAATGAGGATTCCCTTCGCTTTTTGTGGCATTCGTTGTGTCTTACTTCAGTGGACCGCGAGGAGGTTCAGAAAAGCTCTCCTTTGTAAGGGATCAGAACGACAAAGTTAAGAAAAAAAGCTATCGCGTTTTTCTTAGACTTTCTTTTCTCAGATAATTAAGATACGATATTCCTCAAGAATAAGATCGATGTTAAAAAAGAGGTGTACGAAATGTTTGCAAAAATGGAAGCAAGGTTAAAAGCAGCAACAAAGGCTGAGAAAGCAGAAGTCGTCATTAAAAATGGGAAGATAATCGATGTTTTTACATTAACGATATATGAAGCTGATATAGCGATTACTGATGGCGTTATTATTGGAATTGGTGAATATGAAGGAAATGAAGTGATTGATGCAAAAGGTGCGTATATTTCGCCTCCTTTTATTGATGGACATGTGCATATCGAATCAGCAATGGTTCCACCTGAGGAATTCGCACGCATTGTTGTTCCAAAAGGAGTCACCACGGTTATGGCCGACCCTCATGAGATTGCCAACGTTGGTGGAATAGAAGCAGTTCGTTACATGATTGAAGCTGCTAAGGGGCTTCCACTTGATGTGAAGGTGATGGTTCCGTCATCAGTTCCTGCCACGTCTTTTGAAAATAGTGGAGCAAGTCTTACAGCAGAAGAAGTTGAGACATTATTCGAAGAAACGGAAGCGTATGGATTAGCTGAGGTGATGGACTATCCCTCTGTCTTTTCTGCTCAGAAGGAAATGCTTGCAAAAATTAGTGCGGCAAAGAAACGTCATAAGCCGATTGATGGTCATGCAGCGGGCTTAGATACAGTGGGAATTAATGCATATCGAGTCGCTGGAATTGAGAATGATCATGAAGCCGTAACAGCTGAAGAAGCATTGGACCGGATTCGGCGTGGCATGTACGTACTAATGAGAGAAGGAACAGCTGCGAAAGATATCGAGGCGCTACTACCGATCTTAACATCTTCTAATGCGAGACGGTGTGTGTTTGCAACAGATGATAAGCATTTAGATGATTTAGTTGATGAAGGAAGTATTGACGCCTCTATTCGTAAAGCTATTCGATTAGGTGTAGAACCTCTTCAGGCGATCCAAATGGCCAGTCTCAATGCTGCAGAATGCTTCAAGCTAACAGAAAAAGGAGCAATAGCACCAGGCTACGAAGCGAGCTTTTTATTTATTGAGGATCTGCAACAATTAACAATTCAGTCTGTTTTTGTAAAAGGAGAATGTGTCGCCCAAAATGGGAAGCTTGTTCAATCGCTTCGTGAATACGTAGCACCTCCAGCTTATTTATTAGATAGTGTTCATATGACATTGAAAAAAGAATCGCTTCAGTTAAAACTTGAGGAGTCTCAAAAGGCCAACGTGATCGCTGTTACACCTGGCTCTATTGTGACAAAAGCGTTGGTCGAGGAAGTCACGGTGGAAAATGGTCAATTTGTTCCATCTGTTAAACAAAACCAATTGAAGCTTGTTGTTGCAGAAAGGCATCATCGATTAGGGCATGTTGGAGTAGGGGTTGTGAAAGGCTTTCCGATCAAAAACGGTGCCATTGTCGCTTCGATTGCTCATGACTCACACAATATTGTTACATGTGGGACAGATGACCTTAGTATATATAAGGCGATCTCACATGTTGCTGAGCTAAAGGGTGGTATTGCTGTTGTGTCAGAAGGAGAAGTGTTGGCCGATGTATCGTTACCTTTGGCAGGATTAATGTCACTTGAATCTTATTCGACTGTTTACCGGACATTGAGTGCACTGGAAGAGTCTTTAGGAAAAATTGGATTTGATGAAAAATGGAACCCATTTTTGACTTTATCTTTTTTGGCGTTACCTGTTATCCCGGAATTGAAATTAACGGATTTAGGTTTATTCGATGTTCGTTCCTTTTCTCATATTGACGTTGGAGTGAATGACGTGTAAATTTTTTTTGTAATGAAACAGGCGTACTGGCTCATGTTGGGCAAATTTGACGAAAACGTTCAAAAAAATATGCTTGCAAAAAATAGTGGTATTCTGTACCATATACTATATATCGTAATGAAAAGTGAATTAAACAACTATATATTGATTTTTGCGGAATGCCGGTGTATGTACTACTTAATAGGGAATCTGGTGAAATTCCAGAGCTGCCCCCGCAACTGTAAGTGTGGACGAAATGAAAAATCCACTGTGTAAGCGACTAGAATGAGCTAGTTTTTGCATGGGAAGGATCAGAGTAGAGCGAAGCACGAGTCAGGAGACCTGCCGTATTCCAAAGTCAGCTATCTTCGGGGTGTAAGAAGTGAGACGGCCTATTTTACATAATGTATTAGTCTGAATACATATGCCGTTTCGCGCTCTTTCCCACATGTGAGAAAGGGCGCTTTTTGCACCTTCATAGTTGTTTTCTCATTTAAATAATTGTGTCGTTTAAGGGAGAGTGTATCGAAATGAATCAAACTCTTGAAAAGAAATCATTTCAGGAAGCTTTAGTAGCTGGATTTCCTCATTTGAATGTTGAGCAGTGGATGAATAAGTGGAAGGAAAACGATACGTGGGATAATCGTGCATTAAGTGCGTTAACTGAACTAGATATGGATCAGCCTGACTGGACATATGTTGCCGCTAGATGTTATTTAAATGGTTTGTATGAGCAAGTACAAGCAACACGTCAAATTGATGAAGAGTACACACAGTTTTCAGCATTAATTGAAGAACTAGTTGAAAAAGGGATTTATGATGAACGGTTAAAGGCGTATACAAGAGACGAGCTTCATGAGCTAGAAGCTGCATTTCAAGGGAATGAGGACGAGCGCTTCACGTATGTTGGCATTAAGACTTTAGCAGACCGTTATTTAGCTCGTGACTTTGATGGAACGTTATTAGAGCTTCCACAAGAGAGATGGATGGTCATTTCGATGATGCTTATGGTCAATGAACCAGTTGAAAAGCGTGTCGAGCTTGTTAAGGAGAGTTACTGGGCGCTATCTCACCTTTACATGACAGTTGCAACGCCAACACTTGCGAATGCGGGAAAGAAAGGCGGTCAGCTTTCGAGCTGTTTCATCGATACGGTTGAGGATGATTTGCGTTCAATCTTTGATAGTTGTACAGATGCAGCAACGGTTAGTAAGAACGGTGGAGGTCTTGGTGTATACCTTGGAAAGATCCGAGCAAAGGGCTCAAGCATTCGTGGCTTCAAAGGGGTTTCTTCTGGTGTTATTCCGTGGATGAAGCAATTAAATAACGTTGCCGTTAGTGTGGATCAGCTTGGTCAGCGTCAAGGTGCAATTGCCGTTTATTTAGATGTTTGGCATAAGGATATCTTTTCATTCTTAGATGCGAAGCTGAACAATGGAGATGAGCGTCAACGAACACATGATTTATTTACGGCGGTCTCTGTACCAGATGTATTCATGGAGGCGGTAGACAATCGTGATAACTGGTATCTGTTCGATCCTCATGAAGTGAGAGAAGTGATGGGCTTCTCATTAGAAGATCATTATGATGAAGAAAAGGGTGCCGGATCCTTCCGTGAACGATATGAGCAATGTGTCAATCATCCGTTGCTATCGAAGGAGGAGGTTCCAGCGATTGAAATTATGAAACGAGTCATGATTTCACAGCTTGAAACAGGAACTCCGTACATGTTCTATCGTGATACAGCGAATCGCTTAAATCCTAACTCTCATAATGGTATGATTTATGGCTCTAATTTATGTACAGAAATTATGCAAAATATGAGTTCAACAGTTGTCACAGAAGAAGCACTTGAGGATGGGACAATTCGTATTACAAAGAAGCCTGGTGACTATGTAGTGTGTAATTTAAGCTCATTATCAATTGCGAATGTGTTAAAGGATGACGTCTTAGATCGTGTTATTACAATTCAAATTCGGATGCTCGATAATGTTATTGATATTAATAAGCTGGATGTGAAGCAGGCTGAGCTAACAAACCAAACGTATCGTGCAATTGGTGGCGGGACGTATGGATGGCATCATCATTTAGCACGTAATGGTATTAAGTGGGAATCAGAGGAAGCGGTAGAAGAGGTTGAGCGTGTCTATGAGAAGATCAATTATGCTGCGATTAAGGCAAGCTTGTCTTTAGCGAAGGAAAAGGGAGCTTATCCGAAATTCAAAGGATCTGAATGGGAAACAGGTGCTTATTTCAATAAGCGTGATTACAATACACCACAATGGCAGGAACTACAATCTGAAGTGAAGGAGCACGGTATCCGTAATGGTTACTTGTTAGCGGTAGCACCAAATGCAACGACGGCTCTAATTGCCGGATCAACTGCTTCAATTGATCCGATTTTCTCGAAGCTCTATATGGAGGAGAAGAAGAATTATCGTATTCCAGTCGTAGCACCCGAGCTAAATTCAGAAACGACATGGCTTTATAAAGCTGCTCACCTAATCGATCAAAAATGGAGTATTCGTCAAAATGGTAGAAGACAACGTCATGTCGATCAAGGGATTTCTTTTAATATTTATGTTCCGAATAATGTTCGAGCGAAGGACCTACTTGAATTGCATATGCTCGCATGGCAGGAAGGGCTGAAAACGACTTATTATGTTCGATCTACTTCTTCAACAGTTGAAGATTGTGAGAGTTGTTCAAGCTAAAGAGAGGAGAGAGCGGTTATGGTAGATACAATGAAGCAACGAAAGTTATATGATATTCATGCACCGAATGCATCAACAGGGATTATTAATGGAGAAAGCTCTAACGTTCTAAACTGGGATGATGTACGTTTTTCTTGGGCATATCCATTATATAAAAATATGCTCGCAAACTTTTGGACACCTTTTGAAATTAATATGACCCATGATGCGAAGCAATTTCCGAATTTAACCGATGATGAACAAGAGGCGTTCAAGAAAATTATTGGACTTCTTGCTTTTTTAGATAGTATTCAAACCGATTACACGTTACGAGTAGCCGATTATTTAACAGATTCAAGTATGGCGGCGCTAATGAGTGTGTTGTCATTCCAAGAGGTTGTCCATAACCAAAGCTATTCGTATGTGTTATCAAGTCTTGTACCAAAGTCTGTGCAAGATGAGATCTATGAATATTGGAAGAAAGATGAAGTTCTAAGAGAAAGAAACGAATTTATTGTAGATGGTTATGAGGAATTTGTCGGTAATCCAACGCCAGAGTCATTAGCGAAATCAATTGTCTATGATGTGATTTTAGAAGGGTTGAATTTCTATTCAGGCTTTGCCTTCTTCTACAATTTAGCGCGTCATCAAAAAATGGTTTCGACATCAACGATGATTAATTATATTAATCGAGATGAACAGCTTCATGTTCACCTATTTGCGAATATTTTCAAAGAGCTGCTGAAGGAAAATTCTGAGCTTGATAATGAGGAAATGAAGCAGTTTGTTGAAGATGCCTTCAAAAAGGCAACTGAGCTTGAGATTAATTGGTTCCGTTACATTATTGGTGACCGTCTAGAAGGGATTAACCCTGAAGAAATGGAATCGTATTTAAAATTTATCGCCAATAAGCGTGTGAAGCAATTAGGATACGACCATATTTATCCTGAGCACCGCACGAATACGATGCGTTGGATTAAAGCATACGAAGATGTAAATATGGCAAAAAGTGATTTCTTTGAACAAAAATCACGACAATATGCAAAAGTTTCAAGTGATAATGGATTTGATGAATTATAGTCATGGGAATAAAAAGCCAATGAGGTTGCAATAAGCCTCATTGGCTTTTTTTGAAGGTAAGAAAGTGTAAAATTCGAGGAAATGTGAGAAGAACTGAAGAAGAGAGTGGGCTAACTCAATGAAGAGCGTTGGCACGTTATGCGTTTTTTTTAGCTGAATACTTCAAAAATATGCTACTTGTGTTTTCTTCTTAAATAGACGACAACGTTTTGCTTATTTGATATAATGAAGGCTTAGATGTAGTAGAAACGGAGTTGAATGTTTTGCTTGAGTATCAGGAATGGCGCCATGTTTTTAAGCTTGATCCGAATAAAGACATAACAGATGAAGCGTTAGAAAAGGTTTGTGAATCAGGTACAGATGGCATTATTATCGGTGGGAGTGATGGTGTAACGTTAGACAATACGTTACACTTATTAGCACGTGTAAGGCGTTACCCGATTTCCTGTGCGTTAGAAGTATCTGATCTTGAAGCGATTACGCCAGGCTTTGATTATTTTTTCATTCCGTCGGTATTGAATAGCCCTCATGTTAAGTGGATTACGGGCTACCATCATGCAGCTGTTAAGGAATATGGAGCGATTATGAATTGGGATGAAATCGTCGTTGAAGGATATTGTGTGTTAAATGAGGAGTCTAAGGTGGCCAAGCTAACAGAAGCGAATGCACAGCTGTCAACAGACGATGTGGTCGCATATGCGAGAATGGCTGAAAACCTCTACAGAATGCCGATTTTTTATATTGAATATAGTGGAAGATATGGGGATGCTTCGCTTGTGAAGGAAGTTGCGAGTGTGTTAAACGAGACAAAGCTTTTTTATGGTGGTGGCATTCGTTCGCTTGAACAAGCTAAGGAAATGGCTCAAGCTGCAGATGTGATTGTTGTCGGTAATTTCATCTATGATGATTTAGATGCGGCACTGAAAACCGTTCAAGCTGTGAAACAATGATTGATTGAATCAGAATAACGAGTTAAGATAAAAATAAGAACATTCGTTTGGTGGTGGGAGTATGCAAGCAAATATCATTGAAAAAATGCTCGCTGGTTTAAACCCGGAACAAAGGCAGGCTGTGACCCATACAGAGGGCCCGTTACTATTAATGGCTGGAGCGGGTAGTGGGAAAACACGTGTACTAACGCATCGAATTGCGTATTTGATACGTGAGAAGGCAGTTGCTCCATGGAGTGTACTGGCGATTACATTTACGAACAAAGCAGCACGAGAAATGAAGGAACGTGTTGCAGGATTAGTAGGGCCGATTGCCGAAGATATTTGGATGTCGACCTTTCACTCGATGTGTGTACGTATTTTGCGACGTGATATAGATCGGATTGGCTATAATCGCAACTTTACTATTTTGGATTCGACAGATCAGTTATCCGTTATTAAACAAATATTAAAGAAGCAAAATATTGATCCGAAGAAATTTGATGCACGAAGCATTCTTGGGATGATTAGTAGTGCAAAGAATGAGCTAAAAAAGCCCGATCAGTATGCAGCTGTTGCTCAAGGGCCTTTCGAGCAAACCGCTGCTGATGTCTACATTGACTATCAAAAGCAATTACAAAAGAATCATGCGCTTGATTTCGATGATCTTATCATGAAAACCATTGAGCTATTTCATATTGTTCCAGAGGTTCTTGAATTTTACCAACGTAAATTTCAATATATTCATGTCGATGAGTACCAAGATACGAACCGTGCACAATATGTACTAGTGAATCTATTGGCTGATCGTTATAAAAATATTTGTGTCGTCGGGGACTCGGATCAGTCGATTTATCGCTGGCGTGGTGCTGATATTGCTAATATTTTATCGTTTGAGGAGGACTATCCTGATGCCACTGTTATTTTACTTGAACAAAATTATCGGTCGAGTAAAATAATTCTTCAAGCGGCTAATTACGTCATTGAAAATAATCGTAATCGTAAACCGAAGAAGCTATGGACGGATAATGAAGAAGGCAACAAAATTGGCTATTTTGCGGCTGATTCTGAACAGTCAGAGGCTCAATTTGTCGTCGAAATGATTCGGGAAGCGGTACGTGAGAAAGGCTTTAAGGAATCTGACATTGCAATTTTGTATCGAACGAATGCGCAATCTCGTGTGATTGAGGAGTTTTTTGTGAAATCAAATATCGATTATACGATGGTCGGCGGCACTAAATTCTATGATCGTAAAGAAATTAAAGATGTCCTTGCTTATTTAAGGCTAATAGCAAATCCGGATGATGATATTAGCTTACAACGAGTTATTAATGTGCCGAAGCGTGGGATTGGTGCAACGACTGTTGATAAAGTTGCGGATTACGCTGTGAACCAAGGCTTATCTCTCTTTGCCGCATTACAGGAAGTCGAGCAAATGGGATTACCAGCTCGTACAGCAAACAAATTAAAGGACTTTTCAGAGCAAGTGAGTCATTGGGTGCAAATGCAAGAGTATTTATCTGTGACAGAGCTTGTTGAAGAACTGCTTGAACGCACGGGTTATCGTGATATGCTAAAGAATGAACAAACGATTGAAGCACAAAGTCGGTTAGAAAATATTGACGAGTTTCTAACGGTGACGAATGAATTTGAAACGCGAAATGAGGATAAATCGCTCATTAACTTCTTAACAGATCTCGCATTAGTGGCTGATATTGATCAGTTAGATGAAGATGTCGAAGGTAAACCGAGAGAGGCAGTTACATTAATGACGCTTCATTCAGCGAAAGGGTTAGAGTTTCCACTAGTCTTTCTTATTGGGATGGAGGAAGGCGTATTTCCTCATAGTCGCTCTCTATTTGAACAGGATGAAATGGAGGAAGAGCGTCGCCTCGCTTACGTAGGTATTACACGAGCAGAGCAACAGCTCTATATGACAAATGCCCGAATGAGGACGTTATATGGTCGAACGAACACTAATCCTCCATCGCGATTTATCTCCGAAATCCCAGATCTTTGCATAGAGCCATTGCATGAGGTGAAGGAGGAGCCGACTTGGTTACATACATCTAAGCCAAAGCCAGCAACTCGTCCTCCTGTAATGCAAGCAAGAGCAACCGTATCGACAACAGGTGGCGACCAATTCTCTTGGAGTGTCGGTGACAAAGCCGAGCATAAAAAGTGGGGCGTTGGTACCGTTGTTAGTATAAAAGGGAACGATGACGCGCTTGAGCTGGACATTGCATTTCCGAATCCGACTGGTGTAAAACGATTATTTGCTAAGTTTGCACCCATTACGAAAATATAGAGAGGGCGAAGAGAATGGAGCGACAGGATGCCAAAAAACGTGTGGAAGAGCTGCGAGCAATAGTGGAGGAATATGGTTACCATTATTATGTGTTGGATCAACCACTCGTTTCTGACGCTGAATATGATCAATTTTTTCACGAACTATTAAAAATAGAGACTGAATTTCCTGACTTACGTACAGAGGATTCTCCGACTGTACGTGTCGGAGGTGAGCCTCTACCTCATTTTAAAAAAGTAGAGCATCGCATTCCGATGTTGAGCTTAGGTAATGCATTCTCAGCTGATGACTTATCCGATTTTGATCGTAGAGTACGCCAATTGGTCGGGGATTCTGTTAGATATACGTGTGAATTGAAAATTGATGGATTAGCCATTTCTCTTCAGTATGAAGAAGGTCGCTTCGTTCGTGGAGCAACACGAGGCGATGGAACGATAGGTGAGGATATTACCGAAAACTTAAAAACGATCGCTGCGATTCCACTAAAACTGAAGGAAGCTGTAACGATTGAAGTACGTGGTGAAGCCTACATGCCTAAGCCTTCATTCGAAAAGCTCAATGAAGCAAAGGAAAAATCGGGAGACGAAAAGTTCGCCAATCCTCGTAATGCAGCAGCAGGTTCATTACGACAGCTCGATCCGAAGCTTGCTTCTAAACGGAATTTGTCGATGTTTACGTATGCCATTGGCTCGATTGAAGGAAAAGAGATTCAATCTCACAGTGAAGGTCTTGATTATTTACAGGAGCTTGGCTTTCGTGTTAATCGTGAGAGTAAACGATGTGAGACGATTGAAGAAGTGATTCACTATACAGAGGAATGGGTTGAAAAACGTGCAGATCTCCCTTATGAAATTGACGGTATTGTTATTAAAGTCGATCAATTGGCCTTACAGGAAAAGCTAGGCTTTACAGCGAAAAGTCCTCGTTGGGCAACGGCATTTAAGTTTCCTGCTGAGGAGGTCGTAACGAAGCTTGAGGATATTGAGCTAAGTGTAGGTCGGACAGGTGTTGTTACACCAACAGCCCTTTTATCACCGGTAACGGTTGCGGGGACAACTGTGAAGCGAGCGTCCTTGCATAATGAGGACTTGATTCGTGAGAAGGACTTAAAGCTGGGTGATTTTGTTGTTATTAAAAAGGCAGGAGATATTATTCCAGAAGTCGTGAACGTCTTAGCAGAGCGTCGTGATGGAACGGAACAGGACTTTTCGATGCCAACTCATTGTCCTGATTGTGGAAGTGAGCTTGTTCGATTAGAAGGAGAGGTCGCTCTTCGATGTATTAACCCACAATGCCCTGCTCAAATAAAAGAAGGACTCATCCATTACGTTTCTAGAAATGCAATGAACATTGATGGGCTAGGTGAACGAATTATTGTACAATTGTTTGAACATGAACTCGTTCGCGATGTTGCTGATCTGTATAAGCTTGAGCGTGACACATTACTGGAGCTTGAACGAATGGGTGAAAAATCCGTTGATAATTTATTGAAAGCGATCGATAAGTCTAAAGAAAATTCATTAGAACGTTTGTTATTCGGGCTTGGTATTCGTTTTGTTGGGGCAAAGGCGGCAAAGACACTAGCAATTGAATTTGAAACGATTGATCAGCTTGTTCAAGCGACAGAAGAAGAGCTTGAGGCGGTTAATGAAATTGGTGAGAAAATGGCTGCTTCTATTCGCCGCTATTTCCAAAAGCCAGAAGTGTTAGAGCTACTTGAAGAATTAAGAAAATTAGGTGTCAATCTTGCATACAAAGGACCTAAACGACAAAGTGTTGATAGTGAACAGAGTGATAGTCCGTTTGCTGGTAAGACGGTCGTCTTAACAGGAAAGCTAGAGCAGTTAACACGAGAGGAAGCGAAGGAAAAGATTGAAGCACTCGGTGGCAAGATTACAGGAAGCGTAAGTAAGAAGACCGACCTTGTCATAGCAGGTGAAGCGGCAGGTTCGAAAAAGAAAAAGGCAGAACAATTACAGATTGAGATTTGGGATGAGGAGCAGATGCTCAAACATTTACAATAAAGTAGGGAGAGGGGGAAACGGTCATGAAGAAGCCGTTGTGGATTTTGATGATTGTCTTACAAGCTATCATCTTGTCAGGATGTCTTTCATTATTTCCTGAAGATGAAGAAGGGGAGAGAGAAGAGGTAACAGATCCAGATGAACAAGTCGTAGAGGTTGTACCACACTTAGTAACGCCGGATAACTATTATCGTAGTGTCTTATATGATGGTGCTTATCTTCACGGAGAGTCGCGTGGATTTGGGAATTCGGTTGTGTATAACCGATTGGACTTAGACAAGTTAGAAATTGGTTTACAGCGAATCGCACAAGAGTATTTTGAACCAGAGGAGTACTTCTTTCGTGAAGGGCAGTTTATTCGTCGGAGCCAACTTAATGCATGGTTGATGCGGTATGATGAAGAAGATAACCCTACTGGTTTGAATCCACCACTTGGAGATGGAGATGATTTAAGAGCGCAGGAGGAAGAACAGCCGCGTGTGTTATCACATATTTTAGAGCACAATTATTTAGTAGAAAATTCAAATGGGCAATTTAATTTAGGTGGAATTGTCATTGGACTATCGCTCAATAGCGTCTACAATTTCCGAGTGGAAGATGAAGAAGGACTCTATTATTTTTACGAAACGGACATTCCAGATGATGTGATCGAAAATGAAGGGCAAGAGCTAGCTGAGCGTGTGCTTGAGCGTATCCGTTCAGAGAATTTTGAAGAGGGAGCTTTTAACGATATACCGATTGTATTTGCGCTGTTTCAAGAAGAGCCGCGTGACTCAGCTATCCCTGGGCGCTTTATCGCAATGGCGAAAGCAGACCCGAATAGCGGTATTGATCGCTGGCAACGAATTGATGAAACGTATTATTTATTCCCATCACGTGACGCCAATAATAATGTTCGTAATGAGGCAGATCAATTTCAACGTTTCAGTGATGATATTCAAGGCTTCTTTGATACGTATGTCGGTGTAGTTGGAACAGGTCGTTATTTAGATAACCAGATTCAAGAGCTAACGATTGAGGTTCCTATCCGTTATCAAGGAACAGCAGAAATTGTTGCGATAACGCAATTTGCCGCTAATCAAATTCAACAACGCTTTGATGAAGGCTACAAAATCACACTTGAAGTTACATCCATTTCTGGAAACGTTGAGAGTGTCGTCATTGTGAATCCGAATGAAGAACCAGTCATTCATATATTTTAATGGTTTGTTTTGGGGGGGCGACTCTGTCGGATTTGTTCAAAGATAAGAATGTATAAAATTCAAGAGAGACATGTGGGAAAAGCATAGAAGGTGTAGGCAAACTCAAAGCAGAGAGACGGCTCAGTGCACGTTACACGTTCTTCTGAAAGAATCCCAATTTCAGAAGAACTGAAAACCGCTGTAACGGTTGCGAGCGCCGCTTTAACGAAAAGACGCTGTCGCGAGGCCACTGAAAAAGTGCGATTTTCACTTTTTCAGTGGCCTTTAAGTAATGTGCGTAGCCGTTGCCCGATTTTGAAGCCTTGATATGAGTGGGTTTCTCAAATCAAGGCGCGCAACGAGCGGAGCCATTACTCTTCTTTGAGTTACTAGAAAGGACTTTTTCTGTGCTCTCGCTGTCGCGTTTTCTTAGTTTTATTTTGTACTATACAACAACAGATTTTTATTGTAGAATCAATATTGTTATCATTGGAAATCCTTGCATTTAGGTGTTAAAACAACAAAATGACGCGTGCCAATTCACGCGTCATTTTAACGTCTTTATAATGTGTGCCTCAAATGGAACTCTTTACATATTAATTCTTATTTAGAGATCTTTTTGAGGAGTAAGTTCATTTAAGGGGAGTTATGCAGAGTATGTAACCGTTTCGTGTATATTGTAAGAAATGGAACAGTTGGAGACAGCATGTATAATGACCTTTTTTTGCGACATTCTAAATAAGAGATTGGACAATGATTTATTTACTGTCAAGGGGGTTAATAAGATGAAGAAATGGATGGAAGCAATTGGTGTTATAGCTCTAGGCTTGATTATGGTAACAGGCTGTGGAACTGGAGAAGACGAGCCAATAGCTGAAGATACACCTGGAGATGATTCAGCTGAGGAACAACAAGGCGAAGTAGCAGCAGAAGACTTTACTGTTGGAATGGTTACAGATGTTGGTGGTATTGATGATAAGTCATTCAATCAGTCAGCTTGGGAAGGGCTAAGAGAGTTTGGTGAAGAATTTGACTTGGAACAAGGAACGGCATATCGTTATGTACAATCTGGCGATTTGGCCGACTTTGAACCAAACATTCGCAATTTAGTAAGAGAAGATGTTGATTTAGTATGGGGAATTGGATTTCTTATGAATGATGCGATTAAAGCTGTAGCTGAACAAAATCAAGATGCTCAATTAGCTATAGTTGATTCGGTTGTGACAGGTGATGATGATAATCCGATTGATAATGTCGCAAATGTGACGTTTAAAGAGCATGAGGGTTCCTTTCTTGTTGGGGTAGCCGCTGGTTTACAAACTGAAACAAATCGTGTTGGGTTTGTCGGTGGTGTTGAAAGTGAACTAATAAAAAAATTTGAAAATGGATTTAAAGCAGGAGTGAAAGCTGTTAATCCAGATGCAGAAATCACGGTTCAATATGCCGAAAGCTTTAATGATGACACGATTGGTGCCCAAATTGCCAATACGATGTATAGCCAAGGTGCTGATATTATTTATCATGCAGCTGGCGCAACAGGCTACGGGGTATTTAATGAAGCGATTAATCGTGTACGTAATGGTGAAGACGTTTGGGTTATTGGAGTGGATCGTGATCAGCACGAAGAAGGAATTTATGAAGGTGATCAATCTGTTACGCTCACGTCAATGGTTAAACGGGTTGACCGTGCCGTGTACCTTGTTTCTGAACAGACAATGAATGGGAATTTCCCTGGTGGAGAAATTCTTGAGTACGGATTAGATGATGATGCCATTGGGATTGCTCCAACAACAGATAATATGTCTGAGGAAGCTTTAAACGCAATTGAAGATTACATTCAAGACATATTAGATGGTAGCATCGACGTCCCTGAAACGGATGAGGAATACGAGCAATACTTAGACTCGCTTTAGTCAAAATGATTATTAGAGCCGTCCGTTCTGGAAAATAGACGGGCGGCTTTGTTGAAAGAAGATCTAGTGTGTTTTCTTTAGGGGGGCTGCTATGTGAAAGATTATGTGATTGAGATGAATGGAATTCGTAAGGAGTTTCCTGGGATTGTGGCAAACGATAACATTACGCTCCAAGTACAAAAAGGTGAGATTCATGCGTTGTTAGGAGAAAATGGAGCTGGGAAATCGACGTTAATGAACGTCTTATTTGGCTTGTATCAACCAGAAAAAGGTGAGATTCGAGTAAGAGGTGAGCATGTACATATTACAGATCCAAATGTGGCCGATCAACTAGGTATTGGGATGGTGCACCAACATTTTATGCTCATTGAGTCATTTACGGTCACTGAGAACATTATACTTGGTCATGAGCCGAAAAAAATGGGGCGTATTCACTTAGATAAAGCAGCTAAAGAGATTCAGGCACTTTCAGATCGCTATGGACTCCGTGTTGATCCATATGCCAAGATTGAATCGATTTCGGTTGGGATGCAACAACGAGTTGAAATTTTGAAGACGTTATATCGTGGAACAGACATTTTAATACTAGATGAACCAACTGCTGTTCTAACTCCACAAGAAATTCAAGAATTAATATCCATAATGAAGATGCTTGTTCAGGAAGGGAAATCGATTATTCTCATTACACATAAGTTAAAGGAGATCATGGCCATTTGCGATCGCTGTACCGTAATCCGAAAAGGGAGAGGCGTTGGCACGGTTGAAGTGAGGGAGACAAATCCTGATCAGTTAGCGGCGATGATGGTTGGACGGGATGTAAACTTTTTTGTCGAAAAAACACGAGCAGAACCGAAGCAAACAATCTTATCTCTTTCCAATGTGTCTGTGAAGGATGCTAGAGGTATTGAAGTAGTGAGTAAACTTTCTCTTGAATTAAAAGCAGGGGAAATTGTCGGGCTTGCAGGAGTGGATGGAAATGGCCAAAGCGAGTTAATTGAAGCGATTACTGGGCTACGAAAAGTAGAAGCAGGTCGAATAGCATTGAATGATCGTGATATTACAAACTTACCCGTTAGAAAAGTAACAGAATCGGGAGTTGGACATATTCCAGAGGATCGACATAAGCATGGGCTTGTACTCGATTTTTCAATCGGGGAAAACATCGTTCTGCAAACGTATTACCAAAAGCCATACTCTAAACGAGGTGTATTAAACTACCCGGAAATTTACAAAAAAGCGAGGGCGCTCATTGAGGATTACGATGTTCGAACGCCAAGTGAATATACACAAGCTCGTGCGTTATCTGGTGGGAATCAACAAAAGGCCATCATTGCCCGTGAAGTGGATCGTTCACCTGATTTACTTATAGCTGCACAGCCAACTCGTGGTTTAGATGTTGGGGCGATTGAAGCGATTCATCGAAGGTTAATTGTGGAGCGAGATAAAGGAAAAGCCGTCCTTCTCATGTCATTAGAGCTTGATGAAATATTAAATGTTAGTGATCGAATTGCGGTTATATATGAAGGGAAGATTGTTGATATAGTTGATGCAGAAAAAACGAATGAGCAGGAGCTGGGTTTCTTAATGGCAGGAGGACAAAAAAAGAAAGAGGTGGAGCTAAGTCATGAATAAATGGTTACCCTCTTCACGTCTATTGTCGTTATCTGTTCCAATCATAGCGGTCTTATTAGGTCTTGTGATTGGAGCGATTGTGATGGTCATTAGTGGTTATAATCCACTCGTTGGCTATCAAGCGTTGCTACGAGGCATCTTCAGTGATCCTTATTATATCGGTGAAACGATTCGTTCGATGACTCCGCTTATATTAGCAGGATTATCTGTAGCCTTCGCCTTTCGAACAGGTTTATTTAATATCGGAGTAGAAGGGCAGCTCATTGTCGGTTGGCTTGCTTCAGTCTATGTTGGTCTTGTGTTAGATCTACCTATGATTATTCACCTACCACTTGCTATATTAGCGGGAGCCGTTGCAGGAGCGCTATGGGGCTTTATTCCAGGTTTTTTAAAGGCGCGCTATCATGTTCATGAAGTTATCGTGACCATTATGATGAATTATATCGCTCTTTATTCGGTGAATTATTTAATTCGTGCTTATTTAATTGTGCCTGGAGAACGAACGGATACCATTGCTCCTAGTGCGTCTTTAGCTTCTACTTTTTTGAAGGAGTTAACCGACTATTCTCGCTTGCATTATGCATTATTATTGCCGTTTCATTGTGTGTGCTTATGTGGTTTATTTTATGGCGAACGACTACAGGCTTTGAGCTAAGAGCGGTTGGCTTTAATCAACATTCATCTCGGTATTCAGGGATGAATGTTCAAAGGAATATTACCCTTTCGATGGTGATTGCCGGCAGCTTTGCAGGCGTGGCTGGTTCAATGGAAGGACTAGGAACATACGGTTATATGAATATTATGTCTGGTTTTACAGGCGTGGGCTTTGATGGAATTGCAGTCGCCTTATTAGGAGCAAATACTGCCATTGGCGTATTTCTATCGTCCTTTTTGTTTGGAGGCTTACAAATAGGAGCGCTTACGATGCAGTCACAGGCAGGAATTCCTGCGGAGTTGATTGATATTATTATTGCGCTCATCATTTTCTTTGTCGCCTCAAGCTATCTCATTTATTGGATCATTAACCGTGTGAAAAAGGAGGGGATTTAAGTGGATGTCATGCAAATATTAGCATTAATCATTCCGGCAGCAATTTATGCTGCAGCTCCGTTGATGCTAACAGCACTTGGTGGGCTATTTAGTGAGCGTTCAGGTGTTGTAAATATTGGACTTGAAGGGTTAATGGTAATGAGGGCTTTCACGGCGATTGTGATGACATTAACGTTAGAGCAAATGGGGCTCGGCGCCATTTCAACGTGGCTAGCGTTACTCGTTGCGGTTTTATTTGGTGCCATCTTCTCTTTATTTCATGCGGTGGCCTCGATACAATTTCGAGCTGATCAGGTTGTGAGTGGTGTCGCGTTAAATTTCTTAGCGATTGGCTTAAGCGTCTTTCTCGTTCGTCTCTTCTATCAAAAGGGGCAAACCGATTTTATACAAAATCGATTATATCGTTTCGATATTCCTTGGTTAAGCGATATTCCAGTCGTTGGACCGCTGTTCTTTTCGAGGACGTATTTGACATCAATCATAGCTATTGCACTCGTATTTGTCGTCCTCTATGTTGTTTACCATACTCCTTTTGGATTACGGCTCCGGTCTGTAGGTGAACATCCGATGGCAGCTGATACGATGGGAATTCGAGTTAATCGTATGCGCTATATCGGAGTGATGTTAAGTGGAGCATTAGGTGGACTAGGTGGCGGTGTGTATGCTGTGACGATATCAGGGAATTTCTCAGCAAATACGATAGTCGGACAAGGGTTTATGGCATTAGCCGTTTTGATCTTCGGGAAGTGGCACCCACTTGGCGTACTAGGGGCGGCCCTGTTCTTCGGGCTTGCACAAGCACTAAGCATTACTGGACAGCAAATCCCATTATTCGCTAACGTCCCAACTGTATTTCTGCATATTGCTCCTTATGTCCTGACGATTCTCGCACTCGCAGGCTTTGTCGGTCGCGCTGATACACCGAAGGCAATCGGAAAACCTTATATTAAAGGATCGAGGTAAGTGATCCAATCTTTGGGGACATTTTTATCCGCAATATAATACGCTAAATGTCTATCAAAATAACTCACTCCATGTGTCTAAAAGCGGAGTGGGTTATTTGTTGTATATATAATTTGTGATGATAAAAAAATATGAAAACTAGTATGATGAATGGACTGAGACATCGAGTAAAATAATGCGTAGTTTTGTACTTTATGTGAAAGTATCAAAAAAAATAGGTGAATTGTCCTTTTGAGCATTTATAGAGGAGATATACAGAATGAGAAAGTAGGGTTTGGATCATAAGTCATGAGAATATCGGTTTGTTTTTTTGGCTGTATGAATGGATACAGTGCCAAAAGTTCTGTTTTAATTATAAACTCTTTCATAAAACTGTTCATAACTATTTGTTAAAAAAAGGCCTATAAGGTAATCTATTCTTGTGAAAAACTGTCTATTTATTGGGACGAAAATGAAACGGTAAGTGGTGTTTTAAAAGGGGTGATTGAGATTGTTTAATTGGTTTAAAACAGATACTGAGATAAAAAGAGATGAGTATTGGAAGCTGTATGAACGATTACAGGATGCGAAGAATGACCACGATCGCATAGTGAGAGATGCAGAATCTGCCTATTCCAGCTATCGTAACGCTGTTCCTTTTTTATCTGAAAATGTGATTCCGTCAAATGATTTCACTCCTGCTCGTCGTCGCTTAAATGACGATTTTAATCAGTATTTAAATGACGAAAAGGCGAAACGAACAGACCTTGTTCGCGCAATTAATCGAGCATATGATCAGTATTTGCACTACCGAAACCAAGCCATTAGGGAGGAACAAGAAGCGAAAAAATAATGATATTCTGGCAATAGGAGGGAAAACCGATGTCAAAGGATACGATCATTCATGATCGCCGATTACAAACAGCACAAGCAGAGGCGAGAAAGCTAGAACGATCAATTGATCGAGCTTATTCGAAATGCGAAACGCTCCATTCCTTTGTTCAATCAGCGAATTGGAAGGGAAGTGCACGCGATAGCTTTCTGAGCTATTTAGACATCATTAAACAATACCACGCGGAATTAAAAGAGGCGGCTCCGTTACAAACGCAAGCGTTGGAAAATATTGATAGCTATAAAAATAATTTTCGTCATCATGCTCTTGTAAGGAAAGTGAAGCGGTTATGATGAGTACCCAAACAGATACGGATACATTTCGTGTACCTGAGCTTTATTTATTAGCGTCAGCCTTTGGGGGTCAAGCCCTTTTTGGCTTGCCAGATAAGAAGAGGTATCAATTACAAGGAGAGGGACCTTTTAAAGAAGCTCATGTCGCTTTAAAGGAAAAAGGCATTTTATCAGAGGAAGGAAAGTTAACAAAAAGCGGAGCGATCATCATTCAAACTCTACAAACCTATTATAATAGTAAAAAATTTGTCCGCATTCATAATGCGATGTTTGCGTTTCAAGAAGAGCCAAAGGATGATGTGATCCTACTCCTTGAAGTAGAAGAGCAAAAGACTTATAAACTAATGGTCATGGCCAAACCATTTGTATTAAAAATGTTAGCCGAGAAGCTCCCGGTTATTTCAAGAGTCCCTCAAGAGAAGGAACGAACATTTCTTAAAGAAAAAGTACCAGAAAAAGAACGAATCGAGCTTGAACAATATGAACCTAACGAAGAAATCATGAACCTAGAAGTTTTCCATCTGAATGAAATTCCGCGTGTGATCACGAATATAGCGCACTATCAGCAATGGCTTATTTTTACGAAACAAGATCAGTTAATTATGGTCGATACGGTGACTAAAACCTACTATTATGCAAGTCAATATTATTTGATGAAGGTGTTATTCGATGAGCTCGAATTCCCATATAAGGAGGGTCAATAGATGGCGCATTTACCTGCTCATGGAGCATCAGCTGGTATTACGGTTGATCCGGATGTTATCACGTCTGTATACAATCAGTTAGCTGATATTATTGTTGAGCTTGAAAGTGAAGCTTTACCAGCGATTAAGGAGCTTAGTCGTCTTCGCTTCTATGAATCGGGCGAAGCGATCGAGGCGATGGAAGTCTATCCAGAGGCGAATGAGAAATTTCAGGATCTTCTCGATAACTATGTCCGGGCGTCGACTCTCGTTGTAGACATACTAGTGACAATGATCGAAACCGACGAAGCGATTGCAGAACAAATCATTGCAGCGTTGGAGGTTTAACGATGGATGTAAAATTTAAGCAAGCAGACTGGGAACAAATGAATAGCGGATTGCGCGACTTGATCGGCTTAGGTAGGTGGGGAAAAGGAGCCATTGATGACTTGAAGGATCTGTCCAAGCTGATGGATAAAGTCGAGTCTGATTTATCAAAGTTTGATAGCGATGGTGTGATCTCGTTGGCTCATCGAAACCAAGAGAGCAAATACCAAGATTTATTCGAGGATTTCAAAGTGCTGACGGAATTCTCGAAAGACGTCGGCAAAGTGGTGAATGAGACGATAGATGAACCTTTTCATAAGGAGATCGATTCATTCGTTGAAAAAATGCGAGATGCATCGATCTCCCATTATACGACCGACAATCGAATTGGCGCGACGGATACAATTATCTCCTATTATGGCGGTTATCGGCAAGAACATGTCATCGAAAAAAAGGAAATTGGATTAGAGGACCTCTTTAACGGTGACAACTTCTATGCCGAACAAATGAAGCTTGAATATGAGCTCTGGCAAGGACAAGTGTCAAACGAAGAAATCACCTATGAAGATTACCAGCTTGCGGCTGTGAATATGAACGCCTTTGAATACTCGTCAATTAAAGACTCGCAAATCACGAAGGAGTTTTGGGTGAGCATCGCCGCAACGGTCGTCATTATCGGGGCGGCAATCATTTGTCCTCCTGCTGGATTGGCATTAGGCGTAGCTTATGGTACGTTAGAGTTAAGCAGTGCTGTGTCTGGAACCGATTGGGTATCAGGCCGAGAAATAGATACAGGAGAACGTCTCCTCCGTGGAGGTCTGGCGCCGCTTGATATTATTCCAGGTGTAAGTGCGGTGAAACGATTTAGTACGGTCGCTCGTACTGTCAATGTTGGAAGTGACCTTGCCCAAGCAGGAACACGTACCGCTCTCACAGCACGTCTAACGTCATCCGCGCAACAACAGATGCGCACCGTCCAAGACGTCGTCGTCACCGCAGGCAAACAAGCCGATGCGCGCTTAAGAAGCGCCGGCCAATTCCTGAAGGACCAAGGTGCGAATGCCGTAACGAGAGTGGCTGATAGCGTAACGGATATGGCGAGATTAGGAGATAAAGGCCTCACGTCAATGAAGAACGCCATCCCGCAAAACGGATTGGCCCTTGATGGAATAGGCGCTTCGGCAAGAATCCCAGCCGAAAACATTCACACGCTTGAAAATGCGACGAGTGGATTGGCGAATTGGATGAAGAGTAGTGTGGGGAAAGTGGATGGTGTGGGAAGTGGGGTTGGTAGTAAGGGTACGGTTAAAGGTAAGGGAGTTAGTGAAACTAATTTAAGAAATATTGATGATTTTATAAAGGGCAATAAAAAATTTGATGAAGTCATTGAAGACTATGCAAAAGTATATAAAGAACATGTTGATTTAAACAAACCTTGGTCTTGGGATGATACTATTCCTGTTGGCGATAGTTTGTCTTCTGCTCAAAAAAGAAAGATAAAAGAAATGGCTATAGAGAAAGGACATATTCCTGAAATAAAGGTTACTAAAGCAGATGGTATGAGGTATGGATTTGCCGACTTTGCAAGTGCGGGTGTTGTAGAAGAAACTGTTCAGCTACCCGAAAAATTTTGGAGATTTTCAGATAAAGAACAGTTTAAGTGGTTAGATGAACAAATAGGTGGTACAAGAAAAGGAATGACATGGCATCATACGGAGATTCCTGGTAAAATGGAGCTAGTCCCCTTTGGAATTCATAATATTACACCTCATAATGGTGGAAGGACAAAAGGTATGTGGGCCGACGCTCCAAGATAATAATATTGAGGAGGTATAGAAATGGACTTTAAAGATGGATCAATAATTTATCCCTTACCAGACGATACTTTGCTTTCTGAAAGGGAAGGTAAGTGGAGAATAAATTTACCAGAGACGTATAAAGAATTTATAAAAAAATATAATGGTGGTACGCCTATAAAGGATAGTTTTAAGCATAATAACCATATTTATGCGATTGATAGGTTTTTATGTATTTTAAAAGTAACCGGGGAAAGAGAAGATGAGTATTATGATATAGGAGTAGTTAGAACACAATTAGACGAAAGAATTGTTTTTGATGAAAATTTAGTTGGTACTGAACTGTTACCAATAGCTGTTTTATTTGCAGGTGACTTTGTTTGCTTAGATTATCGTAACGATGTTGAAGAGCCTATTGTATGCGTTTGGAATCATGAAGAGTCTTCAGATTTAAATCCTGTAACATATATTATAAGTAATAGCTTTGAAGAATTTCTAAATATGTTAACAGAATAGATACTGGTTAAGTTAGTAACAATACCTTGATCCAATGCTTGTAAATCAGTCAAACTTATTTAATATACTAAAAGCACTTGATTGTCTAATAGGTAATAGGTGTTTTTAGTTTTTTATGGAAATTCCATTCTTTGGACGACATAACATATTGTAAGGAACAAGGCTTAAACTTGATTCATATTTTTAGAGATGAGGGAATTAGTGGCGCCAAACCGAATGAAGAAGCATTAGAAATTGACAGGGTGGGCTAACAGGAAATGTTGGCTCACCTTTCGTCTGTCAAACTTGATTATGTGGTGGTGCTGAACACAAGCCGATTATGGCGGTCAAGACGTTGATATTGGTCTAATAATTCCATTAAGCCATTCACCAAAAATCATTTGTCCGTAAATTGGCTTTGTCTTTGATGGGGACAATGTCAAGAATCCCAGCCGAAAACGCCCACACGCTTGAAAATGTGACGAGTGGATTGGCGAATTGGATGAAGAGTAGTGTGGGTTCTGGTGGTAGTGGCGTTAATGTACCTGTTGGAACGGGAAGACAATTAGATGACGTACCGAGAATAAAAGAAATTGAAGTGAATTTTACTAGAAATCCGAAGCACAACCAACAAGAGTTTGCGAGACAATTAAAAGATCAAGAAACAGGCATGAACCAGCTAACTGTTGACGAATATCTAAAAAATAGAGAAAAATATATTGCTGAAGGTAGAGCAATAGAGGGAAATGCAGCTCAACAAGCTGCTAGGGAAGAAGCTTATGTACAAAAGATAAATGAACTACAAAGAGAAGGATTAACGTTATCGAAAGCAAAGAAACAAGCTAAGGAGTGGTTAGATAATCAAGCTGCACTTCATAACCCAGACCAGATAGCAGGTGGAAAGGCAGAAGTAATAGGAGGTTTGGGAGATAAAAGAATTAATTCATCATTAGGTAGTCAATGGCGGTATAGGATTGATATTGTTGATGAACAAATCAAGGAATTAGCAAAAAGTATGACACCAGAACAACTGAAAAACACTTATTTGAAAGTGAAATTAACACATTAGTGGGAGGGTTTAAAATGGAACAATTTTTAAAAGATTTTAAATTGCATAATAAAGTTCCGAGTGAAATCATTGGGAAATATAGACAACTGGTACCAAATGAAATGATAGATTTATGGAGTAATTATGGATTTGGTACATTTATGCAAGGGTATTTTAAAAGTGTAAATCCAGAGGAATTTAAAGAAATTTTGGAGGGTAGTAGTGAAAGATACAAGGATTCAGTAGTGTTGTTTGCTACAGGTATGGGTGACTTAGTTATTTGGTCAGATGGATATGTTAGACTCCTTAATTACAGGTATGGTGTAGTAAAGACAATTATGTTTACATTTGAATTCTTCTTTCAAAATATTGAAGATATGGAATTTAGAGACGAAGATTTGTCTTGGCAACCTTATCCTGAAGCTATTAAACAGTATAATGAGTTGGATTATGACGAATGCTTCGGCTACACCCCCCTCCTAGGTTTAGGTGGAGCAGAAAAAGTAGAAAACTTAAAAAAAGTCAAATTAAAAGAACATATTATGATTATTACTGAATTTATGGGGCCAATAGAATAATCTGGTTAGTCGATTTAGGATTTAACCCACTACCATGGGTTAAGATTGGTTTGACTTGTTGAAAGAGTCGTGGATATGCATCATGACGTTATGGGAATGATTAAAGGATCACGTATGTACTGAAACTCTACTATACCTTTACTAATCTTTAAAACAGTATCGACTCATAGCATTCAGTCTATTAATTACATATTTAACAATAAAGGAGAACCCAAATGACAGTAGAAACAAAACAAGCGAAGTGCCCATATTGTGAAAGCAGCGATCTAACAAAAAAGAAAAGAGGATGGACCATTACGACTGGGATATTTGGTATGAATAAAATGCAATATCAATGCCATGAGTGCGGTAAGAAATTCATGGAAAAAGCAGCGAAGTTTGATTGATAGAAGGAGTAGGCAATGAAGACAATAGAGAGACATTTATTAACGTTGTACCTACTATGCATTTTCACCTTTAATATCTATTATTTCTATTGGGTATTTGAGACATCAAAACATATGGAAGAGGAAAAACCTACTCCTGGAATGGTTGTGTTTCTAGGTATTATTACAATCGGTATTTATTTAGTGTATTGGAACTTTAAAACCGCTAAAGAAATCTATAATTATGCTCAATGGGAGGGATACAAAGGAATAAGCGATCAATCGGTTCTTTGTCTCATTTGTAGCTTAATCCCTTTCGGTGGTTGGTTAATCTCGATGGGGCTTATTCAGACAAACATTAATACGCTCCATTTTTTAGAGAGTCGAAAGAAATTAAGTGTATCAGGCGAATAGGGAATGACATAAGGTCACCGTCAAATACTCCTAGGTCATAGGTGTATTTGACGGTGACAATTTTTATGAGTAACTGTTTAGAGGTGTCCTATTATGTAGTTCTTTCTAGTGTGTTTTGTTAAAACTTCGCTTGTAGCACCTTGTTGTTTTTATTAATCAAACGACGAGATGGTTTCTTAAGAATGATTGTTTAATGTATAATAAGATCAGTGTATAAGACTTTTGCAAGGACTGTTAGATTCCAATCTAAACATGGAGTGAAAAAACATGGATGAAATGAAAAGTATTCGATGGAAACAAAGGTTTGAGAATTTTGAAAAGTCTTTTAAACTCCTAGAAAAATACGCAAATAGCTCCATATCGACAGAATTAGAACAAGCAGGTATGATTCAATTTTTTGAAACTACTTTTGAATTGGCGTGGAAGGTATTGAAGGATTATTTGGAGTCAGAGGGTTATATCGCAAAAAGTCCCAGGGAATGCATTAAACAAGCTTTTCAGATAGAGTTGATTGAAGATGGGCACCTTTGGATGGATGCGCTTGCTAAACGGAATTTGACAAGCCATACTTATGATGAAGAGCTAGCGGAAAAGTTAGTGAAAGAAATACAAGAACAATTTGTACCTTTACTTAGAAACCTATATAACAAATTATTAAAGGAACGATGATATGTTTGGACTAATTGAGAGTGATTTAGACTATATAAATAGGGCCATAAGCGAATTTAGTGAAATTGAATATGCGGTTATTTTTGGAAGTAGAGCAATGGGTAATTACAAAAAAGGATCTGATATCGATCTTGCTATAAAAGGAAAAGAAATTACGTCAGAGACATTATATAAGTTATCCGATTTACTAAATGAGGAATATCCTTTACCGTATTTTTTCGATGTGCTTCACTACGAAGCAATCACTAATGAAAATATAAAAGCTCATATTGATAAAGAGGGTAAAGTCATATACGAAGCGAGCTCGTTGAAGTAGCTGCGTGAATACAAAGAAGAACGTATAGCCTTGTCATCTAAGGCAACGACATTGAGGTGTTTCAAAAGGTTATTATAAAACTTTTGGAACACCTCTTATTATATTTTGGCTCTACATGCAAAGAGAGTATCATTCATGAAAGTGTAACTATCATCACGACTAGACAAATGCCCAAAAATTTGTATGGCACTCACTTAGCTTTCTTGCTTTACGTACGATGATAACGAACGTAAAGGAGGGAAGAGAGTGAGATATACGCATAAAATGTTGCCATATGTATTGTCTTTCGTCTTAATTGTCGTCACTGCGTTCACCTTCTATATGTATGGAAGTGCCGATAGGACAAATCCAGTCACTGCTTCAGATGACTCACAACAATCCAACGGTGAAGAGAGTGATTTAAGTAATACGATAACGAATGAGGTAAATGCTGATGCAGGAAATGTTGACAATTCCATCATCAATGAAGTGAATGTAAGCGATGGTGAGATCAATAATAGCGTTGAAAATACTATTAACAGTGAAAATGGTGATATAGGTAATCATATTGAAAATCACTTGAGCGGAGACAATGCGACCGTTGATAATCAAGTGAAAAATAATATTATAGGTTCAAACAACACGGTTACGAATCATATTACGAACAACATAGAAGTGAATGTTGATGTCCATGTAGAAAATGACATTGTCAATCACGTAGAAGGAAAAGGTGGCGATGGAGAAGACGATACGGATGGAAGTGGCAACGGTAACGGCGATGAAGCAGACAGTGAGGAAGAGAATGGGAACGGTGAAGCTTCTAATGGTGAAATGCCTGATACCGTTTGGGGAGTTGACTCAGCAAGCTTGACAACAGACGACATGCTTTCATGTGTTCGCGAGAATTTCGGGGACCCACAAGTATGGGCCAGATATTTAGGAGATAAAGAAGGGGTTTCTTATGGATTGACTCACGAAGAAGTGGAATTTTTGCACGAAAATGATATTGATATTATGGTTATTTGGAATCACTTCACGGATGCGACTAGTTATGAAAAAGGACAAAGCGAAGCGACAGCGGCGATTGAAAAGGCTAGGGAGTTTGATATTCCAGAAGGGGTAGCCATATTTGCTAATGTGGAACCGATCTATCCCATTGATGCTGACTTCCTACTAGGCTGGTACGATACGTTAGAAGATTCGGAGTATGAATCCGGTGTGTATGGAATTTTCCATCCCGATCGTGAACTGTATACGGCCTATGAAACGGCTGTCGAGGAGAATTCTAGCTTACTAGAAAACAATTATGTGTGGACGTCTTCACCGAATATTGGTATTACAACAGAAGAAAATGCACCAGAATACGATCCCGAAGCACCTGAAGGAGCGTTAATCGCTGGCTGGCAATACGGAATTGATGCACAAACATGCAACATTGATACTAATCACTTTGACAGTAATGTGTTTGACGCCTTGTGGTAGTAGAGGGATGTAGCATTAAATAAACGACAAAAAGAAGGGGCTGCCAAAGGAACGATCTTCCTCCATGGCAGCCCACTACAGTTAATGTACTCTTACACGTCTCAATGTAAGACGAGTAAACCAACACTACAAATGATGATTCCGTACTGACGTTGGAAAAAAAGTTAGAAACACAATAACAATGTTGGTAACACAGCATACAAAAAAGAAATGTCAATAACTAATTAGAAGATAGCAAGTTTGTCCCCCTTTATTGCCTACACTAAAGGAATTTGGTATCATTAATAGTATTGTCAATACGTGTGAACTTTTTTTGGAGGTGAAGCAAGAATGTCTCGAATTTCAGAGGAGCAAGTGAAGCATGTCGCCAACTTAGCACGGTTAGCGATTACGGAGGAAGAAGCGAAGATGTTTACAGAGCAATTGGATGCGATTATTACGTTTGCAGAGCAATTAAATGAGTTAGATACAACAGGTGTCGAGCCGACGACTCATGTCTTAAATATGAAAAATGTGTTACGTGAGGATAAAGCGGGTGAAGGGCTACCAGTAGAAGAAGTATTGAAAAATGCGCCTGATCATGAGGATGGCCAAATTAAAGTTCCATCCATTATCGAATAGTTGGGAGGTTAGCGAGATGTCATTATTTGATCATAAAATGTCAGAGCTTCATGACATGTTACATAAGAAGGAAATTAGCGTTTCTGATTTAGTCGATCAGTCTTACAAGCGTATTGCTGAAACAGATGACAAGGTAAAAGCATTCGTTACGTTAAACGAAGAGAAAGCGCGTGCCTATGCTGCAGAATTGGACGAAGCACTCGGTTCAGACAGCGAGCGCGGGCTTTTATTTGGTATGCCGATTGGGGTAAAGGATAACATCGTAACAAAAGGCTTACGAACGACTTGCTCAAGTCGAATTTTAGAGAACTTTGATCCGATTTATGATGCGACTGTTGTGCAAAAGCTAGCTGACGCACAAGCGGTGACTATTGGTAAGCTGAATATGGATGAGTTTGCGATGGGGTCTTCGACAGAAAACTCTGCATTCCAAGAAACGAAGAATCCTTGGAACTTAGATCATGTTTCTGGTGGGTCAAGTGGAGGATCAGCAGCAGCTGTTGCGGCTGGACAAGTTCCGTTTACGTTAGGTTCAGATACGGGAGGTTCGATTCGTCAGCCTGCTGCGTATTGCGGTGTTGTTGGTTTGAAGCCTACATATGGTCGTGTTTCACGATTTGGACTAGTGGCATTTGCTTCATCCTTGGATCAAATTGGACCTGTTACGAAAACGGTTGAAGATAATGCGTACTTATTACAATCAATTGTCGGTGTTGATCCAATGGATGCAACATCAGCCAATGTTGAAGTGCCTGACTTTTTATCGGCTTTAACCGGTGATGTGAAGGGCTTAAGGATTGCAGTTCCTAAGGAGTATTTAGGAGAAGGGGTTCAGGAGGAAGTTAAGCAATCGGTTCTTGATGCGTTGAAGGTGCTTGAAGGACAAGGTGCTACGTGGGAGGAAGTTTCGCTACCACATTCGAAATATGCACTAGCAACGTATTACTTATTGTCTTCTTCAGAAGCTTCAGCCAACCTTTCTCGCTTTGATGGTGTTCGTTATGGCTATCGTACCGACAATGCCGATAACTTACTCGATATGTATAAGCAAACGAGAGCAGAAGGGTTTGGCGATGAAGTGAAGCGTCGTATTATGCTAGGAACGTTTGCGTTAAGCTCAGGCTATTATGATGCCTATTATAAGAAAGCACAGCAAGTTCGTACATTAATTAAACAAGACTTTGAGAAGATTTTTGATCAATATGATGTCATTATTGGACCGACGTCACCGACGCCTTCATTCAAAATTGGTGAAAACACGAAGGATCCATTAACGATGTATGCGAACGATATTTTGACGATTCCAGTAAACCTTGCGGGGGTACCAGGTATTTCAGTACCTTGTGGCTTCCAGGACGGATTGCCGCTTGGCTTGCAAATTATCGGAAAGCACTTTGATGAAAGCACGGTTTACCGTGTTGCTCATGCGTTTGAACAAGCAACAGACTATCACACGAAGAAGCCGACATTGTAAGGGAGGGATGAGGTCGATGAGTCAATTTGAAACGATTATTGGACTTGAGGTCCACGTAGAGCTAGAAACAGATTCGAAAATTTTCTCAGCAAGTCCCAATCACTTCGGATCAGAGCCGAATGCAAACACGAGTGTGATTGATCTAGGATACCCTGGGGTCTTGCCTGTTTTAAACCGTTCGGCGGTTGAATTTGCTATGAAGGCAGCGATGGCGCTTAATTGTGAGGTCGCGACTGACACGAAGTTTGATCGAAAGAATTATTTCTATCCAGATAATCCAAAGGCGTATCAAATTTCGCAATTTGATCAGCCAATCGGAGAAAACGGCTGGATTGAAATTGAAGTGGATGGCTATAAGAAGCGTATTGGGATTACACGTCTTCACCTTGAGGAAGATGCAGGAAAGTTAACGCATTCGCCAAACGGCTATTCGTTAGTTGACTACAACCGTCAAGGGACGCCGTTAATTGAGATCGTATCAGAGCCAGACATTCGTACACCGAATGAGGCGTATGCCTACTTGGAGAAGTTGAAGGCAATCGTACAATATACAGGTGTTTCTGATTGTAAAATGGAGGAAGGTTCTCTACGTTGTGATGCGAATATTTCCCTTCGTCCAATCGATCAAGAGAAATTCGGAACAAAAACAGAGCTAAAGAATTTAAACTCTTTTAACTTCGTTCGCAAAGGATTAGAATATGAAGAGAAACGTCAAGAGCAGGTACTCCTTTCTGGAGGGGTAATTGAACAAGAAACACGTCGCTATGACGAAGCGGCAAACAAAACTCTTTTAATGCGTGTGAAGGAAGGATCAGATGATTATCGATATTTCCCTGAGCCTGACCTAGTTGCTCTCTATATTGATGATGAGTGGAAGGAGCGCATTCGTGCGGATATTCCAGAATTACCAGATGCACGAAAGCGTCGCTATGTCGATGAGTTAGGATTACCGGCATACGATGCAGCTGTCCTAACATTAACGAAGGAAATGTCTGATTTCTTTGAAAGCACAGTTGAGCAAGGAGCAAGTGCTAAGCAAGCATCGAACTGGCTCATGGGTGAAGTTTTAGGCTATTTGAATGCAGAGCAGAAAGAGTTAAAGGATGTTGCTTTAACACCAGAAGGCTTAGCTGGCATGATACAGCTCATTGAAAAAGGAACAATCTCTTCTAAAATTGCCAAAAAGGTGTTCAAGGAATTAATAGAAAACGGTGGCAATGCTGAACAGATCGTTAAAGAAAAAGGACTTGTGCAAATTTCTGACGAAGGTGAGCTTCTGAAGATGGTGACAGAAGTACTCGACCAAAATCCGAAAATTATCGATGATTACAAAAATGGGAAAGAAAAAGCGATCGGTTCCCTTGTTGGTCAAGTGATGAAAGCATCAAAAGGAAAAGCGAATCCACAAATGGTCAACAAGCTACTACTTGAAGAAGTGAAAAAGCGTTAAGAGTGATAAAAGATCCTCATTTGCTCAAGGAGCAGGTGAGGATCTGCTTTGTTATAGGGAATAGGTGCAGGTTTGGGAGGAAATTCGTTATGAAAGTAAATCAGGTGGAGGGGTGATGTAGTTTTGGAAGAGAATCAAAGGGGAAGTCGATAGGGTACCACCAGAAAGAGTATCTAAGTGAGGAAATAATAATCTCTCCCGTTCATAAAACACATACATTTATAGATTTCGAGAATTAGATTATCTCAGCCACGTTCATTGCTTATAGATTAGATGTAAGGTACAATATGTTAAGAACATGACAAAAATTGGTGATTTTAAAGAAAAAGTAGGGGATCTACGATGAAACGAGCTCGATTGATTTATAATCCGACATCAGGCCGTGAACAAATCAGAAAGAATTTAGCGTATATTTTAGAGCGATTAGAAAAATCAGGCTATGAAACATCGGCTCATGCGACAACAGGTGAAGGCTGTGCAGCGAAGGCGGCACGTAAGGCTGGGGAAAATGGATATGATCTCGTTATTGCAGCAGGTGGGGATGGGACAATATTTGAAGTTGTGAATGGTTTAGCGAACTTAGAAGAAAGGCCAACATTAGGCTTAATTCCAGCAGGGACAACAAATGATTTTGCGCGTGCGCTACACATTCCAAGAGATGTGGAAAAAGCATGTGATGTTCTTTGTGGAAAGCACGTTGAACCGATCGACATTGGTCAAATTGATGATCGCTTTTTTATTAATATTGCAGCGGGTGGAACGTTAACGGAGCTGACATATGAGGTGCCAAGTAAGCTGAAGACGGCGGTTGGTCAGCTAGCATACTACTTAAAAGGAATAGAGAAGCTGCCGCAAATTGCCCCACAGCATGTACGCATTGAGTATGATGGTAAATTATTTGAAGGTGAAATTATGATGTTCCTTGTATCGAATACAAATTCGGTAGGTGGTTTTGAAAAACTCGCCCCTGAAGCGTCATTACAAGATGGGATGTTTGATTTTATTATCGTCAAAAAATTATCCTTCCCTGAATTTCTCCACTTAGTTACGTTAGCAATGCGCGGGGAACATATTAACCATCCGAAGGTGATGTACGTTCATGCCAATCGGATAAAGGTCGAGGTGGAGGGTGACATGCAGCTAAACCTAGACGGCGAGCATGGCGGAGCGCTTCCAGCTGAATTTGTCAATTTATATCAGCACTTCAAAATGCTTATGCCAGAGAAGCGTTCGTAAGTCGAATCTAACAGGAATGATTCACGGTCCTAAGGCCTTTTTAATCCTTAGGGCTTTTTCTTTTTCATGCTAGGCAAGGGTGAATACTTCCTTCGTCATCTATAATGGCTGTGTCCATTTTCTTATTACGGTCGTTCATGCTACAATTCAAATAGTGATTAGGCGCGATGAAGAGGCGTCACTGTAGTGGATAGTGAGGGGATGAACGTGGCAACAATTAAAGAAATTGCCGAGAAAGCAAATGTATCAACGGCGACTGTATCAAGAGTACTTAATCATGACAAAAGTCTTTCGGTAACAGACGAAACGCGAGAGCGAATTATTAGTATTGCGAACGAGTTAAATTACGTGCCCGTCCGAAAGAGACAGACGGAGAGAAATCAAGAGTCGGTAGCGATAAATCGTATTTTTGGTTTGGAAATGTGGTATGCACCTGAATACGAATGGGAAGATACATACTTCTTATCCATTCGTAAAGGCATTGAGCAAGAGTGTAGTGAAAGAGGTATTACTCTTAGAAAGTTAAAGCATGATTGGCGGGACAAGCGTGAAAATTATGAGGATTTAGATGGATTAATTGTCATTGGAGCGTTAGAAGATGAAACGAAAGTGGACAAGGTGAGTCCGGTTGTATTGGTGAACGATTCAACGGAAAATCCAAAGTATGATAATGTTGTTCTTGATTACGAAAAGGCAACCGAGCAAGCGATTGAACACTTACTAATGTTAGGGCATACGAAAATTGGTTTTATCGGGGGGATGCACCAAACAGGAGAAGAAGAAATAAAAGACTTGCGTCAGAGAGCGTTTGAATCTATTTTGCAGGAAAAAGGGTTACTGAAGGAGGAGTATATCTTTCTTTCCTCGCGTTTTCTTGTTAGCGATGGCTATGAATGCATGAAGCAATTAATTCGAAATGAACAACGGCCAAGTGCTTTATTTGTTGCTAGTGATGCGATGGCTATTGGAGCCATACGCGCTGCACATGAAGCAGGGATGAAGGTGCCTAGTGATATAAGTATTGTTAGCTTTAACGATGTTGAAATGGCCGCTTTCACTCAACCAGCGATTACAACCGTAAAAGTCTACACAGAGGAAATGGGACGAACGGCTGTTAAGCTTATTTTAGATCAGTTAAATGGACGAACGATTCCGATTAAGGCGGTGCTGCCAACGAACTTAGTCATAAGAGAAAGTGCGAAAGAATACCGATAAGTCTGGGCAAGGTAAAGCTCTCGTCAATTGGCGAGAGCTTTTTTGAAAGAGAAGAAAAGAATTAAGTTTAAACGTTTAATCAAGGTGGAAGTACGCGAATGCGCTCGTTACACGTATTTATGAGAGATGCCAATTTCCATAGACACTGAACCCCTTTATAACGGATCAATACGTCTGAATAAAGAAAAAGATAGTCGAACAGTTTTCCTTAAGGCTTTCCAATGGACGTGTAGAGATGGACATAGCTGGGGTGTATAGGACACATGCTGTATGCGATTCCTCATTCCTCTATTTTACGTTTGCATGTCGTTATGGTTCCCTCATTCCTCTATTTAGGCTTTTATGGCCCCTTTTGGTCTCAATTTGCTCAATAGTGGAATGAGGATTCCTTTTACTTCTCAGGCAGCGAGTTTCCCCCGATTTAGAGGAATGAGGATTCCTTTTATTTTTTTGTGCTTCGTTGTCTCTCCGATAGACAGAAGAGGTGGTTGTTATTTCTCTTTCCATCATGAAAATAAAAAGTTGTTATCTTTTCTTAAAAAAGATTGACATGGAATACTCACTAAGTTATCTTTTAGTTAATAAAAATATTTATTTACTAAACGAAACCGAGGAGGACTATTTATGGCGAAGATTACGTTTATCGGGGCAGGGAGTACGGTATTTGCGAAGAATGTATTAGGGGATTGCATGTTTGTTGATGCGTTAAATGGCTTTGAATTTGCCCTTCATGATATTGATGAAACGAGATTAAAAGATTCAGAGACGATGCTATTGAATCTAGCAAACAAATATAACCCATCCATTAAAGTGAAAGCGTATTCGAATCGTAAGGAAGCATTAAGAAATGCGAAATATGTGATTAATGCTGTGCAAATTGGTGGGTATGAACCGAGTACTGTTATTGATTTTGAAATCCCCAAAAAGTACGGGTTGCGACAAACGATTGCAGATACGATTGGAATCGGTGGACTCTTCCGTTCATTACGAACCATTCCGGTACTATTAGACTTTGCAAAGGATATGGAGGAAGTCTGTCCAGATGCGTTGTTCCTTAATTATACAAATCCAATGGCTGCGCTGACAGGAACGATGCTTCGTTATACAAATATTAAAACAGTTGGATTATGTCATAGTGTACAAATTTGTACTGATCATCTTTTCAAAGCATTAGAAATGGAACACGACGGAATCGAACAAAAAATTGCAGGGATTAACCATATGGCATGGTTGCTCGAAGTAAAAAAGGATGGTAAGAATCTGTATCCAGAAATAAAAAGACGAGCAAAGGAAAAGCAAAAAGAAAAGCATGGTGACATGGTTCGCTTCGAACTTATGGATAAGTTCGGTTACTATGTGACAGAATCGTCTGAGCATAATGCTGAATATCATCCTTATTTTATTAAGAGCCGTTACCCGGAATTAATTGATCGCTTTAACATCCCATTGGATGAATATCCACGTCGTTGTATTAATCAAATTAAAGGCTGGGAAGAAATGCGTGAAGATATGGTTAACAATACACAGCTCACACATGAACGTTCACATGAGTATGGCTCGCGTATTATTGAAGCGATGGAGACGAATAAGCCATTTAAATTTGGTGGTAATGTCTTAAATGAAGGTGGACTCATTTCGAACTTGCCAACGAATGCTTGTGTTGAGGTTCCTTGTATTGTTGATCGTAGCGGTGTGATGCCATGCTATGTCGGTGCTTTACCTGAACAACTTGCAGCACTTAATCGTACGAATATTAATACTCAACTATTGACGATTGAAGCAGCTATGACATTGAAGAAGGAGCATATTTACCAAGCAGCTATGCTTGATCCTCATACAAATTCAGAACTATCAATGGATGATATCATCGCACTGTGTGATGATTTGATTGAAGCACATGGTGATTGGTTGCCTAAGTATAAGTAACCTGTTGCATGTAAAATAGGACGGTGTGTCATTGGTTATTGACACGCCGTCCTATTGTTTGATGTAATGATTAATCTACTTTAAATTTCTTGACTAATGCTTGTAAATCATCAGCTAGTAAAGAAAGGGCTTGTGCAGAGGAAGAGACTTCTTCCATTGAAGCAAGCTGTTCTTCCGCTGACGCTGCGACATTTTGTGTATGGGATGCCGCATCCTCAGCCTTATCTGCAACAGTTGAAATAGTACTGGTTACCTCGTCGGAACTGGCTGAAATCTCTTCTGCAGTCGCAGCCATATTATCGACTTGTCCAGCAACCTTTTCAAGTTGTTCAAGTATTTCTTTAAAGCTTCCTTCTGTTTCTTGCGTAATTTTCATACCACCTTGAACATCATTGAACACATGATCAATGGATTGAGTGGATTGCTCCATATCCTTTTGAATCGTTGAGATCAATGATGTAATTTCGGATGTAGATTGCTGGGATTGTTCCGCTAATTTACGCACTTCGTCAGCGACTACTGCAAATCCTTTCCCATGTTCACCAGCACGAGCGGCTTCAATTGCTGCATTTAACGCAAGCAAGTTCGTTTGTTCTGATATGTCAGAAATAACTTGTGTAATCTCACCAATTTCCTTTGAACGCTTGTCTAACATTTGAATGACGTGACCACTTTCTGCAACGGACTCACTAATTTTCTCCATTTGACGTACCGTTTCTTTCACATAGCTTTCACCCGACTTGGCTTTCTTACTTGCCACGAGCGTCGCCTCCGAAATGTGAGATGCATTTTCAGCTATGTTCTGAACACCTTTGTTGACTTCTGTCAACGTATTAACGCCTTCTTCCATTGAAGCGGTAGAGGATTCAGCCCCGCTTGCTACATGCTGAATAGATTCTGTAATGGTTTCAGTGGCTGTACTCGTTTGTGCAGCACTTGCCGTTAATTGTTCTGATGATGTAGCAAGGTGCTCTGATGTTTGTTTGACTTCCTCCATCATGTCTTTTAAGTTGGCTGTCATCTTATTGAAGCTCGTAGCTAAGGATGTTAACTCATCCCCAGTTTCATCGGTAACAGTTGATGTAAAATCACCATTGCCTGCTGCCTCTAATGAAGTAGATAAATGGGAAAGACGTGACTTTAATCGTCGAGTAAATAACATCGTACACGTAATTGCAAGCAATACTACGATTACGAGTACAATGATAAATTTAATCAATATCTCAGTTAAAATCACATGAATAGTTTCTTGGGAAGCACCTACGTAATAAATACCAATAGGCTCATTTTGACTATTGTAAAGAGGCATATAGGCTGTTTGATACGTTTGACCAACAACGTTCGCTTCACCGAAATAATACTCACCTTGTTCTAAAACAACTTGTGCAACCTCATCAGATACTTTGGTCCCGATTGCTCGCTCTCCATCAACCACGACATTTGTTGAAACACGAGTATCCTCTCTGAAAATAGTGACAGTATCACCGGTATCATCGCCGATTTCATCAACAATTTCAAAGTTTTCTTCTAATGATATATCTCCTTTGTATAATTGACCATCACGGATCTCCCATTCGCCAGGATATTTTGTATCGATGTACCGATAGGAAAGTTGAAGGTCACCACGCGCCTTCTCAATGGCGAAGTCTTTAATACCGTTAGTCACACTAACGTAAATCACACCACCGATAATAGTTGATAGAATGAGTATAATGCTTAAAACTAATACGTTAATTTTAGTCGTTAATGTCTGCTTCAAACGTTTCACCTCTTCTTGTTTATTTTTAAAAGTCTAGTAGATTATAACTAATGTCGAATTATAAGCCAATAGAAAATGAGAAAAATGTCGTATGTAGCTAAAAGATGTCGAATTACTGAAAAAAGTGGAGATGTGCTACAATACGTTATAGGAAAAAGCAAAGGACGGATAACGATGAACAAGCAAGCACCTCCAGTAAAGAAAAACGATCAACTACGTGTGACGATTCAGGATTTGACTCACGAAGGTGCGGGTGTAGCGAAGGTGAATGGCTATACCCTTTTTGTACCGAAAGCCTTACCAGGTGAAGAGGTCGATATAAAAGTTGTTAAGGTAAACAAAGGCTATGGCTTTGCAAGAGTCATGAATATTGAAGAGGAAAGTCCTCATCGTGTGGAACCACCATGTACGATTTACGAACGTTGCGGTGGCTGTCAAATGCAGCATATGAGCTATGATGGACAGCTTTTATTTAAGCAAAAGCAAGTGAAAGATGTGTTGGAGCGTATAGGGGGCTTGAGGAGTGTTCCAGTCCACCCAACGATTGGGATGTCTGAGCCATGGCGTTATCGAAATAAAGCACAAGTTCCAATTGGAGAAGAAGGAGGACTTGTCATTGGTGGCTTCTATCAAGAGCGCAGCCATACGATCATTGATACCGATAAATGCCTGATACAAGCAGAAGAAAGTGATGATGCCGTCCATCTCATTAAGAGGCTGGCGAACGAATATGGTATTCGCGCCTACGATGAAAAAAAGCATCGCGGGACATTACGTCATGTCGTTACACGTAAAGGATATGAGACGGACGAGCTTATGGTCATCCTTGTGACAAGAGGGAAAGAGCTGCCACATAAGCAAAAATTACTCGATGCGATAACGAAAAAGCTCCCAAATGTAAAGTCAATCGTCCAAAACATTAACATAAAGCGAACGAATGTCATTTTTGGTGATGAAACAAACGTACTATGGGGAGAAGAATACATTTATGATTATATCGGGGACATCAAATTTGCCATCTCGGCAAGATCCTTCTTCCAAGTGAACCCAGAGCAAACGAAAGTCTTATACGATAAAGCGCTAGAATATGCTAATCTAACAGGTGACGAAATCGTCATTGATGCATACTGTGGAATCGGGACGATCTCCCTCTTCCTAGCACAACAAGCAAAGCATGTCTACGGAGTCGAAATCGTACCTGATGCTATCGCTGATGCGAAACGAAACGCTTCGTTAAATGGAATCGAAAATGTTGATTTTGCTGTTGGAGAAGCTGAAAAAGTCATGCCATGGTGGTACGCCCAAGGTATTCGACCTGAGGTCATTGTCGTCGATCCCCCACGTAAAGGCTGTGACCAAGCATTACTTGAAACGATTTTATCAATGAAACCAGACCGTGTCGTCTATGTATCCTGTAACCCAGCCACGTTAGCGCGGGACTTGAAGATATTAGAAGAGGGTGGATATGAAACGAAGGAGGTACAGCCTGTGGATATGTTTCCACAGTCGACGCATGTTGAGTGCGTCTCGGTATTAGAGCTGAAAAAAATTTGAAAGTGCTATCAAATTCAATTGTTTAAAGTGGTATATGAAATTTAATGAATTTACTGTTTGCTTGTGCATCTATTTGATTAAAGTCGGTTTAGCAGGTATATTCAGAGAAACAATAGAATTCTAAATGAAATAGGTGCAAGATTAAAGAGGTGAAGCCAATGTTTGAGCAAATTGATCAAAAAAAAGCTCTTCTAGATGCCAAGCGTCCGTTACCTAAATATACAGTCAAAAGTTTACGTGAAAAGTTATTACTCGAATGGACTTATCATTCAAATGCAATTGAAGGAAATACTTTAACAATTAATGAAACGAAGGTGGTCCTAGGAGGTATTACAGTTGGTGGCAAAACTCTGCGTGAACACTTGGAAGTACTAAATCACCGTGATGCTATTCACTTTATAGAAGATATTGTACAAATGGACGAACCCTTATCGGAGTGGCAAATTAAAAACTTACATCGACTTGTACTAAAAGGTATTGATGATGAGTATGCAGGCGTATATCGAGACCAGCAAGTTTTTATCTCTGGTGCAAAGCATATACCGCCAGCTCCTTTCCTTATTAAAGAAGAGATGGAGCAGTTGATGGGTTGGTATGAGCAACCCGAAACAACAAAAATACATCCAGTGGCTCGTGGGGCTATGTTGCATGCTATTTTTGTAAGGATACACCCATTTATTGATGGAAACGGTCGGACCTCACGTTTGTTATTAAATTTGGAGCTCATGAAAGAAGGCTTTCCACCAATTGTTATTAAAGTAGAAAATCGTCTAGCTTATTATGAAGCATTAGATAAAGCCCACACAGAAAAACAATATAATGAATTTATTAAGTTAATCACAAAAGAAGTGGATAGTTCATTAGAATTGTATCTAAGTGCAGTAAATAATGCTAAGTAAATAAGGGGTTTTGATCTGAGGAAAAGTAGGTAAACATGATTACACCATTCTATCTGCGCCTCTTACTCAAGCCATCAGGCCAATATTAAATTTAACTTTGCAAAAACCCAACAAATACTGAATGGCATTTGTCGGGTTTGTCTTTTTTAATCAATAAGCAAATTTTTTTGTGCAAAGGTATAGGCTGCAATGGCACTTGCTACAGCTAAATTTAGTGAATCGACATCGTTTGTCTGAGGAATTTTTATTACTTCCCCCACAGATAAAAAATTATCACTAAGTCCTGTAGCTTCATTTCCAAAGATCAGAGAAAACAATGAGCTTTCAGGGCAACTTTCATAACTTAGGCTTCGTTTACCACCTAGCATAAATGGAAATAACTGATGTATGTTATATGCCATTTTATAGTCATGAAAATTATTAAAGCACGTTATATTCATCTTAAAAAATGCGCCCATACTTGCCCTTATGGTTTTCGGATCCCATATATCAGCCGCAGGTGTGATGATCGCTATGTCTCTATACCCAAAGCCTAAAACAGTACGGATAATTGTTCCAATGTTCCCTTTGTCAGATGGGTTTACAAGTACAATATGCGGCCGGCTTTTATTTAGCTGCATCCCATATTTTTGGAACACGCCTAAAACCAAGCACTTGTCATTAACCCCTAATCGACTAAAGACCTTGTCATTATAAGTGATCGAGATTTTATTATCACACATAGACTCGATAACCGATAAATCCTCGAGTTTAGAGTGAATAATCAATTCTCTTACTGAATGTGGTCTGGCTTTTAGAAGTTCGATGGTAGGATATGTGCCAATTGTATAACTATAATCATACCCCTTTTTATATATCTTCAATTTATCATTGTTTTTCATAGCACTCGCTCCCCTTAAAAAATATGATGCTTTAAAGGTGCAAAAGTTCTATGAAAACCAGCATGATACGGCGAATAGAATTCACCTAATTCACTTATTCCATGCAAACGTTCCTGTCTGCTTTTCATCAGACTTTGCATGGAATGTGCCGAGTCGAACACCCAAGGAAATCGCCATTTGCCTCACCCCTTTCCAATGTTATTGTGACTCTGGCCTTCGATCTGACAACGTCATGTAAGTGCAAACATCAATCGTTGTGAAGAATCTTAACAGATAAACGTATGAGTAAATCAATATCAGATTCTGCTATCGTAAATAGAAAATATGATTCATCAACCATTTCAAGTCGAAAATGATAGCTGTAAATATGATGCTATGGTGAAAACAAACTAAATGTAAATATATTCTATGCTAAAGTACAGGTATTAGCAAATTTTTTTCGATAACACTAGGCTCTCCTAAAGAGGCTTAGAATGCCCCGCTGACGCCCGGTTCAGTTGTAAAGGTGGGATAGAACAAGTGGAACAAGAAATTAGAGGTTTATCATCTCTAACAAACAGTGTTCCTTCACAGTAAGCTTATTTTACGATTTGACACATAATCGAGGGGTTCGTTGGAAAACTATAGTTAACCTAGCATAAAAGAGGAGTGAGAAAATGGAAACTTACAATCAAACCGCTTTTCCGCGAGTACTAAATAGTGAAGATGATCCGTTTTTATTAAATAATGCACATGAATCCTATGATGTTTTCGTGAATAATAAATTTGTGGGAAAAAAAATACTATCGCCACAATCAGATCGCATTGATTATCTAACTGATTTTATAAAAGCACAGGGGATAGAAGATCTATCGACTCATTTAGACGGAGATCATTTCTTCATACGTTCGAAAGACTCAAAGCATGTTACAACTATAGTTGAAAGCTACTTACAAAATAAGTAGGCAAGATCAATTTTAAGCTACGGTAATAAAGGCTTTTAGCCGCAGAGTAGGCCACCAGTTCAGACTGGTGGTTTTGATTTTTATTTAGTAAGAATAATGCATTGTAACATCGCTCTTCGCTCATACTAAAATAAAGCGACTCCAATATTGGACATTCACCCAATATAAACGAGCTTCCTTTTACTTCTGTTGAGGCAGGAATACATAACCATTTCAAAAATTTAAGGAGGTAATTATGTTTATGAAGAGAGTGTGTATAATTATTTTTGTGATAATCACAGGTGCCCTTTTGATAACAGGTTGTGGTGGTGTACAAGATGAGGGGGCAGGAGATGCCACTATTGATGGTGAAGAAACGGTCATTGAGTTCATGCACTTATGGCCACCGGGGAGTTCAGCGGAACATCACCGAATTGTTAATGAAATCATTGCAAATTTTGAAGCAGAAAATGAAGGTATAACGATTGACCTACAAGTTTTAAGCAATGAGCAGTATAAGGATCAGATCGTGGTGTTATCTTCTGCTGATCAACTTCCTGATGTTGGAATGACCTGGGCAGCAGGTTACCTTGATCCGTTCGTTGCTGGAAATAAATTCACGCCACTAGACGATATTTTAGATGATGGATTAAGAGAGAAGTTTGTCGCTGGAACACTTGAGGCTTACGAAAAAGAAGGCGAGACATACGGTCTACCTTTAGAGTTAAATACTGTTTATGTCTTCTATAATAAAGCAATTTTTGACAAGTATAATCTTGAGGCTCCGGAAACGTATGAGGAGTTTGAACAAGTCATTAATACATTAAAAGAGAATAATGAGGACCCAATCGCTTTAGGGAACAGAGACAGTTGGACTGGATCTATGTGGTATATGTATTTTGCTGACAGAATTGGTGGAGCTGATGTACTCACAAACGCCATCAACAGGACGGGTTCATTCGAAGACCCTGCTTTAGTAGAAGCTGCTGCAAAAGTACAAGAAATGGTCGAGAATGATGCGTTTACAAGTGGATTCAACGGCCTTGCTGATGAGGAAGCAAAAAGTATGTTCATGAACGAACTTACAGCAATGTACATGATTGCAACTTGGGATCTACCTAACTTTACAACGAACGAAAGCATTCCACAAGAATTTAGAGATAATATCGATTACTTTAAATTTCCAACAGTTGACGGACAAGGTGACACGAACAGCTTTGTGGGCGGCCCTGGTGTTGGATTGTTTGTCAGCGAAAACTCTGATGTTCAGGAAGAAGCAAAACAATTTTCAGCTTATTTTGTAGAGCAGTGGGGAGAAAAAGCCGTAGCAGAGGCAGGTGTCCTTCCGGCAACGATTGTTGATGGCGATGCATTAGACCTTCCAGATATGTATGTTGATGTTCTAGAAGATCTTAACAACGCAAGCAATCTGACTCTTTATGCTGATGTACAAATGAGTTCAACGGTAGCGGAAACGCATTTAGAATTGATACAAGCATTGTTTGGTCAGCAAATTACGCCAGAAGATTTTGCCCAACAACATGAACAAGCCCTTTCAGCTGAATAGCAATTACGTTCTGTAAATACATGAAAAGGACGAATCTTTCATTAGATTGTCCTTTTCCATTCTTTTAAATGGGGGGTTAAGTACGATGAACAAAGTGATGTCCAATAAATGGTTTATATTTTTGTATATTTTCCCTGCTTTGTTTTTAGTAAGTATTCTAATCTTCATTCCCTTAGTATTATCAGCTTATTATGGGTTAATGAGATGGGATGGGATTGGAGCTATGCAGTTTATTGGATTGGATAATTATATGAACGTGTTACAGGATAGTCGATTTTGGGGAAGTGCACGAAATTCATTTTTATTAGCAATCTTCTCAACTCTCAGCCTCGTCATTTATTTGACTATTTCAATGATTTTAGCTTCCAAAATAAAGGGAGCTAATCTTCTAAGAAAAATTTATTTAATACCTATGCTTTTATCTTCAGTAGCAATCGCCCAGCTGTGGATTAAAATCTACAATCCATCTAACGGGATGCTCAACATTTTACTTAGATCATTAGGCGTTCAAAATCTACCGTTATGGCTTGCAGACCCTAACATCGTGCTTTATTCCATTTTTGTACCGATTTTATGGCAGTATGCAGGGTTTTACATCCTTATTTACTATGCTGCATTAAAAGGCATTCCTGAATCCATGATGGAAGCTGCAAAAATCGACGGGGCCACACCTTTTCAAATTGCCTATCGCATCAAACTGCCATTAATAATGAGTGTCGTAAAAGTAACCGTTGTCCTCGCTATTGTTGGCTCACTTAAGTATTTTGATTTAATTTATGTTATGACAGGTGGAGGGCCGAATGGAGCTAGTGAAGTAATGGCTTCCTATATGTACAAGCTTGCATTTGGTACAAACAACTTTGGCTACGGAAGCGCTGTAGGTTTCATGCTACTCGTTATAACGTTACTTGTCACAATCATTATACGTAAGCTCACGGCTACTAAGGAAGAAATTCAGTATTAACGGGAGGATATAACATGGGACGTATAGGATACTTTTTGTTGTATGTCAGTTTAGGTATTGTTGCCATTTTTCAAATTTTCCCACTTGTCTGGTTGTTCCTTTTCTCTTTAAAAGACAATCGTGAAATATTTGCTGAATCACCATTTGCATTACCACAGCAAATTAAATGGGAAAATTATTTGAGCGTGTGGCAAGCAGGGATCGGCAATTATTTCTTCAACAGCATCTGGATCACAGGCGTATCAATCGTGATTACTCTTCTATTTGGAAGTATGGCAGTTTTTGTAATCACTCGAATGAGATGGAAGCTGAATAAGCTTGTTTTAGGCTTGTTTATGGTCGGATTAATGATTCCGATTCATTCATCGTTAATTCCACTTTTTAGCATGTATCTAAGTGTCAATTTAATTGATAATCCATGGGCGATCGTTTTGACCTATACTGCTTATAATTTGCCAATCACAATGATGATTCTTCTAGGTTTTTATTACACGATACCTACGGCAATTGAAGAAGCGGCGATTATTGATGGTGCCTCTCTTCATCGGTTATTTTTTAGCATTCTTCTACCGATTTCTACGCCAGTGCTTTCTACAACAGCGATTATTAACATGATTTATAACTGGAATGAATTTGTATTTGTTAATACATTTATCAGTTCTGATCGGTATCGAACGCTGACAGTAGGGATTCAAACCTTTGTAGGGCAATATATGACTGACTGGGGAGCAATTGGGGCAACCCTCGTTATTAGTATTCTTCCTGTTCTCATTGCATTTCTGTTCTTTAGTAACAAAATCGTTGAAGGTATTTCCTCTAGTGCTGTAAAAGGATAGTCTAATCAGAGGAAATATCCTTCATCGTAAGTTTTGTTTTTCTTGGATCTTTTGAAAAGCATTTAGAGCAAACAATAAGGTGATAAGGCTATAGAAGCTAGCACCGAAGATCACTCCTACTGCTGGAATGACTGTTATGATTAAATAAAATGCACCTAAGCTGACAATGATAAACAGCGTTTGTACCGGGCTAATTAGCATGATTTGAAAGGCACTCTTAACGATTTGGAATAGATTTAAATCAAAATGGACATAAACCGGGAAAATATAGAACATGAATACAAAGAACAGCAATATACCTGCAAGCAACGGACCCAATGCCCAGCTAAGCTGTTCATCGTGATTCACATAAAGGAAGAAGCTATTGAATCCTACTACCAAAGAAACAAAGTAAATAAGGAAACCTAAGCGGTTACTTTTCCAAAACTCATCTTTATAGTAGTGCCAAAAAGTAGCTAGAATAGGTTTATCAGAATCACCTTGAAGCCACTTCCTTATTATAGAAAACATTGCAATGGTTGCTGGGAATAAGCCTAATACAATGCCTCCTGCTAAAGTAAAGCAGATCCATATTACATTTAAATAGGCGAAAAGGGTAATCCATTCCAGGATCCTATATAGTGCTCGATCCATTTTTGTACCTCCTTGAAATCAGAAAGACTTTTACCATTATAGGAAAAAAAATGAATGACCATTCAATTTAAAGGTAGAAAGGTTGAGTAAGTTTTCCGATTGCAAGATTAAGATCATAAGACATGATCGCACTAATCAAGATACAAACAGCAAATAATGGAGGAGCTACTTCATTTTGCTGGCTCAATACTTGGACGTCCTTTGTCAGAAGAACGATCTAACTTACGAACAAGATGGTCTTCTGGAACTAGCTTTTCAATCCAGACCATCTCCATTCGCATCCGTTCATCTTCCAACTTTTTAGACATCATTGTCCATTTTTATCAATTATCTGATAGAAAAAAAAACTGTCGACAAAGTCTTGCAAAAGCGAGACTTTGTCGACAGGCTGGTAGTTAGTCTTTATGTTTGAAAAATTCAACAAAAGAATTGAAAAACTCAATACTTTGATAGACCAGAATAGAAAGAGCCGTTACAGAAAAAAAGCCTATAATCATAAATCTTATCCACATCATTTGTGATTCCTCCTTTTGAAATTAATGCATTTTATCAAAATGAGGAGTTTCCACATAATTACTTTGATAGAAAATAGGTATAAGATTCATGTACCTCTTTGTTAATTTGATCAAAAGATTTATAGATTCAGTTATACTAATAATGACAAAAATCACAATAAACAAATTATGAAATAATGTATGATGCTTACCACTAATAATAGTATCAAGAGGCTGATAATCCTCGGTATATTTATCTGAAATTATGTTTTCTTGTGTGATAATTAAAGAAATATGTTCATATCCGGAATGTGTGATACTTACTAACAAAATGAGTAAAGTAATAATTTTAAGATGACTTATCATAGTCTCACATCCATAATATAGTGTTTTAAGTATACGCTTATTTATCAATATTAGATATAGGTGAATTTTATTAAAAAAGCACTAATTTTATAAAATCGCGTCATAAAAAGAAAAAGGTGCTTGATAAACTAAGGGTTAATAAGAAACTTAGGTTTACGGGAGGTGCAAATGATTAAATTAACGCATAAAAAGTCTAATACTGTAATCATTGTCATACACGAAATTTATGGTGTTAATCAACATATGAAAAATTTTTGTGAGTTTTTATCAGAACAAAATTTCGATGTTTTTTGTCCTAATTTATATGAACCTGAAACTTCCTTTAATTATTTTCAAGAGGGGATAGCTTTTAACCATTTTATGGAAAACGTTGGTTTTGAACATGCATTACATAGAATAAAAGATGTTTTGTCAAATGTTAAAAATGAATACAAAAGAATATATGTCGTCGGATTTAGTGTTGGTGCCACTATAGCTTGGTTATGTAGTGAGGACGAATCTGTTGATGGGGTAGTGGGATACTATGGTTCACGTATTAGGGATTATGTTGCTATAATACCCAAGTCTCCAACAATGCTATTCTTTCCAAAAGAGGAAAAGTCATTTAATGTGGATGAGTTAATTTCAACTTTGGATAAAAAGAATATTAAGATATATAAATTCAATGGTCAACATGGATTCAGTGACCCATACTCTTCAAAATATCATGAGAGGTCAGCACAAAAAGCATGTAGACAAATGATAACTTTCCTCAGTTAGATAATAATTGCTAACTGAGAGATTCCTACAATAAAGAGAGGAGTTTTCTTTTTTATTTTCAGTGTAGGTAATTTTGCATTTTTTGGTAGGAAATCATGCTAATATATAAAGAGTTGTATTTGGTAGTAATGAATGTACTTTTGAGAGGAAGTATTTGTGAAAACAATTGCAGTTTATTGTGGTTCTAGTAAAGGAATTGACCCAATCTATATGGAAGAAGCTGAAAAAAATAAGAGGGTACTTATATACATAAATGGTAATAAAACATCACTAATTCTAAAATAAAAGAGGGAAGAAATCATGGAGCAATGGCTAAAAGAAATAAAGGTACTTAGTGAAAAAGAACCAAAAACGTTAGAACAAATGGCACTGAAGTTAACCGAGGAAGTCGGTGAAACTTCTCAAGCTGTATTATCTTATCTTAAAGCAAGTGGAAGTGCCTATAAACAGTTAGGAATTGATGATGTAAAAGAAGAATGTATCGATGTTGTTTTGGTCGCCTTAGCTATATATTATAAGTTATCTGAAGATGAAGAAGAGCTCCAAAAGTTAGTTAATAAAAAGTTGAATAAGTGGGAAAGCAAAATTAGTGACAAAAGGTAATCTAATGATAACAATGTTAAAAACTACACTTACACTAACGAAGTGCTAATGTTTAAGAAGAAAGTTTGAAGAATATTGTTATTTTATATGTACCAATAAGTCCAGGTTTTGAAAAAGGGGGAAATAATATAAATAGGACTTGATATATAGATGTAAGTTAAATAGGAGTGGGAAGATGAGGGATATTTCGATATTAATTGCTGATGATGAAGATGAAATCGCTGATCTAATTGCTATTCATTTAGAAAAAGAAGGATACCATGTTATTAAAGTATCGGATGGACAAGAGACGATTCGTGTTGTTGAGGAACACGTCTTTGATTTATTGATTTTGGATATTATGATGCCGAAAATGGATGGATATGAAGTAATCCGTCGCATTCGCGAACAGCATAATATGCCTATCATATTTTTAAGTGCTAAAACATCTGATTTCGATAAAGTACAGGGACTGGTACTTGGAGCAGATGATTATATGACTAAACCATTTACCCCAATAGAATTGGTTGCTCGTGTAAATGCTCAGATCCGACGTTATACGAAGCTTAATCAGCATATAACAGATAATAACACTAACTTGGAATATGGTGGATTAGTTATTTCTCCTGATCAACGTACAGTTAGTCTATATGGTGAAAGCATTGAGCTAACCGCGAAAGAATTTGATATTTTATATTTACTAGCGAGTCACCCAAAGAAAGTTTTTAGTATGGATCATATTTTCAGGAAGGTGTGGGGTGAAGCATACTTTGAAGGGGGTAATACGGTTATGGTTCATATACGTACCCTTCGGAAAAAACTTGAAGAAGATAAACGGAATGACAAATTGATTAAGACAGTATGGGGAGTAGGGTATACATTCAATGGTTAAAATGATGCGCAGTTTTCGTTCAAAGATGGTGTTGTTATTTGGTTTAAGTATGTTACTGTCAGGCACTATAACGTATTTAATCTTTAAAATACTTCAATATTATTATTATACTCGGGTTCAATACGGCGATCTATTGACTAACTTTCGTTTATTTATTAATCAGATTGGAGACCTTAATTTCTTTTTACTTATATTTATTCCACTGTCAATATTCTTTTTCTTTCTCCTTACGAAGCGCTATTCCACTTATTTCAATGAGATTTCAAAAGGAATTCACAACCTTGCTCGTGGCGAATTTCACCATCAGGTTGAAATCAAATCAAACGATGAATTTAACGATATTACGAAGGACATTAATCTCGCAAGTAAAAAGTTAAAAGAAGCCATAGACAGAGGTGACTTTTCAGAAAACAGTAAGGATTTTCTAGTAGTAAACTTAGCACATGATCTTCGTACCCCGCTAACTTCTGTTTTGGGTTATTTAGATTTAATCCTTAACAATGAGAGCTTGACTAAAGAACAAGTTAGACATTATTTAACGATTTCATTTACAAAATCTCAGCGTTTAGAAAGGCTTATAGATGAATTATTTGAAATAACTAGAATGAACTATAGAATGCTTCCAGTCGAAAAAAAGAAAATAGATTTAACTAACTTACTCAACCAATTAAAGGAAGAAATGTATCCTGTATTTGAAAAAAAACATTTGATTGCCCGGATGAATAGTACTACCCATTTAACCATTTGGGGGGATGGAGATTTGATAGCACGTGTGTTTGAAAATCTTATCACTAATGCAATCCGTTACGGATATGACGGTCAGTATGTCGATATCAACGGTTTTATTGATGCAGATGAAGTGGTAGTTCAAGTTGTTAATTATGGAGATAGTATACCTCCGAATGAACTCCCGCATCTCTTTGATATGTTCTATACTGGAGATAAAGCGCGAACTTATCAAGATGATAGCACAGGTCTTGGCTTGTTCATTGCAAAGCATATAGTGGAGCAGCATAATGGATCTATTACTGTCGAAAGTAACGTCATACATACAATTTTTGAAGTTCGTTTACCAATGTAAACTGAACTGAATAATTCAGTTCAATTAATTCAAGTACATGATTTAAGAAAAATTTAAGATTTACCCTACTCTTTTTTTTAAAAGTTTTCCTTATTCTTTTAAACAAAGATTAACAGGGAGGAAACTTAAAAATGAAGAAGTGGTGGAAATTTTTATTACTATTGTTCTTATGTATAACTTTCGCATCTACTATACTTTTTATGGAACTCAAAGAAGATATACTAAGGATAGGAGTACACGAATATGGTCAGTCTGATTATAAAGTAGAAGATCCTTCTCTTTCTATATCTTCGAATGATTTACACAGTACAAATGCAATGTTGACTCGCTTAAACGATACTACCATTTTTCTGGAAAAGAATAGCGCAGAAAAATTATACCCTGCGTCTTTAACAAAAATAATGACAGCAATTGTTGCAATAGAAAACTTGTCAAATTTGCAGGAAGAAATTAGATTTACTCATTACACTTTTAGCGAACTGTACACAGCAAATGCTTCTATGGCCGGTTTTCAGCCAAACGAGAGTGTAAGGGCTATTGATCTTTTATACGGAGTGATGCTCCCAAGCGGTGCAGAGGCTTGTATCGGCCTTGCAGATCATATTGCGGGGTCAGAACAGTCATTTGTAAAGATGATGAATCAAAAGGCAGCAGATCTGGGGATGAGTCATAGCCATTTTGTTAATACTACCGGACTTCATGACGAAAACCACTATACAACAGTGGAGGATCTTACAACTCTTCTTAAGTATGCGCTGGAGAATGATATATTTCGTGAAATTTTTACTGCCCCCCGTCACTCCACGCAACCTACGAATACACACGATGGGATAACCTTTTATAGCACAATGTTTGAAAAACTAAGCAACCCAACCATTGCCGGAGGGGAAATTTTGGGAGGGAAAACCGGATATACCGGTGAAGCTGGTCTCAGTCTTGCGAGTCTCGCCAAAGTTGGTAATCAAGAATATATTCTGATTTCAGCAGGAGCAAAAGGGGATCCATATTCGGAGCAGTATAATATTATTGATGCATTAGCTATATACAATAGTATAGGGAAATAATAAAAACGTTAACGAACAAAATAGTACTGAAGAAAGCCAAATATAAAAGGTGAGTTCTGTGGGGAAAACGTGTGCCATTTAGCTTCTCCTTATCGACTGATCGTCAAGAAAGCTTGACGATCAGTCCCTTTCATTACATTTCGCTAGCAAGCATATGTGCAGCCGTTTCATACATTTCTTGCAGGCCTGAGATTTCAGCAAACTCAGCTACAGTAATGCCACTTGTTGTTAGAAGTTCTACGATATGCTCATCCATTCTTGACCATGTTTTTCCACCGGCATTGTCATAAGCGTCGATTAATTTAGATAGTCCATCATTCCCAAAAAGGAGCTGATGGGACATGAAATCGACAGACACATCCGCAATCCCGACTTCTGTCCAGTCAATTAAACCAGTGATTTGATGATTGTTATTAATGAGGATATGACCTGGATGTAGGTCGCCGTGTGTGACTCCTACATGGGAAGGCCAAAGAGAATCTTCCGCTAGCCATGCTTGCCATCGATCCCATAAAGTTGGATTGATATCGTATTGTTTGTTTACCCGTTCCATGCGCTGTTTCATGGAAGCTCTTAACTCACTTGCACGAACAATTTCAACCCCAATATGTTTGAATTCTTTGTGAGGTAATGAGTGTAAATCTGCTAGTGCTTTTCCTAATGACTGATAATACGCAGATGGTACATTCGATTCATCAAAACTCCACACATAGTTCTGTTGCTCCACGTCAATCGTGGCCGCAGGAGTTCCGCCTAGTTGTTTATAAGCAATTAAATCTTCAGAGAAGATAGACCAATCCGGAACTTGAAAGCTTGCATGGTAGCGAATGATATCTAACGCTTTTTTCTCTTGGTGTGCATTTCTCATTGACTCTGGTCTACGTGGAATTCTTAGGATCCATTTATCGTTATGTTGATCTTTGGCGTAGGCTACTTGAAAGTCAACTCCAGACTCATTGATTTTGATACTGTTTTCTACAATATCCAATCCTTTATTCGTTGCTAATTGTTTAAGTTTGAGAGTATTCATGTTTATTTCCTCCAAATGTTTATTTTTTTATAGGATGTAAAGGGGTGTAATCATAAAAAACCACAGACAGGCTGCTGTCTGTGGTGAAGAGTAAACGAGGTATATCCAATAGTCTTCCTGTGTATGAGCCAAAAAAAGACATACGAAAAAAAGACAGATGGATATCTGCCTTTCTTCACGTAAAAAGTGTATACTTCCCCGTAGAAGGTTATTAAAAATGTGCAGACTACTCCCGTTTACTCTGCTTTATGAAAACAGAGCCTTTGAACATATTAAGTTACCTATTGTTCAAAGTTTGCTGGCGTAATCTTCCTGCATGCATCATTTTTAATAACCCTCCTTCTTATAATCTAACCTATACTATACATTTCCTTATTATCATTGTCAATAAACGGAGAAAACAGCGCCGTTTGTTGCTACAACAAATCTATTAAAATAAATTTAACTAGGAGTTAAGCAGGTAGCTTATATTGAACAAGAAAAAATAAAAAACATTAGCGTCATCAGTACAACGATATATTCAACAGCCGTACACGGATTGTGTAAGAAAAATAATTAAAGGTAAAGGCAAGTACGACTACATCCTTACTTAGACTGCAACGATTAATAGAAGGCATTATATCGCGCTAATGTACCATTAAAATAAACATTTCTGATCCCGAAGCGAATTTGGGGTCTTTTTCTTGTTCTTGCTTTCTCTGCCACGACTTATCTCCTTTTTCTTAACCGACATTTTGAGAATCCTTTTATACAGAAAAAAGCTGAAAAATAGGACGGAAAAGATGTAGAAAATAATTATTTCTGAATCGAAAAACATTATAAGAGTTTTGTAGAAAAACCTTATTTTAATGCGAACGGTGGAATGAGGAAGATTTTTTTGTTGGTAAATATATGTATAAAAAGGGTACTATTACAAACAATACCAAAGATGGATTCAATCATTATTTCCGTTGATGATCTTAGATTAGTACTGGGGTGGCAGTCGTAAAGTGGTTAACGGAAATACATAAAAAGGAGGAAGCAGAAGTGGATAATAATCAACAAAATAATGAGCTTTCTAATTTAGAAAACCTAAAAGATCAGCAGTTAGAAACCGTTCGAGTTGATCACAAAGGTACAAAATTAACAACTAACCAGGGAGTACGCGTTTCGAATACGGATGATTCGCTTAAAGCTGGTGAGCGAGGACCTACCTTGATGGAAGACTTTCATTTTCGAGAGAAAATGACTCATTTTGATCATGAACGTATTCCTGAACGAGTCGTTCACGCACGTGGTTTTGGAGCTCATGGCTACTTTCAAGTGTATGAACCGATGGCAGAAATAACGAAAGCTACATTTTTACAAGACCCATCTGTTAAAACTCCTGTTTTTGTACGATTCTCGACAGTTGTTGGATCACGAGGTTCGGCAGATACGGTACGTGATGTTCGAGGGTTTGCAACGAAATTTTATACTGAAGATGGAAATTATGATTTAGTTGCCAACAACATTCCAATATTTTTTATACAAGATGCAATTAAATTTCCAGATGTAGTACATGCCATTAAACCAGAACCACATAACGAAATTCCACAAGCTTCTGCCGCTCACGATACATTTTGGGATTTCGTAGTAAGTAACACTGAAACTGCTCATATGATCATGTGGTTGTTATCTGACCGCGGAATTCCAAGAAGTTTTCGAATGATGGAAGGGTTTGGCGTTAATACTTTTAGATTTGTGAATGAACAAGGGAAGGCGCGTTTTGTGAAATTTCATTGGAAGCCTTTACTAGGTGTGCATTCCCTTACTTGGGATGAAGCGCAAAAACTAGCTGGGAAAGATCCTGATTTCCTCCGCCGTGACCTTTGGGAAGCGATCAATATGGGAGAATACCCTGAATATGAGCTTGGCGTCCAATTGATCGAAGAAGATCAAGAGTTTAACTTTGATTTTGATATTCTGGATCCAACGAAATTTTGGCCAGAAGAACAGGTTCCTGTTAAGATTATCGGAAAAATGACATTAAACAAAAATCAAGATAACTTTTTTGCGGAGACCGAACAAGTAGCTTTTCATCCTGGTCATGTAGTGCCCGGAATTGATTTTAGCAATGATCCCTTACTACAAGGACGGTTATTCTCTTATACGGATACTCAGTTGCTCCGGTTAGGAGGGCCGAATTTTCATGAAATTCCAATTAATCGCCCAATTGCTTGTGTAAATAATAATCAACGCGATGGTTTCCATCGGATGACGATCGACAAAGGTGCTGTGAGTTATTCACCTAACTCACTTCGAAATAACTCTCCCCAACCAGCATCTGATAAAGAGCATGGATATACACATTATGCTGAAAAAGTAGAAGGGCAAAAAATTAGGAAACGTAGTGGTAGCTTTAATGATCATTATCGTCAAGCTACTCTTTTCTGGAATAGTATGTCACCAGCCGAAAAGAAACACATTATTAAAGCTTTTCATTTTGAAGTTGGAAAGGTGCAGGACAAACAAATCAAACAGCGTGTTGTTGAAATGTTTAATAATGTGGATAGTCAATTAGCGATTCAAATTGCTGAAGGAATTGGTGTGAATCCTCCTGCGAATCAAGGAGGAACTGGAGTAACAGCCTCCTCACCAGCGGTAAGTCAAGAAAATACAGTGAAGCAAGCGAAAACGAGAAAGGTTGCCATTCTGATTGAAAATGGCTTTAACTTTAATGAGGTATCACAAGTCATGACTGGACTATCTGCAGCCGGAGTTCATGCCGACCTTATTAGTAAAAATTTAGGCATGATTACAAGCGTAGAAAGTCAGAAACTTGAAGCGAATAAGAGTTATGCTACTAGTGGAGCGATTATGTACGATGCTCTTTATATTCCTGGTGGGAAGGGATCTATAGATCTATTAATGACTCATAAAGAGGCTAAGGACTTTATCAATGATGCTTTTGTCCATGCTAAACCAATTGGAGCTACGAATGAAGGTGTCGATCTTTTAGCTTCAACTGATGCTCAACGAACATTGCTAGCAGACCTTGGATCGCAAACGCAAATATTTACAGACATGGGGGTTGTGACAGTAAGGAACGAAACAGATTTAAGTGCGTTCCAACAAGAGTTTATCAATGCCATTTCCCTGCACCGTCATTGGATGAGGGAAAATCAAGATGGGAAAATGAGTGGTTAAATCATTTGTTCTATTTATCAGGTGGAATCTTCCACCTGATTGTAACAATGATTCAGCGGTATTTTCGTATTGAGAAGTACAATACTTGAAGTAAAAAACATGTATAGTTGCGAGCAAACTTACGCATCATATACGAGTAACAACAAATACAAGTTAAAAGGGGAGTTTATTATGCAACAAAACGAACAAGCACAACAAGCAGCGCAACAAGCTCAGCAGGCAATTCAACAAGCACAACAAGCAATTCAACAAGCGGCGCAACAGGCCAATCCTCAAGCAATTCAACAAGCACAGCAACAATTACAACAAGCACAGCAGCAAATGCAACAAGCGCAAAATAGTACTCAGCCAGCACAGCAACAGCAATTTCAACAAGTACAACAACAATTACAACAGGCTACACAACAGCTTCAGCAAGCACAACAACAACAAAATCAACAACAATAATTCAATTTTTATTTTACTTATGCAAAGAGGCTGTCGTAAGGACATCCTCTTTTGTTTAGGTTGAAATATAAATGGACACATCTTATTTTATTAAGAGATGAGACGATTTTTTTAAAAGGAGAGCACCTGTTTCGTTGATATTACGATATGTGTACAGGGCAGAATCGTTTTATTTATAAGCATTTTTCCAAAAAATGTGTGGTAAAATGATCTTGAACGAAGCTCGAGGGGGAAAGAAATTATGAAGGACTCTGTTGTTTTGCAGGCAGAACGTATTGCAGGCGATTTTCTAGGGGAACAAATAAAAACATCGTATCAAATCATTGGTAAAGGTATTACAAATCAGGTATGTGTAGTTGAAACTAGGAGCCATAAAGTCGTTGTCCGTATGAATGTTAAAGATACATATCCAGACTTTAGCAAAGAAAAATGGTGTATCGAGCAAGCGGCCGTAGTTGGTATTCCTGGACCTGAGGTGCTGTCCATTGGTATTGTTGATGAAACAGCCTATATGATTCAAACTTTTATAAGTGGCGACAATGGGTTAGACAGTACGGTTCCTAGGTTTGATATTTGGAGGCAGCTAGGCGAATATGCTAGGCTTATTCATTCGATTCAAGTGAAGGGATACGGAGAAAATCTGATTGATCCAGTCAATGGTGAGTTCCAGTCACCTTCTCATGAAGGATCGGACGGCAGTTGGCAAGGGTATGTGCAGTATAATATCAATAGTTTGACGGAGTCCGATCGGTTGATTGAGCTTGGAGTAATGACTCAGATGGAATCACAAAGAGTAAGAAACCTGTTCGAGAATCTGAAAAAGAAATCGTTCCGGTTCGGTTTAAACCATGGCGATCTCTCTTTAAAGAATACGATTGTTAATAAGGCGAACCAAGTTATATTACTGGATTGGAATGCAGAAGTAAGCGTGGTACCGCATGCAACTATTGCCCAATTGATGCATTACCAAATCCTAGAACTAGAAGAAAGCGCGAATGCTGAGGAATTTAAAGCGTTTATGGATGGGTACAGGATAAGTGAAAAAGACCTTTCTGACATAAAGCATTTTCTGCTTTTAAGGGCTTTCGATAACCTTAGGTGGGCTATTGATCGAAGTCCTGCCTTGATCGAACCCTATGCTAAGTTCGCGAAACAAGTAGTAGACATGGTTATGGATTAGTTAGCAAAGATAAATCAAAGTTGATACCCAAAAGTGAAGAATAGGATTAAGCTAACGGGATCTTTCGTTCATAATTCAGCAAATGGGGAAAGGTTGTAAGAGGAACTGTTCCTCTTACCTACTGGTAAAATAGTTGCCCAATGGTTTCAACTTTTACAGTGCCTTCAAAGGAATTTGCGAAAGCGTTGCTTATTTGTAGCCAGAATGTCGTTTGCGAAAAACTTCGTTGATTGATGCTTCACTTTATGTAGATCATCCTTTTCTGCAATTCATTGCTCGATTGCGTAAAAGGATTCTTTCACGTTCATTTTTGGTCAATGAAGCAGCACGTTCAAATTCACTACGAGCCTCATCATACCTCCCTAGCTTCACTAGAAGATCACCTCTTATACTCGGTAAAAGATAATAGCTTTTTAAAGATGGATTAGAATAAAGTTCATTTACTATTTGGATGCCAAAGTCGGGACCGAATGCCATAGAAATAGCTACTGCTCTGTTTAATTCTACGATTGGTGAAGGCATGACTCTCGAAAGAGCTTCGTACAGAGCTGCAATTCGTGGCCAATTTGTCTCTTCTTCAGACGGCGCCAGAGCATGGCAAGCTGAGATAGATGCCTGCAATGAATAGGGGCCAAGTGGCTTTCCTAGCTTTTTGCTGCGCTCAAGTGCTGCTAGGCCACGTCGAATCAATAATTGATCCCACTGAGCCCTCTTTTGGTTCATAAGAAGAATAGGTTCACCTTTAGAAGTCACTCGCGTTCTAAACCTTGAGAACTGAATTTCCATTAAGGAGACAAGTCCATGAACTTCTGGTTCAGTAGGTGCCATTTCTGCTAGAACACGTCCCAATCTTAGTGCTTCTTGACATAGAAAAGGGCGAGTCCATTGGTCGCCAGAAGTTGCAGAATAACCTTCATTAAACAGAAGGTAAATCACTTCAAGAACTGCTGATAATCGCTTAATCAGTTCCTCTCCAACAGGAACCTTAAAAGGCACTTCTTTTTTGTTTAAGGTTCTTTTCGCACGGACAATTCTTTGAGCAATAGTAGATTCCGCGACGAGAAATGGACGCGCAATTTCCTCCGTGGTAAGTCCACATACTAGGCGCAAAGTCAAAGCAACTCTTGCATCCTGAGATAATACCGGATGACAGGTCATAAAAATCAGACGGAGGAGATCGTCATCAATCTCCTCATCCAGAACATCATTTATATCTTCCACAGTATATAAATCAGTATGACTAGCAATTACTTTATACTTTTGATCCTGTACTTTCCTTCTGCGTAATAGATCAATTGCACGATGTTTAGCGGTCGTCATCAGCCATGCACCAGGGTTTTCTGGTATTCCAACTTGGTCCCATTTTTCAAGCGCGATGACCAATGCATCTTGAGCAAGATCCTCCGCAAGACTAACATCTCTTACTAATCTAGTTAGCCTTGCGATGAGCTTGGGCGACTCGATCCTCCAGATCGCTTCAATTGTTCGATGTGTTAGAGGTGTGCTCACGCCTTCTTAAGCTCCTCTCGAAGTTCAGCCTCTTTTATTAATAATTCTGGGTTATCCGTTAAATCCTCTGGTTCAAATACTTGTCTAAGCTCAATCTCACCCTGTCCATATCCATGTGGGTCTGGCATACGTAATGCCCATTCAATCGCTTCTTCTCTAGATTTAACTTCGATCAATGTATAACCTGCAATTATTTCTTTAGCCTCCGTAAATGGTCCATCCATTATTCTTGGTTTTTCACCAGGCTCTGGATAGGAAATTCTTATACCATTCTTGCTAGGCTGAAGTCCATCACCAGCAAGTAAAACACCTGCTTTCACCAACTCTTCATTATACTTCTGCATCGCTTCAATAATCTCAGGACTAGGCTTTTTTCCTGCTTCTGAATCTGTAGTGGCTTTTACAATCATCATAAATCTCATAACTAACTACCTCCTATTTTATCGTGAAGCCTTTTATCAAAGTCGCATAATAACAGAAATGATTAGCTTCTATTTATACAACGAGTTTGTGCTGATTAAATCGACAATAATCCGAACTTTATTACGTTTCTTATGAATGATTAGCTAAAAAGAATGATGTAAGCTCTGGAGATATCCTTTTTGTATTCAACTTTTTAGTATGACCGAGACCCTTTTTACTCAATAGTTGAGCATTAGGGAGTAGATCTGCTAATGCTTGAGCACTATTTCGTAAGGAAGCTGGGCTCTCTGTCCCTTCTATTACGAGCGTTGGAATATTGACACTTTTCTTCCATGTAGCAGGCAATTTCTTCCCTTCCATATATCCTTCTAATAATGCAGCATCATAGGTGAGTGTATGCGCAACTGCCATCAGATTAGGCCACACGCCTGGCATGACCCGCATCATGCTGACAATAAATGATGGAGCCCCCATTCCTTTGGTCATGAAGTACTTAATCGCTGCAGCCCGTTCATTTTTAGAAATTAAGTCTGTCGTATGCTTCGTAAAGTTTTTTGGTGGCTTACGATCGCCTTCTTTAACGACGAAAGGGGGTTCATGTAGAGCTAATTTGGTAATGCTTATGCCTATGTCTGTAGCCCTCAGTGCAAGAGCAGCTCCCGAGGATAATCCCCACACATAAGCAGATCCACCAGCCTCATCAATTAATGCTTGAAGATCTTCAATTTCTCGTGCAACGTCATACGGCTGAGTATCACCGCTGTCACCTCTGCCCCGTCTGTCATAGTTGTAAACCGTAAAGTACTCTGATAACAGGTAGGCTAATTCAACTTGTTGTGGGAATTTACGGTAGCTAAATGCACCTCCAACTAATATGAGGGCCGGGCCTTGGCCAACTTTGTCATAAGCAATTTTTGTCCCGTCATTCGATGTAACTGAATACATAGTGGTTTCCTCCTTTGTGGTTGTAATGATTAAGAAGGTAGCTTTGAATATTCACATATTATCTATCCCTCTCTACTAGAACGACGAGAAACGATATTCAAAATCGACACATATTAAAAACTTAATCATTCTTGGCTTTATGGGTATCGAATACTTTCATACATGATGGTTCTTTGCATCTTTAATACGCCACTTGTATATGAATCTCCTTTAAAAAGGTATGAGGTTTTGAGGAGGCCGCTGAAAAAGTGTGATTTTCACTATTTCAGTGGCTTCGTTTTGAGGTAGTTCTTTAACTAAAGTAGTTTCTTAAGGAAAGGGTATGGTGAAGTTGTTGAGCGTTTAGAATAAAACAATTAAAGCAAGAACAAATAATCCTGCTACTAATAAAAAAGGTCAACCAGAAATAGCTCTGGCTAACCGTAGATTTAAAATCCTTAGAATACATTTGTTTTATTCTAATGCCACCAGGAGGTGAATCTAACAAATCCTTTACTTATAGATAGAACGAATTTGGGATCTGATTTCACGTCCATTTGTTGTTTGAAGTGCAATGAACTTCGGTGGGGCGGGAATGGAGAAACCTGCATGAGAATGGGACATCTCCATTAGTAGTGTGCCGATTTCTTCTTCTTGGCTATTCTTTATTGTAATCCAAAATACTCTCTTTTCGTTAGAAGGTGTACCCCATTTTTCTTTTTCAAGAGAATGGCGGAATAGTAGGAATTCAGCGATTAAGTAATCATCCTCTGTAATCTCCGCTGCGGAACGGAATCCTGCCATCTCTACTTGCCGCCAGACAGGTACGAGTAGTTTTTCTGCATAAATCCCGTAAGTAGCGTCTTCATACTCCGGAAACAGAGCTTCAAACTCCTCACGATGGTCTTCAAGGATTTTCTTCCAGTTTGCTTCAACATAGGCATTCAGTGCTTTCTCAAGTTCTGTTATGTCCATGTTCTGATTCATTAAAGTCATTAGTTGGTCCCCTTTCTTTTTTGATTCACCCTTATCGTACAACCTTAAAGCAAATTGGAAAGTTTGATATAATAAACCTTACATAGTTAATGATTCGTACGGAGAACTTTGCATAATTAGTGAAGGAGCGGATAAAATGAGTAAGCTTAAGCCTGCCGAGATTGCCGAGAAGCTGAATATAAGTACAAATACGATTCGTAATTATGAAGCTCGTGGACTCGTTCCTGCTCCTAAGCGGACTGAAAGTGGATATCGTATCTATTCAGACATTCATCTTCTCTATTTTACATGCATTAAATTACTATCCGATGGATTTGGAATAGATGTAGCAGTGAAAGTGATGGAATACATACGAAATAAGAAAATAGATGAAGCACTTTGGATTCTTAACGAGGAACTAGGTCGTAGAGGAGAGGAAAAGAAGTTCGTGAGGGAAGCCGTTGAGCTAATTGAGTACTCGAAAAAAAATTCACGTCTCTGGTCTCTAGGGGAAGTTGCGGAAAGAATGGACGTTTCTCGAACAGCTATTAGATATTGGGATAAAGAAGGGTACATACAGGCGATCAGGGATCGAGAAAGCGGCTATCGTACGTTTGACGGGCTTCAATTAGCTAAAATAAGTCTCTTTAAAGTGATTAACTACTATACGGATGAAAATACAAAAATAAAGGAGAAGTTCAAGAAAGCTGAGGGAGCAGTGGCATGCCAGAAACTTGCAGAAGAGATTCTTACCTTGCTTCGTATCGGAAATAGAAGACAGTTGAAAGCTATGGCTACCTTAGACAAACTTCTTGAGGTAATTGAATATAAGTAAGTCGATCACATGTCTTAAAGTAGGAAGAGGGATAAAAGATGTATGAATTAAAAACAAAAGAAACTGATAGTAGTGTTATTGAATTTATTGAAAAGATTGAGAGCACGAAAAAGAAACAAGATGCTTATCAATTATTGGACATCTTTACAAAAGCAACAGGACACCAAGCTAAAATGTGGGGGACAAGCATCATTGGATTTGGTTCTTATCATTATAAGTATAATTCTGGTCATGAAGGGGATGCGCCATTAGTCGGCTTTTCTCCTCGGAAAGCAAAAATCAGTTTATACTTTACAGTAGGGGAGCCAAAGCGAGAAGAATTATTGAAAGAACTCGGAAAACATACAACTGGAAAAGCATGTGTTTATATTAATAAAATAGCTGATATTGACGTTTCAGTATTAAATAAACTTATCATAAATTCGGTACAGTTCTTAAAGGAAAAGTATCCAAAGTCATCATCGCAATAACCTTAACGCTTCTTAATAGTTATGTATAAATGGTTGAATAACGCAATTCATAAGAAATTTCCAACGAACCTAGATGTTAAAATACGAACTATGTAGTCAATGTTAGAAATTGTAAAGATTATCGGAGGCGATACGGTGATTACGAAAGCAATACAAATGACCATTTTTGTGAGGGATCGACAGAAGGCTAAAGCCTTTTATACTGAAAAACTAGGTTTTACGGTACGTGATGAGATTGAATTTTCACCAGGTTTTCATTATTTAACCGTTTCTCCAAATAAAAATAATGAGACTGTCATTGAACTAGTGCAGGCTAATACTGAGGAAGAATTGAAGCTAATTGGGAAGCAGGCAGGGGAACAAATAGTGATTATGTTCCAATCGAATGACATTGAAAAGGATTATTTAGAAATGAAGGGGAAAGGTGTAGTATTTCATAGTGCACCACAAGATGTTCCAGGTGGGAAAGGTGTTGGATTTGAGGATTTATATGGAAACAAATATGATTTGTTTCAGCCACAATAGAAATAGATGAAAGTTTCATTAATATGTTTCGCACAGCCATTACCGTTCAGGAAGTGGCTGTCTTTGTGTAAAGATAAGAATTTATAAGTATGGCAGTAGCGGGATGCAAAGGTCACATGCTCGATGCGGTTTCTCATTCCTCTATTTCTTCCCTTATTCCCTGTTTCTTGTCGTTCCGGTTCCCTCATTCCTCTATTTAAGCTAAATGAGTCCAAAAGGAGCCATAAAAGCCAAAATAGCGGAATGAGAACTACATTTTCTTCTCAGGAAGCGTTTTTTCTCTTATTTAGAGAAATGAGGATTACCTTTGTTGGTGGAACTGTGCAAGTAGGTTCGTAAAAGCTGTTGTTCATGCTTGATACACATTAACGGCTCCACACAACGCAATTAAGAAACGACGCATTGCGTTTTTCTTAGTTAAAGAATTTATTTTAGTATAAATAATTTAATCGCTTTAGTATAAATGTAATCGTTTTTCTTGACAGTGCGATATTTTGATTTTTAACTATGTGGAAGGGGGAGCATTATGAATAGAGAGAAAATGTGTAAACAAATTCAAATCTTTAGCTTGGTTATGGTTGTTTTCTCCATGACTGCTTGTTCATCTGATGGAGTGAATAAGGAAGCGACTCAAGAACTGATATCCGATAATATGACATTGATTACTAAAGTTCTTCCAGTAGGCGAAGTTGCTTATGCTATGGCAATAGATTTTGGAGAAGAGATCGATTCATCGGCAATTTCAGAATCGAGCTTTGAAGTAGAGGTTATGAAAGGTGAGAAGGTGGAATCGAGAACGATTTCAGCTGTGTATACAAACGAGCAAGCAAAAATCAGTCAGGCTAGTAGACCAGGTCAATTTGTCATAATTGAACTAGATACGAGTGATCCTAATGCTGGTATGCTTTCGTTCGATCATGAAGCTTTTTTACATACGAAAAAGGAGCTAGCTTATACGATTACTCAGAAGGAAGATATCACGTCAAGCAGTGGGACTATTTTTGTTGCACCTATAGAAGGGATCGAGCCTGGGAATGTGATAACTCCTATTGTTGATGAGTTTGGAGAGTATATATATCGAAATGAAGAGGGGGATGAAATGCCATATCGCTTGTTTGAACCAACGACTGAATCAGATGATGAGTATCCTCTTGTATTATTTTTACATGGTTCAGGTGAACGGGGAACTGATAACGCTCTACAGCTTCTAGGAAATCAAAGTGCACTAGTATGGGCTAATCCCAATCAACAGGCGAACAACCCAGCCTATGTCTTAGCTCCTCAAGCGCCAGCACAAGAGGAATTGTCGGCCTACTGGACAGAAGAGCCTAACGATTTATTATTAGAGCAATTACTAGAGTATGTTATTGAACAATATTCTATTGATCGAGATCGTATCTATGTGACGGGTGTTTCCAATGGGGGGATTGGAACATGGCATATTGCTTTGAAGAACCCTGATTTATTCGCTGCAGCCGTTCCTGTATGTGGAATAGCTGATATAGCTAACTATTCAATGGGAGAACCTTATGCCCCATTAGAAGATGCATCTAAATTAGAAGAGCTTAAGGATATGCCAATTTGGGTATTTCATGCAGCTGATGATCACCTTGTTGATGTGCGTTATAGTAGAGACGCAGTTGCGGCGATTGAATCGTTAGGTGGGAGTCATATTCATTATACGGAGTATCCAGAAGGAGCAGTAGAACCAGATGGTCATTTCGCCTGGATTCCTGCTTATCAAAATCAAGAGATGATTGATTGGGTATTTCAACAAACAAAATGAAATGAGAATCTAGGCGTATGAGGGAAAAGAATTAGTCATTGTTTTTATGAGGAATCGAACGAGAACTAGCTAGAACGCCTACTATTCAAAGGTTTAAAGGCTTAGGTGTATCCGTTTTTGTTAGTGATATTCCTTATGCTATACTAGTAACAATCTCATTGAACTAAAGTATGATATATACATTAGAAAATCATTCCTATCGAATTAAGTAGACTACATTGTTTACGTTTTTGATTGGTTTAACATCTGTATTTTAATGAACACTTTCGCAACAGAATTCCTTATGATTAAGATCAGTTGTGTAATGAAAGGAGGATCATGGAATGGTACGTATTGCAATTGTAGAAGATGAAGCGAATTATCAGAAACAGCTCATCGAGTTTTTGAGGAAGTTCCAGAAGGAAAATGAAGTAACAATTGAAATTGAAACGTATTCTGATGGGGATGAATTTATTAATCATTATAAAGCGCAATTCGATATCATTTTAATGGATGTTCAAATGCCACTTATGGATGGTATGTCAGCAGCTGAAGAAATTAGAAAGATAGATTCAGAAGTCGTTATAATGTTTATTACGAATATGGCGCAGTATGCGATTAAAGGATATGCAGTAGATGCACTGGACTATGTGTTAAAGCCGATTACGTACTTTTCGTTTTCTGAACGTTTGAATAGAGCTCTTGAAAGAATGAAGAAGCGTGAATCCAACTTTATTACGATAAAATTAAAAGGTGGAATGGTAAGGCTGGAGCTGTCAGATGTGTATTATGTTGAAAGTCAGGGACATAAGCTCATTTTCTATACAAAAGAAGGAGAGTTCATGTCTTCTGGAGCGATGAAGGATTTAGAAGAAGAATTATCAGATTATCATTTCTTCCGTGGGCATAAAGGCTACTTGGTTAATCTAGAGCATGTAGATGGAATGAATGATAGTTATGCTGTTGTGAAAGGGTATGAGCTACCTGTAAGTCGAACGAAAAGAAAGGCTTTCTTAGAAGCTCTAGCTGACCATTGGGGAGATGTCATTAAATGAACGAGCTATTTCCGGAAATCCCTAGGCTGTATACGGCACTTGCTGAATGGCTAGCATGTATCGTCTATATTTCGATATTGAAAAGAAGGTTAAGTGGTTGGAAATTAATGGGTTTTGCAAGTGGTGCTTTGATTGTACAATCTGTGTTCCTCGTTGTGACGAGAGATTTACCAATTATTTTTTGGGTGCCTAGTATGCTTGTCGCTATTGGAATGATGTTTCTATTCATCTATATATGCTGTGATATCACGCCTACTGAGGCAGGGTATTTCAGTGTGAAAGCGTTTGTTGTAGCGGAATTAGTTGCATCGTTGCAATGGCAAGTTCATTTTTATTTATGGAGTGGTGAAAGCAGTCATAAGCTATTTGAAATTGTGCTGTTAGTGGTTATGTATGGGCTTGTTTTTTTTGTCATTTGGCTATTAGAAAAGCGACATATACCTGAAGAAGGGAAGTTAAATATAAGGCAGCGGGAGTTATGGTCTACAGTTGTGATCGGTGCAGCTGTCTTTTTTATAAGTAATTTAAGCTTTGTGACAGCAAGAACGCCTTTTAGCGGTCAATATGCCCAAGAAATATTAAATATTCGTACTTTGGTCGATTTAGGTGGATACGCTATATTGTATGCTTATCATATTCAACTGAATGAGTTAAGGGTTAGACATGAGCTAGAAGCGATGCAAAATATCCTGCAAAATCAATATTCACAATATCAACAATCGAAAGAAAGCATTGAATTAATTAATTATAAGTATCATGATCTAAAAAATCAAATTATCGCTCTCCGGGCGGAAGAAGATCCGGAAAAAAGAAATGCTTATCTGAATGAAATGGAGGATGGAATTAAAGCGTTTGAAGCACAAAATAAAACCGGTAATAAAGTGTTAGATACTTTGTTAGCAAGTAAACATATGTATTGCATTAAGAATGGTATTACGTTAACGTGTGTAGCCGACGGAACGTTACTTAATGAAATGGATGTTATAGATATTTGTACGATTTTTGGGAATGCACTTGATAATGCTATCGAGTATGAAATGCAAATCGAAAATGAAGAAAAAAGATTAATCCATGTTTCCTTATTTACGCAAAAGGGATTTTTGATGATTCGTTTTGAAAATTACTTTGAAGGAGACTTGAAGCTCGAAGGTGACTTGCCAGTCACGACGAAGAAGGATAAATCGTATCATGGATATGGACTAAAAAGCATTCGCTATACCGTCCAGAAGTATGATGGTGTCGTCAATGTTGGACATAAAAATAATTGGTTTGAATTAAAGGTTTTAATTCCCAAAAAATCGTAGGTGACTGATTCATAAGGAATATATGATGTGAATAAAAGCTTGGATCCCTGTTAAGGATTGATCCAAGTTTTCTTTTTTGTCTACTGTTCATGCAAAAAATGCTACCGTTTATGAGATTGTCCTGCACAAATTGATTAATATGCTAGATTTAATTTTATAGTTTTAAAGGGAAGTAACGTTTATACATAAATGAATACCTTTTCATCAAGTGTTGTAATTGTACTGCGCTGTATAAACTTTCTTTCCCTATAATGCTAGAAGGGAGGCTATGAACGTTTAGCTTCGAAGGAATTGAAGGGGCTTTCATTTTGAGAGCTTAATAATAATGTTATTGAGTAAGAAAGGGGTAAGGGATTATGAAAATGATGTTTAAAAATGCAACTGTGTTAATGACAGTGCTCATTTCCTCATTTCTACTAATGGCGTGCACGGATGATGATGCCGCTGGAGGAGATCCAATCGAACCTGAAGAACTTGGTTCAGGAGAGGTGAAATGGGAAGAGACAGAAACTGAAGATGGGTATGTTATTGTCACAAATGATGATGGAAAAACTTTAGGCTATTCAAAAGATTCAGGAGTGGAACTACTCCAAGTAGATGGATATGCTTTTAAAGATCTAAATAATAACGGTGTGTTAGATCCATATGAGGACTGGAGATTAGAAGCTGATGAAAGAGCGGCTAATTTAGCGTCATTATTGTCTCTGGAAGAAATAGCTGGTTTGATGCTATATAGCTCCCATGTATCTAGTGTTTCTGAGGAGCTTGAAGAGGATCAAATTGAGTTCTTAGACATTGGTGGTCGTGCAATGTTAAACGCTGCAAATTCAGCAAGTACAACTGATACAGTACAATGGAATAATGCCATGCAGGCATATGCAGAAGCGACGGGTCATGGTATTCCAGTTATTACAAGTACTGACCCAAGAGAAGGTGGAGTTTCTGGTATTCCTTCTAATCTAGCATTAGCTGCGACTTTTGATTCTGAGCTTGTTCAAGAAATGGGTAATTTGACTTCAATTGAGTATCGTTTACTTGGTATTGGTACGTTACTTGGACCACAAATTGACATTGCAACTGAGCCGCGTTGGAATCGAGTGGATGGGACATTTGGTGAAGACCCTGCACTGGCTAGAGATTTGACTAGTGCATTTGTTCATGGAGTGCAGTCAACATTTGATGAAGATGGAAATGACCTTGGATGGGGTTCTTACAGCTTAAATACGATGATTAAGCATTGGCCAGGAGATGGAGCAGCTGAAGGAGGTCGTGAAGGTCATTCATTCAGAGGGAATGCTCAAGTGTATCCAGGTGGCCAATTTGATACACACCTCATTCCGTTCGTAGACGGTGGATTTAACCTAGATGGTGAAACAGGGTCTACTACGTCTGTTATGGCATCGTATTCAATTGCCTTTGATGAAGATGAAACGTATGGTGAATTAGTTGGTACTGCATTTAGCGATTACAAACTAAACGATTTATTACGTGGTCAATATGGGTTTGAAGGTGTTGTTACAACAGATTGGGGTACAGTTGATGACCTAGAAGGTGGATTTATGCAAGGTAAGCCTTATGGTGTATCTGAATTAGAAAAACCAGAACGTATTTTGAAAGCGATTCAAGCAGGGACGGACCAATTTGGTGGATTGAATGATAGGGACGTTGTTGTTGAAGCCTATGAACTAGGTGTTGAAGAGTTAGGGGAAGATGTGATTGATGAGCGCTTTGAACAGTCAGCGCAGCGCATATTAAATGGTTTCTTCACTATTGGATTATTTGAAAATCCATATGTTGATTTACAAGAAGCGGAATTGACGGTATTAAGCGAAGATAATCAATTGAAGGCTTATGAAGCACAATTAAAATCAATTGTTATGTTGAAGAACTCAAATAATGCTATTTCATCTAATGATCGTGATGAAAAGCCAACGGTATATGTTCCAATGATTTATGTGCCATATGAAGTCGATTATTTTGGCGTAGTAACAGAAGCGGAATGGACATTGCCGGTTGATATTGAACTATTAGAAAAACACTATAATGTCGTGACGGATACACCTTCAGAGACATTGACAGGTCCAGAAGACGAAGATGGGAATCCAACAGTTGCGGTTGAGGATATTGAACGTGCATCGGCTGGAGATTTAGAATCAGTGGATTTCGCATTGCCGATTATTACAAGCCCTGTGAATGAAGGCAACTATTTTGCTGGATTTGGGTATGATCAAGAAAATGAGGAGTATATTCCAATCTCTCTACAATATGAGGAGTATACAGCTGATTCTGAACACGTGCGTCAAGAATCAATCTCTGGAGATATTACGGTCACTGAACAAGTTAGTGGTTATGTTGTCGAAGAAATTGAAGAAAAAGAAAATCGTTCTTATTATGGAAACACAGCGATTATTAGGAACTACGAAGATCTTAATACAGTGAAATATGCTTCAGAAACTGTACCGGAGGATGTTCCAGTTATTGTTGCTATCAAAGCTGATGGGCCGATGATTATGTCTGAAATTGAACCTTATGCAGATTCTATTCTTGTGGCATTTGGATGGAGTACTGGATCGGGCTATGGAATTGAAGATGAAGCTTTACTTGAAATTGCTGCAGGTAAGGTGGAGCCATCAGCTTTATTACCAGTACAAATGCCTGCTAATATGGAAACAGTAGAAGCTCAATATGAGGATGTACCTCGTGATATGGAAAGCTTTGTTGATAGTGAAGGCAATGAGTATGACTTCACATTCGGACTAGATTGGTCTGGAGTCATTCAAGATGAGCGTACTGAAAGATACAATGTCCCAGCATTGGTAACACCAGAAAATTCGGGTAGTGAATAACGTTGTAAGATCCAGTAAACGTGTTATAAGGTCTACACGAGAAGACTTTTGAGCACGGCAGGGCATTGGAAAAGTTCTTTTTACTTTTTCAGTGCCCTTTAAGTTATGTGAATGACCGTTTATAAAAAAAAATCTACCGTTCATGCATTTGAAATGCTGGGATGATTATCTATGTTAGAATTTCTTCATAATCACATTAAGCGGTATTTGTAATGAAATGAATACCTTTTCACAATTCAATATAAAATCGCTCTTATACTTGGTAAATGACAATCGGGGAGTGACGCTTTTAGTGTGATGTGAAATGTTAATTACTTATGATATTGGTTTAAGGGGGAAAAAAATGGCAGGCAAAAGTAAGAAAAGATTCCGCATTCTTATGAGTGTGTTTTTGTCCGTTGTACTCTTACTTGGAGTAGCAGGAAATGTTGCATTAGCATATTTTTCTGATGTAGTTACGATGTATTTTAATGAAATTGATGTAGAAAGTGCTGAAGCAGTTGAAGCTCGCGCCCATTCAGAAGAGGTTGCATCTCAAATCGCAGATGAAGGTATTGTACTATTAAAAAATAACGAAGATATGCTTCCTTTAGCTGAAACAACACAATTAAACGTATTCGGGTGGAGTTTCACAAACCCTGTTTATGGTGGAACTGGTTCAGGTAAAGTAAATGCAGATACTGCAGTAAACCCAAAACAAGGTCTTGAGAATGCTGGGTTTGAAATAAACGAACAATTATATAACGATTATGTTGCTACAGGGCTTGAAAGACCAATCATTGATATGGATGGTCAAGATTGGTCAATTCCTGAGCCATTAGCTTCAGAATTCTACACAGAAGAGCGTATGCAGCAAGCGGTTGAATTTTCAGATACAGCTGTTATTTTTATTGCTCGTTCAGGTGGTGAAGGGGCTGATCTTCCGCGTGTAATGGACGGTCCGGACACATTTGATCCAGACGGTGGTTCATTTAGTGCAACAGGTAATCGTTACGGTTTCGAAGATGATCTTGATCCGGATAAACATTACCTTCAGCTAAGTAACCGTGAGCAAGACATGGTTGACATTGTAACAGACCATTTTGATAATGTTGTTCTAGTCGTTAATAGTAGTAACACGTTTGAGCTTAGCTGGGTAGATGACTATAGCGAGATTAAAAGTATTCTCTCAGTTGCTGGTGCAGGACAAAATGGCTTTAACTCACTTGGTGATATTTTAGCGGGTGAAGTAAATCCATCAGGTCGTACAGTAGATATTTATACGAGAGACCTTCTCGATCCACCAGCTATGGTTAATTTTGGTGATTTTAATTATATGATTGAAAATGCAGATGGTTCTTACTCTCATGCAGTGGATGAGAGAGATGTTCTTCTGAAGTATGTAGAGTACACGGAAGGGATCTATGTTGGTTATCGTTTTTATGAAACGGCTGCGGCTGAAGGAATTATTAATTACGATGATGAAGTTCAATTCCCATTTGGGTACGGATTAAGCTTTACCACATTTGAACAAGAAGTTGTATCAGGTAGTTTAAATTGGGATGATGAAAATATTAGTTTCGATGTAAGTGTTACAAATACCGGTTCTGTAGCAGGTAAAGAAGTCGTACAAGCTTACTTCTCAGCGCCATACACTGGGAACATCGAAAGATCAGCTGTAGACTTAGCTGCATTTGATAAAACAGATATCATTGAACCAGGTGAGTCTGAAACGATAACTGTTTCATTTGCAGTAGAAGATATGGCCGCATTTGATCATAACAGAATTTACAGTGATACAGGTTCTTATGTGCTTGAAGAAGGGGATTACACAATTTATTTAAATCGTAATTCTAATGAAGTTATTGAAGAAGTTGAAACAAGAACATTATCAGAGGTTGTTTTTGATAATGGTCGTTCGACAGATGATCAAGTTCCTGTCAATCAATTTGATGAACTTGAAGCAGGAGAAGGAAGTATTGCTACGTACCTTTCTAGAGAAAATGGATTTGAAAATCTGGATGAACTCGTTAATCATGAAGAGTTTACAGTTATGACAGACAATGGTGAAGAAATAGTACGAGGTAAGCTGGTAGACGAAGATTTTGTGGACTTGGTAAATAGAAGCCGTTATGAAATTCCAGAAGATACTCAGACAGAAGCGCCTACAACAGGTGTTGATAATGAATTATCATTAGATGAGTTTACGGGCGTGGACTTCCATGACGAGAGTTGGAATGACCTACTTGATCAATTATCTGTAAATGACATGGTCGATCTCGTTACTCTTGGAGGTTATCGTACGATTGAAGTTGAGTCTGTAGGAAAGCCTGTTACTCATGATTATGACGGACCATCAGGTATTACAGCGTATACTTCTAGATCAGATACGTCAGGTACGGCATTCCCAGCAGGTGTTATGCTTGCGCAAACATGGAATATTGAATTAGCGACACAAATGGGTGAATCTGTAGGTGCAGAGGGGCAAGCTTATAACGTTACAGGCTGGTATGCACCAGGAATAAATATTCACCGTTCAGCATTTAGTGGAAGAAACTTTGAATATTATTCTGAGGATCCACTTGTATCAGGTAAGATGGCAGCAAACAAAATTGAAGGTTTTGAAAATCAAGGTGGATTTGTTTACATGAAACACTTTGCACTCAATGACCAAGAGGAAAACCGTACACTCGGTGTGATGACTTGGGCGAATGAGCAAACAGTTCGTGACCTTTACTTGAAGCCATTTGAAATCGCCGTGAAAGAAGGCGGAGCAAGCGGTGTTATGTCAGGGTTTAATAGTATTGGGACTGTTTGGGCTGGTGCGAGCTCTAATCTTCTTCAAGAAGTATTACGTAATGAATGGGGCTTCCGTGGTCATGTGAACACAGACTTCTTCCTAGGAGATTTCTATCCTTACATGGTAGCTGAACTGGGCTTCCGTAACGGAAATGACCTTTTACTTACTGGTGCAGCACCGGTCGGAGTGCCTGAGGTGAACACTAGCAGTAATGATACTTTGTGGGCGATGAGAGACGCTTCTCATAACATTTTATATACAGTAGCGAATAGTGGTGCGATTGATGATCCTTTAAGTAGTGACATGCCGACATGGGTGAAGATTACGATTGCGGTTGATATTGCGCTTCTTGCTGCTATTATGAGCGGATTCTATTTCACATTCCGTAAGCCTAAGATTAAAGTTGATCCGGCAAGTAATTAGATCCATGATAATTGGCTAAATGTTTTGTTTAAACAAAACTGTATAACAAAAATAATAGGCTTGGCGGTACTCTTCTTGAGTGCCGCCAAATTTCAAAAAGAGGTATGTGCAATGAAATACAACGATCTGATTAAAAAGATGACCTTAGAGGAAAAAGCATCCTTAATGTCAGGGAAAGACTTTTGGCAAACAGAGAGTATAGAACGTTTAGGCATTAACAGTATGTTTCTTGCTGATGGACCACATGGTATTCGAAAGCAAGCAGAGGCTGCTGATCATTTAGGCTTAAATGAAAGTATTCCGGCAACGTGCTTTCCAACTGCTGCGACTGTAGCGAATAGCTGGAATGAAGAGCTAGTAGAAAAAGTGGGTGAATATCTTGGGGAAGAGGCTGTGTCACAGAAAGTAAATGTCCTCCTAGGGCCCGGAATAAATATGAAAAGAAGCCCGCTTGCTGGGAGGAATTTCGAATATTTTAGTGAAGACCCTTATCTTGCTGGGAAGTTGGCTGCAGGAATGATTAAGGGCATCCAATCTCATGGTATTTCAGCTTGTGTTAAACACTTTGCGGTTAATAACCAAGAGGAGCGACGGATGTCCATTGATACGATCGTTGACGAGAGAACGTTACGAGAAATTTATTTAACCGCATTTGAAATAGCGATAAAAGAAGGCCAATCAAAGACGGTTATGTCTGCTTATAATATGCTAAATGGTGCGTATACAAATGAAAATATCCATTTAATGAGAGAAATTTTGCGAGATGAATGGAATTATGAAGGTGTTGTTGTAACCGACTGGGGAGGTAGTAACGATCGCGTTGCGGGGTTACTTGCAGGAAATGAATTAGAAATGCCTACAACAGCAGGTGAAACGGATAAAGAAATTATTGCAGCGATAAACAAAGGTCACATTTCAGAAGATATATTAGATGAATGTGTAGATCGTTTACTCGATTTATTGTTTACGACGGAGAAAGTATTTGCGAAGGAAACAAAGGATTTTGACATTGAAGAGCATCATCAAATGGCTCAGAAAGTAGCAGAAGAATCTATTGTTTTATTGAAGAATGAAGAAAACATACTACCATTGAAGCAAAATGAAAAAGTGGCTGTTATTGGTGATTTTGCTCAAGAAGCAAGGTATCAAGGGGCAGGATCATCCATTGTGAATCCAACCATATTGGACAATACATTAGAGTCACTTGAAGAATCAGGTTTAACGTATATCGGATTTGAAAAAGGCTTTGATAGATATGGAAAGAAAAGCAAGAAACAAATAGATAAAGCTTGTGAATTAGCAAAAGAAGCTGATGTCGTCCTTCTATATATCGGTTTAGATGAAGTGACAGAAGCAGAAGGTCTTGACCGTCAAAGTATGAGCATTCCTGAGAACCAAATTGAATTAATTCACGCGTTACACAAGGTGAATGTGAATATCGTAGCCGTTCTTTCGTGTGGAGCAGTGGTCGAAATGCCTTGGATTGGAAAAGTCAAAGGCTTGCTACACAGTTATTTAAGCGGACAAGCAGGCTCAAAGGCGATATTAAGAGCGATAGTAGGAGAGGTCAATCCATCTGGTAAATTAGCGGAAACGTATCCGATTAAACATGAAGATACACCTGCTTATTACCACTTCCCTGGTAAAGAAGTGAGTGTTGAATACAGAGAAGGTCCTTTTATAGGATATCGTTATTACGATACAGCAAATGTGAATGTGCTCTTCCCATTTGGTTTCGGTTTAAGCTATACGACGTTTGAGTATTCGGAAGTTCAAGTCGATAAGAGCGGTGTGACGTTTGCAATAACCAATACAGGCGACTATGCAGGTAGTGAGGTGGCTCAATTATATGTTGGTTGTCAATCTACTAATATATTTAGACCGAAGAAGGAATTGAAAGGTTTTACGAAAGTGTTCCTAAATCCAGGCGAAACAAAATCAGTCACGATTCCATTTGATGATAAAACATTCCGCTATTTTAATGTCAAAACGAACCAATGGGAAATAGAGGAAGCTTCTTATAACATTATGATAGGTGCATCGTGTTCAGATATTAGATTAGAAGAAACTTTAGTTGTAGAAGGGACAGGAGCTCCTCTTCCATATGATAAGGATGTGTTGTCGTCCTATTATTCAGGGAAAGCGAACCAAGTTAGTATAGAAGAATTTGAGGCTCTGTTAGGCTATAAGGTTCCGGTATCTACATGGGACCGAACAGTGCCACTAGGATATAATGATACGATTGCCCAATGTCAATATGCGAAGGGATTGTTTGCACGCTTTGCCTTTAGAGCCATTACATTATCTCATTCGTTCCTCTGGAAGATCGGGAAACGAAGTACCGCGAACCTTATTATGATGTCTGTTTATCATATGCCATTTAGAGGGATGGCACGAATGACTGGTGGGATCATGAATATGCCAATGCTTGACGGTGTTCTTATGATTGTGAATGGGAAATTCTTTAAAGGTTTACGACATGTGTTAAAAGAACGAAAGAAAATGCGGAAGGCTCAAAAGGAAAGTCAGCAATTAATAAACAATCGTAATAAAGGAGAGGTACTATGAGTAAGGAAACTGTAAAAAAAGCTAGTGCCTTTTCAGGAATCGCAAATTTATGGAATCGATTGAAAATAAAATATCCTAATGGCGTTCAGTTTTTTGTATTTTTTATGCTGAGTAATGGGATAACGGTGCTTCAATTAGTATTGATGCCAGTTTTTCGGAGTATATTTGCTCAAACGGCGTTAGTAAGTACTAATTTTCAAATTTGGCAAGTCGGTACAAATACGGATGGAAGTCCTTATTTTATATTTGATTATGCAGCCGGCCCTATTGCAGAAGGGGGAGGAGGAGGTCTTGCCTTTTTCTTAGCTGTTCAAATTACAATTGCGATTGCACAAATTATTAATTTCTTTGCACAAAGAAGCATTACGTTTAAATCGAACAGCAGTATTTGGAAGGCGGCATTTTGGTATTTTGTTGCCTATGTCATTATAACAATTGTTGCAGCGGCAGCTCTAGGCTTCTATCAAACTCCTGTTTATAACTTCTTTATGAGCACGTTAGGATGGGGAAGTTTTGGAGAAACAGTAGCGGATGTTGTCACGATGATTATTAATAGTGCGATTTCTTTCTGGGTGTTCTTCCCTATTTTCAAAATTATCTTTAAACAAGTGCCTGAAGAGCCGAAAAAACCAGAAAAGGTTGTGTAAAAATGAAATTATTATCAGTAGTTATTCCTTGCTATAATTCTCAAGACTATATGAGGAATTGCATTGAGTCCCTTTTGCCAGGAGCAGAAGATGTTGAGCTAATTATCGTCAACGATGGATCCTATGACAAAACAGCAGAAATTGCTGATAATTATGCAAGAAAATATCCAACGATTGTAAAAGCTATCCATCAACCAAACGGTGGACATGGGGAAGCAGTAAATACAGGAATTAAACATGCAACAGGAACCTATTTCAAGGTGGTCGATAGTGATGACTGGGTCGACATTCGAGCATACCTTGAGATTATAAAAACATTAAGTGAGTTTGTCGAAGAAAATAAATCGGTAGATATGCTGATTAGTAATTTCGTCTATGAAAAAGAGGGTGCTAAGTACAAGAAGGTCATGAAATATGATGATGTCCTTCCGGAGGATGTTGTTTTTACTTGGGATGATATGAAAGATTTTCGTAAAGGACAATATTTGATGATGCATTCTATTATCTACAGAACCCAACTATTAAAAGACTCTGGATTGGAGTTGCCTAAGCATACCTTTTATGTCGATAACTTGTATGTTTACTTGCCACTTGCTCATGTAGAGAACATCTATTATTTAAATGTTGATTTTTATCGGTATTTTATTGGTCGAGAAGATCAGTCCGTGAATGAGAGTGTCATGATAAGACGAATTGATCAACAAATTAAGGTTAATAGGCTAATGATCGAACAAATTGATCTGAAAACGATTCATAACTCGAAACTTAGACAATATATGATGCATCAGCTAGAAATTGTCACGGTCATTTCCTCTATATTATTAATTCGTTCAGGAACTAGAGAGAATTTGAACAAGAAGAAAGAATTAATGAAGTATATTAAGGAGAGAGATGAAGTGCTTTATCACAATATTCGTTATGGATGGATGGGCCATCTTATTAATTTACCAGGACGTTTTGGTCGCAGCATTTCTGTAGGTGCATACAAAGTATCGCAAAAATTAGTTGGATTTAATTAAATTTAGATATAATAAATGAATTGAAAGCACTTATCGAGTCTTTTTGAAATGATGTCATTTCAAAGGCTTGGTAGGTGCTTTGTTTTTGTTAAAAAAAATCGAGTTTTTGCTATAATACATAGTAAATAGAACCTATTTATAAAAGCACTAAAAGAGGTCATTCCAAAAGGGAAAACGAGTCTGTTTGACTAATCTCTAATATAGTAAATTTACAAAAACATTTACTAAAGTTTTTAAAGTGTTTTTTAAAGAAAGATATGTTAATTTTACAGAAACCCTTAATTATAAACAATACAGATACGAAGTAATCTATGAAAAAGACAAATGTAAGCGTATACGACTAAGAGCGATTCTAAAAAAGAAAAGAGGTTAAAACATTGAAAACATTTAATAATCCTATCCTTCCTGGTTTTTATCCAGACCCATCAATTTGCCGAGTGCATGATGACTATTACCTTGTGACATCGTCCTTCGCTTATTATCCTGGTGTGCCTATCTTCCATAGTAAAGATTTAGTCAATTGGGAGCAGATTGGTCATGTGTTAGATCGTCCAACTCAACTTCCGTTAGATGGGCAAAAACAATCACAAGGTATTTTTGCCCCGACCATACGTTATCATGATGGTGTGTTCTACATGATTACAACGAATGTTGGGCATGGGGGGAATTTTTTTGTTACGGCAACTGATCCTGCTGGTCCTTGGTCTGATCCTTATTATCTAGATGCTCCAGGAATCGATCCTTCCTTGTTTTTCGATGATGATGGAAAAGTGTACTACACGGGGACAAGACCTGCGCCTGAAGGCGAAAAATATAGTGGGAATTGGGAAGTATGGTTACAGGAGCTCGATTTAGAAACGAAGCAATTAGTTGGAGAACCGACTGGATTGTGGAGAGGTGCATTGCGAGATGTGATCTGGCCAGAAGGTCCGCATCTATACAAGGTCAATGGCTGTTATTATTTATTAATTTCTGAGGCTGGGACAGGACATCATCATGCTGTTTCAGTAGCGAGAAGTGAACATGTTTCAGGGCCTTATGTCGGTAATCCGGGGAATCCGATTCTTACACATAGACACTTAGGTAAAGATTATCCCATTGTCAATGTAGGTCACTGTGATTTGGTTGATACACAAAATGGCGAGTGGTGGGCAGTTGGACTTGCATCACGTATTTATGGTGGATATTATCGAAATCTTGGTAGAGAAACATTCTTACTACCTGTTACGTGGGAAGACGGTTGGCCTATTATGAGTCCGGGAACTGGAAAATTAGAGATGACGTATCCATTACCGGATTTGCCGAGTGTTAAATCGTTGGTTCCATCTCCATGTGACCATTTTGAGGATGAGAAGCTTGATTTTAAATGGAACTTTATACGTACACCGAAAGAAGAGTTTTATAGTTTAACAGAACGTCCTGGCCATTTAAGTTTGAAGCTAAGAGCACAACAAATGTCTGAACTGGAGCAACCTAGCTTTGTTGGTAGAAGACAGCAGCATATTCATTTTGCCGCTGCTACTGCAATGGAATTCATACCGACGAACGAAAACGAAGAAGCGGGTCTCGTTTTACTTCAAAGCCATGAATACCATTTTAGATTTGTGTACACGAAACAAGGAAATCAACAAGTTATGAGATTGATTAAATGCACAGAAGGGATCGAGGAAGTACTAAAGGAACTACCGATTGATGCAGCGAAACTGTATTTGAAGGTACAAGCACGTGGTCAGGATTACAGCTTTTACTTTGGAGAAACAACAGCTAATTATAAGGCATTGCTCGAAAATGTCGATGGGAGAATTTTAAGTACCGATGTAGCTGGTGGATTTGTAGGAGCAGTATTAGGTATGTATGCTAGCTCTAATGGGATTAGTAGTGATGAGAAAGCCTATTTTGACTGGTTTGAGTATGTAGGGATAGAATAAACATAATTAGTTGAGGTCGGGACAAAAGTATTTACCTCATTCAGGATGAGTAATGGCGTTGCAAGCCTTGCAAAATCGGGCAACGGCTACGCGCATTACTTAAAGACGACTGAAAAAGTGGAAATCACACTTTTCAGTCGCCTCGAAAGCGAGTGGCTGGAGCGCAATGGAATGAACTTGCGGCGGTTGATTATTCTGTAAAATACGCGGAAGAGCCCCAAAATCATGAAAGCCGGTGAAATTTTACAACAAGTAAAATTCACCGGCTTTTCATTTCAGAGGAGGGGTTTTGTCCCAGCCTCGATTTACCTCAATTAATTAGTTGAAGCTTGCTTAAGTTCTTTTCGTGCTAGATCAAAGCGATCGGCATTCATCACTTTCACCCAAGCGTTGATAAAGTCATTGACGAATTTCCCTTTGTTATCATCTTGAGCATAAACTTCTGCGATTGAGCGTAATTCAGAGTTAGAACCGAAGATTAGATCCGCACGTGTTGCTGTGCGAATAACCTCACCTGTCTTACGATCGCGCCCCTCATATACGATACCATCTACAGGCTTCCACTCGACTCCCATATCAAACAAGTTCACAAAGAAGTCATTTGAAAGCGTTCCTACACGATCTGTGAATACACCGTGTAGTGTTCCACCATAGTTTGTACCTAGAACTCGCATACCGCCAATAAGAACGGTCATTTCTGGTGCTGTAAGGCCTAGTAATTGAGCTTTGTCGACAAGAAGTTCTTCTGCGGTTACACTATATTCCTTCTTCTGATAGTTACGGAAGCCATCAGCAACTGGTTCAAGGACTTCAAAGTTTTCGACATCTGTTTGCTCTTGGGTTGCATCGCCACGACCAGCGTCAAATGGAACTGTTACATCAAAACCAGCGTCTTGTGCCGCTCTCTCGATTGCCGCGCTACCACCTAGTACGATTAAATCAGCGATGCTAACCTTTTTATCAAATTGGCTTTGGAGGCCTTCTAATACTGTAAGAACTTTATCAAGTTGCTCTGGTTGATTCACTTCCCAATCCTTTTGTGGAGCAAGGCGAATACGTGCACCATTGGCCCCACCACGATTGTCTGAAACACGGAACGTACTAGCAGAAGCCCAAGCTGTCGTAACTAGCTCACTAATGGTTAGGCCTGAATCCAAAATCTTTGTTTTAAGATCTGCTACCTCTGCATCTGTTAATTCATAATTAACTGTAGGTACTGGGTCTTGCCAAATTAGGTCCTCTTCTGGCACCTCTGGACCTAGATATCTTGTTTTAGGCCCCATATCACGGTGAAGTAATTTAAACCATGCACGGGCAAAGGCATCTGCAAATTCTTCAGGGTTTTTATGGAAGCGACGAGAAATTTTCTCGTACTCTGGGTCATGACGTAATGCTAAGTCAGTCGTAAACATGACAGTTGGAACTTTTTTGGATGGATCTGCTGCATCTGGAGCTAGGTCTTTCTCATCAGGATCTACAGCTAGCCATTGGTATGCGCCAGCAGGACTCTTCGTTAACCACCATTCATACCCGAATAATAAATCAAAGTATCCATTATCCATTGCGTTGGATTGGCAGTCCAAGCTCCTTCTAAACCACTTGTAATCGTGTCACCGCCTTTACCACTTCCATGAGTGCTTAACCATCCAAAGCCTTGAGCTTCAATTGGAGCAGCTTCTGGATCTGGTCCAACATGAGAAGGATCTCCTGCACCATGTGCTTTACCAAATGTGTGTCCACCAGCAATAAGAGCAACGGTTTCTTCATCATTCATTCCCATACGTCCAAACGTTTCACGAATATCATGAGCACTTGCAATCGGGTCTGGCTTACCGTCTGGGCCTTCTGGATTCACGTAGATAAGCCCCATTTGCACTGCGGCAAGTGGATTCTCAAGCTCTCGATCACCTGAGTAACGCTCATTTCCAAGCATTTCTTTTTCTGATCCCCAGTAGATGTCTTCTTCTGGATGCCAGATATCAGCACGACCTGCACCGAATCCAAATGTTTTAAGTCCCATTGATTCAATGGCAACGTTACCTGTTAGAACGAGCAAATCAGCCCAAGAAATTTTGTTTCCGTACTTTTGTTTAATCGGCCAAAGTAGGCGACGAGCTTTGTCAAGATTGCCGTTGTCCTCCCAGCTATTAAGTGGAGCAAAACGTTGTGCGCCAGTTCCAGCACCACCACGGCCGTCACCTTGACGATACGTACCAGCAGCATGCCATGACATACGGATGAAGAATGGGCCGTAATGACCGTAGTCGGCAGGCCACCAATCTTGAGAATCTGTCATTAGATCATGAAGATCTTTCTTCAAAGCTTCGTAGTCTAGCTTTTGGAATTCTTCTGCATAATTGAAGTCTTCTCCCATAGGATTTGATTTCTTGTCATGCTGACGTAGAATATTTAAGTTTAGCTGGTTAGGCCACCAATCTTTATTCGTTGTTGGGTTTGATGTGTGGCTAGTGACACTCCCATGTAAGAATGGGCACTTTCCACCGCTTGAGTTATTTGTGTGCATAGTAATTCCCTCCTAAGTAAAATGAAAATGAATAACTATGTCTTTGCTCATCATAAAACTACGAATCAAAAGACAATAATTATTATTATGTAATCATTATAATAAACTATTTCTTAAAAAGAAAGAATAATAACTCAAAAATATTAAAAATATTTTCTATAGAGGAATTTAATTGGTAGAAAGCTTTGTTAAAAGGGGGATTACTGGCTAAAAAGAATTTTATGGGCCTTAACTGTACAATGAAATTCGCTAGAAATAAAGCGGGAATACACTATAATTTTGTCGATTACTGAAATTTAATTGATAATGAACGTTCAGCAACAGAATAGATTTTGGTAGTAACTAGTTGGATTCTTTCTTGTTTTTTTCTTTTGGAACACACTCTTATAATTCCTATACCTTTTTATTGTTGTGTGAAAACGTCTCTAGAAAATTACTTTAGCTATTAGGTGAGCGATCATTGTGACACGTTCGAAAATATTCAATAGTCGTATCGATAAAATCTTGCATTAATGGAGTGATAACTCTATCTTTTTGATGGATAAGGTGAATAAAGCGATCCTGCTGGAAATATGGGATTTCTTTATATACTAACTCACCTTGCTTGACTTCTCTTAATGAACATCTTTCTGATACGATCGCGACCCCCATATTTTTCTTTACTGCTTCCTTCATTGTTTCGGTCGCAGAAACTTCCATAACGATCGAAAGAGTAATGTCATGCTCCTGTGCCCAATGGTCGATAAGCAGTCTGGATGTCGACCCTTGTTCATGCATAATAAACGTTTCCTTTATTAAGTCGTCTATTTCAATGTTCATTTTAACTGCTAGAGGGTTATTGGGATGGAGGAGGAGTTTTAAATCATCTTTAAAAATCATGTGAGAAATGAAATGCTTTCCTGGAATAGTTCCATACGAAATAATACCGATATCGAGTTCATAGTTTTTTATTTTTTCGATTATGGTTGTTGCTGGTTTTACTTCTAGTGACAATGTTACTTCTTCATGCATTGATTTAAATGAGACAAGCTGTTCAGGCAAGAGAAAGGTTGCTGGAGTATAGGTAGAGCCAATGCGTAAAGTGCCGCGCTGCTTTTCGTTAAAACCGGCTATGGTTGACTCAATTTCTTCAGAAAGCATTGTAATTTGCATAGCAAGAGGGTAAAGGGATTCTCCTGCTTTTGTAAGTTTTAACGTTCTAAGAGCGGATGGTTTGAACAGCGGGACCCCACATTCTTCTTCAAAACGTTGAAGGTGAAAAGTAACAGTTGGTTGTTTAATATTTAGGCGCTCTGCTACAAGTTTTAGCTTTTGTAATTGTGCTGTTAGGACAAAAATTTTTAATTGCTGTAGATTCATCATGAATCATCCCTTCATGTCGGTTTAATTACTAACAATAGATAGTATCTATTTTAATTTAAATATAATAGATTTTATTTAATGTTTTCTTTAAGATTGTAACAATCTGCATTTACAAAGCCCTGATACTATTTAGAGGAGAAAGAAATATGAATCTGGAGGGTGAAAGATGTTAAAAGAAAAACTGTTAAAAAATTTATTGCTCATAGTTGTTTTGTCATTTGGCCTATTAGTTATGTTTGGGTGTGGAAGTGAAGCGAATACGGATGAGGAGGTAGCAGAAAAGGAAGATGCCCCTAATATGAAAAGTAGTAATGTTTCAGAAGAGCCTTTAATCGTCTATGCTAATGACTTTACAGATGAAATCGGTCCACTATTTGAAGAAGCAACTGGTTATCAAATCGAAGTCATTCACGGTGGTGGCGGTGAAATTCTTGCAAGAGTTGAGGCGGAACAAGGCAATCCGCAATGGGATGTTATTTGGATGGATGGACATGCTTCATTACATAGTCTTGCAGATAGAGGGATGTTTCTAGAAGGCTGGGAGCCTCAGAACCTTTCGCAGCTTTCGGCAGAAGGAGAAAGGTTCTTGCCTAGTACGAATGCTTATTTTCCAACAGATATTCACGCTGCAGCAACATTAGCTTACAACAAAGATGCGTTTACACAAGAGACAGCACCAACAACATGGCAAGAGTTTTTTCAATTAAGTGAAATAGTCGGTATGGCTGATCCTGGTGTGGCAGCACCAGCTTATCCAGTTGCTTCTTGGTTTTTTTATGACATGGGGATGGAAGAGGCAAAAGTCATGTTTGATGAGATGTTTCAAGAGAATCGACTACGTGTTTATCCAAAAAATGGTCCACTCGGAAGTGCGCTAGTAAATGGGGAAATAAAGGCTGCTGCCCTGCAGGAGCACAACTCCTATGGTTTAAAGCTAAATGGAGAAAATATTGAAATTATTTGGCCTGAAGAAGGAGTTCCAGGATCAGTTCGCGTCGCTGCAATTGGAGAGCATTCGGAAAACATCGAAATAGCGAAAGCTTTTGTTGAATTTCTATTAGATATGGAAACCCAAAATCAACTAACACAATTGGATGATACGGGTAGCTTCTTTACGCCATTAGCAGAAGGGGCAGCGGTTAGACATGATCGAGAAGTTAATCCTAACATTGTCGTTCCAGATGTCGAGTGGGCCTCAGAACATGAAGCAGAAATTAAACAATGGTTTGCCGATCGAGCTGTACAATAATGCTGGAAAGGGATTTAAATAATGGATGAGTATATACAAAATTTTATAAGAATGAAAAGCTGGACATCTCTTTTCCGAGCAAATTATTTAGGAGTAGGGGTAACCCTGCTCCTATTTATTCTTATCTTACTGCCGCTTATAGCAGTATTAATTCAAATTTTTCTACCGGGGGTTTTTTGGGGAGAAAGAGACTTTATTGGATTTTCAAGTGTTCTCGAAATTTTTCATCGGCCACTTTGGTTACATTCATTGAAAAATTCTCTTGTTTTAGCATCAGGGACGGCCTTTTTTGCAACATTACTTGGCGGTTGCTTAGCTATGGTACGAACATTTTGGGCCTTTCCAACAGCGAGGTTGCTTGATATAGCCGTATGGGCATTGCTTATTACACCTTCCTTTATTATCGCCCAAGGGTGGATCTTATTTGCGAATGGGAATGGTTTGGCCTATCAATGGTTTGGTTGGGAGTGGGTGTCGGCTTTTGTGTTTCAACCATTTGGTCTTATTATTGTGATGACGCTAAGTAAGTTTTCTTTGGCATATTTAGCAGTGGCAGCAGCACTTGAATGGAATGTGAAGCGTTATGAGGATGCGGCAAGGTTATGCGGGGCCAATCCATTTGTACTGTGGCAGAAGATTCATATTCCAATGCTATTCCCGGCCTTTTTAGCGGGATGGGCACTGGTTTTTATGGATACTATTGGAGATTTTGGCTTACCATCTGCATTAGCTACTGTTTATCGTTTTCCGACACTTCCTTATTCTATTTATACGGCGATTCATACGTCACCTACTCGATTTGACCAAGCTGGTGTTTTGGCATTTTATTTAGTGGTCATCCTTATTTTGGCGCTATTATTTTTATTCCTTCTCATGAAAAAGGCAAAATTCGATTTTTTAAATGCTCAAGCTGTGAGATTTCAACCTAGGAAATCGAAGAATGCTACATGGTTAATGGCTGGGAATTTACTGTTCCTTCTTATTATAATAGGGGTTCCTATCGGTTCGAGCTTTTTCATTTCAATAATGGATAGTATGAGTGGAGGCTTGGCTATTAGTAATTTGACATTTCAAAACTATTATACGGTTCTTTTTGTAGATTCCCAGTTTCTAACGAGTTTAAGAAATTCAATATGGATTGCATTTGTTGCAGCAATCATAAGTGTGATCATTGGCTTTTTTGTTTCTTATGTATTGTTTTTCACAAATTTTCGTTGGAAGGGATTTATCCAATCAGTATCACTAATCTCATTAGTAGTTCCGGGCGTCGTTTTAGGGATAGGATATATTTTTATTTGGAATCAGGCGTGGTTAGAAACGATTAATCTTCATCTATATGGTACACCTTGGATTGTCGTATTAGCAGCTATTGCTGGAGCTATTCCATTTGCAGTTCGATTACAAGCTGGTGCTTTTGCAAAGGTGCCCGCGAATATGATGCATGCGGCGGCTCTTCAAGGTGCTACGAGGACGCATAGTATGAGGTTTATTATTTTACCGTTAGTACGTAGCTCCCTTATCGCAGCAGGATTAGCATCGTTTGGTACAAGTATTTTTGATTTAGCAATTACGAAAATGCTATATCCACCAAATTATCAATTAATTCCGATTACCATTGATAAGTCATTTGAACAGCTTAAGTATGGATACAGTACAGCAGCAACAATTGTTAGCGGAACGGTTGTTTTGCTATTTATAGTGCTTGCCGATCTTCTGTTGAAAAGATGGCTTGTAAATGATAATGAAAGCAATACAACGAAAGGAGAAAATGAACATGACTATGCTTCTTAAAGTATCCAATCTTAAACAACGCTATGGTAATGTATATGCTTTAAATGATGTTAATTTTACTATATCAGAAGGAGAAATTATTGCGATACTAGGTCCATCAGGTTGTGGGAAATCGACTTTGCTACAACAAATTGCAGGAATGCAACAACCATTTATGGGAGAAATAAAAATGGATGAAGTTGTTGTAGCAACGAATCAATATCAACTTGCATCAGAGAAACGCCAGGTTAATATGGTCTTTCAAGATTATGCACTTTGGCCACATATGACTGTTTTCGAAAATATAGCGTTTGGTTTAAAAAGAAAGAAGCTATCGAAACAGGAAATAAAAGATAGGGTGGAAGAATTGGCTTCTTTAATGAAGCTTGAAGGATTGTTGGAAAGATTACCAGCTCATTTGTCAGGTGGACAACAGCAGAGAGTAGGAATTGCACGGGCATTAGCAACAAAGCCTCGTCTCTTGCTTATGGATGAACCACTTTCGAATTTAGATGTAAAGCTTCGGATAGAAATGAGGCATGAGCTCTCTTTTTTATTAAGAAAGTTGAATATTTCTGTACTCTATGTAACACATGATACGGATGAGGCCTTTGCAATTTCTGATCGAATGATGATACTTAAGGATGGGCAGGTTGAACAGTTTGATACACCAAGAAGCGTGTTTGAAGCACCAGCTTCACCTTGGGTTGCCCAATTGTTGGGTTATATTAATGGTCTTCAAGGAGAAGTTGTTCCTACTATTGAAGGGAAGGAAAAGGGAAGTGTGCTTGCCAAAGTTCATACACAATTCGTTTCTGGTAATCAGACTGGAGATATAGAGCAAGGGGATGTTGAAATTTTCTTTCATCCAGAAGAAGTGATGATATATGTAGAGAAACCGAATGTAGCTCCTGAATTAAATCTGTTAATGGGCCAAGTACATCACGTTGTCTATGAAGGGTTACGTTGGCGTGTGTTTGTGAAGATTACGGAAGGGCCAATCGTCACGGCATATTATGATACTCCTATAGATCCTAACAAGGATGTATGGATGACATTTCCTACAAATAGAACCTTTCTATATAGGAGCACATATATTTGAGCGGTCGTTTATTCGTTATGTCCGATATTCATGGTCATAAAACGATGCTACATCGGTTATTGCAAATAGCAAACTACGACCCTGTACAGGATACTCTCGTGTTACTTGGAGATTATGTACATAAAGGCCCAGAATCATTAGAAACACTACATTACATTCGTCAATTAAAAAATAATGGAGCGATTGTTATAAGGGGTAACCATGAAGATAAGCTGATAAAAGGGGTTAAAAATGAGATTGAGTCACCACTAAGTCCAGAGTGGTACCGTTTTTTATCTACTCTTCCATATTATTATGAAGACCGTCAATTCATCTATGTACATGCAGGTATACGGCCAGGGATTCCATTAAAGCTTCAGGCAATTGAGGATTTGACAACGATTCGAGAGGATTTTTTCTTCAATAGAAGTAAATTGCCGAAGCCTGTTATATTTGGCCATACACCAACGTATCGATTAGGGGCATCGATAGGAGAAATTTGGATTGATGAAGATAAAGTTGGAATTGATACGGGTGCTGGGGAAGGGCTGTTTTTATCATTAATTGATTTAACTTATCATGCGGTATACCAATGCAATTTAACAACTAAGCAGATCGTTAAGAATACAATAACAATAGCTTAAGTTTCAGCTGGATGATGTTGTTAAAAAAAAATAAAAAAACGGATTAGGCATAAAGCCTGATCCGTTTTTTCATTATTATGCTAAAGTATATCCATTCAACTACACAGATTTCTCAATTTGGTCTCTAGCCATTTGTCCTACAAAAGGTAGTTGGAATAAACTCCCTTGGTATGCTTTGTACATGCAATAAAGCCAAAGGAATAAACAAATAGGTGTGAAAAATAACGGTAAGATTACTCCTAGAATTGGAATCATCCCTACAACGAAGCCGAAAATGAATAAAATGGCCCATAAAAAAATAGATTGAAAGGCATGGTAACGTATAAATTTGTTCTCTTTCTCAATTAATAAAAAAATAATTCCCGTAACAAAACCAGCTAGATAGCATAGTGCACCAGATACATTTTGTGTCATCCCTGTGGATGTCTTCTCTTCCTTAGTATTCATTTGTTTTTCTTCTTCCACTGTAATCCCTCCAAATTGAATTTGCTCACAATAAATAATGATGTTTTTCAGGTGAGTGATGAATGAAAAAATATTTGTTCAGTATTCACCTTAATAAAACAAAATTATTTAATTTTTTCATAATAGTATGACAGTATACATATTGTCAAATATCGCCTTAATCGTAAAAGAGATGCATATTTGATTCTTTAGACCTAGTTGTCGAGGAGTTATCATAAACTAGATGATCACTAAAGATAAACGCTCGTTTAAGAATGATTTCTATTTGATTTGCTTTAGTCTGATTTCTTCGATCATAATCATTTTCGAGTGTTTATGTGTAAAGTATTAACAAAGATACTGACATTTTTTACTATTTAGTGGTAATATAATAATAGTTTTCAAAAAACACAGACTTCTTTATTAGGGAGGTTACGTTGAATCTACTAAATAAAAGTAAAAAAAATTTATTTGTGTTAGTAGTTATATTATTTGTTTATTTGTGCTTTTTTGGTGTTTTTGCATTTCAAGTTTATCAATTTCCCTTTCTAGGTATTAAATTGTCACCGATTGAAGAAATATGGAAAGTTGATTCATTAATGGCATCAGGGATTGGCAAAGAAATAGGTATTAATAAAGGTGACGTTGTAGTAGAGGTAGACGGGGGATCCTCAACGGAAAATTTCATTATAAAAAAGTGGCTTATCCTAGAACAGGCAAATTCGATAACAATAAGCCGTTTAGGTAAAACGAGTCACATTGACATTGAATATACTGGAAGGCAAAATCTCGCATTTTATTTTATTATGGTTCTTTTTTCCCTAGTGTTTCTAGGTTTGGGAATCATGACTTTTTATAAAAGGCATTACTATATATATAGTAAATATTTTTTATTGTTTAATATATCGATGGCAAGTGTATTGCTTGCTGCTGTACCATCGAACCTTGGTTATTTATCGGCTCGAATCATGTTTTGCTTTGGACTAATATGGATGTCATTCTTTTTAATTAAGTTTATTATGTATTTTCCAAAAAGTATTGTTGAATTTGTTTTAGTAAGGAACATAGGGAGGGGCTTCTTTCTAATTTGTAGTAGTTACTCTCTATTAGTCTTGATCCATTTATTTTTTGAAATGCCCATGATGGTAAAAGATTTATTGATCAAAGGAATCATGACACCGGCTCTTTTATCATTATTGGCGGTATCTCTTTTATTGGGGTTTGTTACGAAACCTAAAGTAAATAAGAGAGAGCAATATCAAGTGAATATTTTACTTTTATGCTCCTTGTTAGGGTATTTACCTACTATTGTTTTTTATATGATTCCAACCATCCTAAAGGTGAATGAAGTTTCTTTTGTAAGTACTACTTTTTTTCTAGCCTTGTTACCGATTGCTTGCGCTTATATTATGTTAAAAAACGGAAAAATTAGTATTCGATATCAAATTCCTAATTCGATTATTACGTTCTTTTATGCATTTATTGTGGTCATTGCATTTTATTTATTTTATCGTTTTCAAGATATCACTGGTCATATGATATTTATCTTTTTCTTTTCTTTTTTCTTTTTTTTTGTTGTGCAAAGCGTCTATCAATCTGTCATTAGTTGGAACACGAATCGATCGATAAGAGATAAAAATAAACGTAAAAACGAAAGTCAAATCATAAATGACTATGAACAAAGTACAATGATGTATGATCTTATACAATTGATTTTGGAAGAAATGAATCGATTATATAGGTCAAGCAACTATATTGTCATATCGACAGATTGTTATGTGAGACATAGTCTTTCAAATAAAATAGATAGTCAAGAGTTACATCGAATAAATGTAAACAAAAAAGGGGAGCTAATCATACGAGGAGCTTTACAAGTACCATTGCAGGAGATAGTTCCTTTATTACACGGAGACGAAAAAGTTGGATATCTTTTGATCTTTGGTACGAGTAAGAGTGATGATAGAAGTTTCATTCAGCCCCATGTTCAACAATTAACCAACATAGTTTATTTTATTTCACAATATAGGAAGGTTAAGGTTGAATATGAGAGATTACTAAAAAAAGGTAAGAGTAATTATAGTATTGAAGATGACTATCATTTAATTGAAAATATTGAAGAGGAAAAGGAGAAAATTTCTCAGTATTTACATGATACAGTCATTCAAAATATCATCTTTGTTTTACGTGATTTAAAAGAGAACGTAGGAACTAGAAAAGGTATGGAGCAAATGGTTGAGAGTTTAGAAAATACATTATACGACTTACGTAATTTGTGTTTCGACTTATATCCAGCAATGGTTGAAGACGTTGGCTTTAAAAAAGCAGTGCATTATTTAATTCGTGAAGTTCAAATAAATACAGATGTAGTGATAATGGTTGAGTATGAAATGTTTGTTGAAAAGAATTTATCAGTACCTATTAAGGTTGCTACATTTCGCATCATTAAAGAATTAGTCAATAACGTAATTAAGCATGCCCGAGCGAAGAAAGCGATGATTTTCATTTCGATGGATGAAGATGTGTTATTGGTGAAGGTAGTAGATGACGGTATTGGCTTTGTGAAGAAAATACCGGAAAAGAAAAGTTTTGGACTTTATTCAATAAAGAGAAAAGTAGAGTCATTAAGAGGAACATTTCATGTCTCCTCAAATCAAGGAAGCGGGACAACGATAACGGTAAGTGTTCCTATTTCTTTAAGAGGTGAATAAGATGAGTGAGCGAATTAAAGTGGTAGTCGTTGACGATCATCAGGTTGTATTGAAAGGGTTATTATCATGGTTAGAAGAAGCGAGGGAAATAGAAGTTGTTGGTTCCTTTAGTTGTGCAATTGAAACCTTGTCTGCTCTACCAAGTCTCCAGCCTCACGTAGTGATTTCGGATGTTCGTATGCCTTCTATGAATGGACTTGAATTAACCGAGAAAATTGTTGAACAATTTGGTAGTACCATTAAAATCGTATTATTATCTGGGTTTTATAGTGAAGAATATCACCTGTCTGCTCTAGAAATGGGAGTTAGTGCGTTTATGCCTAAAGATTCATCCTATCAGCAAATTTTAAATGCTGTTATTCAAAGCTTTTTAGGGAATTGTATTATCCCTCCCGATCTGTCAAAAGGATTAAAAGATACTAGGTTAACGAAAAAGGAAAAAGAAATTTTAAATTTAGTTGCGAATGGAAAGAAAAATGATGAAATTTCACTTTTGCTTAATATCAGTCGCAGAACAGTAGAGCATCATATAACTAAGATATTTCAAAAGCTGGATGTGGACTGTCGGGTAAGTGCTGTTATGCAAGGGATCAAACAAGGGATAATTGAAGAATTTTAGTTTAACATTGCGGAAATCCGCAAAAAAAATTGTGAAGTCTACCGATGTGTATGTCGGTAGATTTTTTTATACTAAAAATTGTAAAAGACTTAGGAAAGGGTGAAAAGTGATGAATCAAACTTTATATGCAAACATTGATGATATTTTAGGAGAACAATGTAAACGTTTCTTTAGTTCTGGATACAAGCTTGTTCAGCATCAGCTTGAAGATATTCAAGTAAATCCTACTATTCAAAGTACTTCAGCACAAGCATCGATTTTTTATCCAAGTGATTGGTCAAAAAAGACGGATGATACAGATTTAAAACCACATTTAAGTACATTAGATGCCTTTGTATTGTCGTTACATTTAAACTCTCTTTTTATTAGTTCGATTTATAACTTAAATGAATCACAAAAGAAGCATATTTGGATTAGAAGCGTTAACATGAAATCTGGTTCTGCTGCTTTATTTAATTTAGAGAAAATAAAAGTCCAAACGAAATTAATAAAGACGGAAACTAGTGTAGATTCTCTATGTGGGCACCTTACAACGTTTAAAACGCAAATTGAAAATATGACAATTGAAATGGTGATTGATCATTACGTTGGTGTTTATGATTTCGATGCAAAAAGATACAACAAGATAGAAGATGCAATGAATCAAGTGAATTCAAGCTATTACGGATCTTATTATAGAGAATGTACAAGGGATTTGTTTGATGTTCAGATTGACACCGAAAAAGAAAAAATTTCAGCATGGATTAAAATAAACTACCCTGACCGTACAAATATCTCTGATGGAATTTCGTCGATGTACTATCCATTCTATACACCTATCGATACTTTTGTTTGTGCCGCTCAACAAATTCAAGCATTGTTCTATTTGCTTGACGGAGTAAAACGAATTAATTCAAATAATTTATGGATGAGAGAAATTAAGTATGAATGTAAACAACCTATCTACAGACCAAGTGGTTTAAAACAGACTGTCTCATTACTTCGTTCAAGGGTATTAAACCGAAATAATAGTAAATGGAGAATTGCCGAGTTTGGTTGTGAACTAGATTCATTTCCTACATTTTTTAATATAAATGTGAGTGTAGCTCACGAATTACCAATGGAAGTAGAATTGAAAAATGAGTAGAAAAATTCGAATTGCTATTTCAGGAACGTATTCGACGGGAAAGTCAACAACTACTGAAGCCCTTTCTTTACTAACAGGAATCCCACGAACGTATGCAAGAACAATGAGAGAATTATTACCTGTTTATATTCCAGGCAAAACATTGGAGCAGTGCACACCTTTTGAACTGTTTGAATTAGGTATGAGGCGGTTTAATGAAAGAGCTGTTAACGAATCGAAAGAAAAGGATAGTTACATTACAGATGGATCTTCAATTCATGAATATGTGTATGGCTTAGCAAGGTTAAAAACAGGGATGAATCCAAATGCGTCAAAGGTAGAACAATTCTTAAGTCGAATGAAAATGTTGCCTTTTAAGAAGATAGTTGAAGGTGTCAATAATAGCTTTGGACAAATTGCAAAATCTCATGCAAAAGAAAATTATGATGTTTTTATTCATTTACCAGTGGAGTTCCCATTACAAGCTGATGGACATCGTCCTTTTAATGAATCTTTTAGAGAGATCTGCAATGAATTATTGCTAGAAACCATTAATGAACTAAATATCGAAAGTTATGTAATAAATGGAAGTATCGAAGAACGTCTAGAAAAAATGATCGACATTTTTTCATTTGAGCCAGTGATGAGCATAGAGAATGCGGTAAATGAAGCTAAAAGAAGAGTGAAAATTGCGACGAAAGAAAAAGAAAAACCAATTCCATTACTTGTTTCAATATGATTTGAAATAAAAACTAGAAGGTGATAGAGCAGATGAATAGCTTTAGTGATAAATGGACTAATTTATTATTTAGATTCAGATGGGTGGTTATTGTTGGGTTTGTTGTAACGGTAATAATTGGAGGGTATGTTGGTGATAAATTACCGAATGTATTAAGTGGTGGTGGTTGGGACGTTGAAGGCTCTCAATCATTAATGGCAAAAGAATTAGTTTCAGAGGGGTTTGTAGGAAGAGGAGAGGCTAATTTGACGTTAATTGTTCATGACGATGAGTATCAAGTCGGATCAATTGAATATAGCCATAAGTTGGAGCAGTTAGTTAATTATTTAAGACAACAAGAAGAAATTGAAACGGTATATTCGTGGTTAGATGCACCTGAGGAAGTTAGAGAGAATATGGTGGGGGATGACGAGTATACAAGTATGGGGTTTGTTGGATTAAGTATTGATGAAGGAAGAGCGATCAATATACTACCAGATATTCAAGAGAGTTTTATAGAAAAGGCAGAGGAAATTGGACTAAATGCTTATATTGTTGGTGTTCCTGCATTTTGGGGGGATGTTGCCGTTTTTAGTCAGGAAGGCTTATTAAAAGCAGAGTTACTCGTTTTACCTCTAATCTTTTTAGTGTTACTTGTTATTTTTCGAAGTTTAGTATCAACGGTTACAGCATTACTTGTTACGATTATATCAATTGCTTCTAGCATGGGTTTTATATATTTTACTGGACTAAATTTTTCTTTATCAGTATTTGTAACAAATGCAGTTATTATGTTGGGGCTAGGTGTTGGTATTGACTATTCATTAATTATGATTCACCGTTTTAAATTAGAATTACTAGAAAACGGTAATAATAGTAAAAAAGCGGTCATTAAAACATTGAAAACGGCAGGACATACAGTGTTGTTTTCAGGGATTACTATTATTGCAACAATGTCAGCCTTATTTATTGTAGATCTTTCTGCTATTAGGTCAATAGCATTTGGGGCCGTACTTGTTGTCTTAATGGCCGTATTAACGAGTCTAGTCTTATTACCTGTTATCCTATTATTACTCGGTACTAAAATTAATGCTCTAAAAATACCTTTTGTACCACAACCAAAAAATGAGTTAAATACGAAATGGTATCGCTGGACACACGGAATTATGAAAAGACCATTTTTATTTATGAGTCTATCAGTAGTCATTTTGCTGTTTTTGGCTGTACCAGCGTTAGATTTAAAAACCTTTACACCAGATGAAAGGATCTTACCAAATGAGTCTCCTGTTAGGCAAGGAATAACGTTAATTGAGGATTCGTTTGGTGTAGGTGCGACAAATCCAATCTCAGTAGTGATTCATGCAGAAGAAGGAACAATTAATACAAAGGAAAATTTGGAGTACATTGAAAGGTTAACAAGTGAAATTACTCAGCTTGATCACTTAACAAATGTATTTTCGCTGTTTACTGTTTTAAATCAAGCAAGCTCTGATGAAATTATTACTCTTCTTTCTGAGAATATTGATAGTCTTTCGGAACAAAATCAATTAGTTATTCAAAGATTTATAAATGAGTCACAGACGACAGCCGTTATAGACATTGACGCAAGTGTGTATGCTGCAAGTGAAGAAAGTCTAGAGGTTGTTCAAACAATTGATGAAGAGCTAATTGCCAAAGCAAATCCACCAGAGGGCATAGAAACCTATATTGGTGGGCAAACATTAGAAGGTCATGAAGCGAATCAAGTAATTGAAAGTAGTTTAATTCCCGTATTAGTAACAATGTTGATTATTGTATATTTTATTCTATTAATCACTTTCAGAAGTGTATTCTTACCTTTGAAAGCAATTGCCATGAACTTATTATCGGTAGGTGCAACATATGGGGTGTTAGTATTTGTTATCGCATATGGGAACGGGGCAAGCTACTTGGGATCGAGGCAAATGGCTATATTCAAAATTTCGTTCCTGTTTTATTACTAGCCTTACTTTTCGGTTTGAGTACAGATTATGAAGTGTTTGTTTTAAATCGCGTTAAAGAGGAGTATGAAAAAAATAAAAATAATGAAGAAAGTGTTGCAATTGGTCTTAACTCGACAGGTCCTATTATCTCAGGTGCTGCTATGTTAATGATTGCCGTATTCGGAGGATTTGCATTATCGGGAATGTTACCAATTCAAACGCTCGGTTTTGGAATGGCTGTCGCTATTTTTATTGATGCTACTCTTGTAAGGTTTATTCTTGTTCCAGCTTCAATGAAATTATTAGGTAAATGGAACTGGTGGTTCCCGTTTGGTCATGCCAAACAAACAACTACAGAAGTTAAAAATAAACGAATGCGACATATAAACTAAAGAGTTAAAAAAGACGTCTTTTAGGTAAGAGAATCAAACGGATTGTTGCAGGTTCAAAAGAAGAGCGTTATCTCCATTTGTTACACGTTTACCTAAAAGAAGTGCACGTTCATATCATTTCAAACACTTATAGCGGCAACACACGTCTTAACTAAGGATAGAGGCTATCGCATTAGAGAGGTGAGTATGTGGGAAATGACGAGCAGTTTGTTGGAGTAACGAAGGTGAGAATGCGTGATATCATGAAATGGCAGGCTGAAAGATGGTTAAAAAGAAAGGATTTATCGTACAAAGTACCACATACGAAGAAAACAAAAATACATGAGATATATAGTAATCGTGAATTTGGAACGATTACTTGGATTGGACATGTTACTTTTCTTATTCAATTATCAGGCTTAAATATAGTGACTGATCCAGTATGGGCCTCACGTGTTGGCTTTGAAAAACGGTTATCGAAGCCAGGGATTATGTTAGAAGATATGCCTGAAATTGATATTGTACTCATCTCACATAATCACTATGATCATTTACATTTCAACTCAATTTATCAGTTGAAAGGTGATCCGCTTTTTTTAGTTCCAAAGGGGTTGAAACGTTTGTTTCTCCAGAAAGGGATAACAAATGTTAAGGAATTTAATTGGTGGGATTGCATGTTGCATAAACAGCTAGAATTAACGTTTCTCCCAACACTTCATTGGTCAAGGAGGTCATTGTTAGATTTAAATAAGTCTCTATGGGGGGGATGGATGGTAAAGGAGAGGAGTAAAACCATTTTTTTCGTTGGGGATTCAGGGTATCACCCAATTTTCAAAAAAATTGGTAGAAGCTATCAAATTGATTATGCTCTAATACCAATTGGTGCGTATGAGCCAGAATGGTTTATGAAACAGCAACATGTGACTCCCGAAGAAGCGGTTCAATGCTTTCAAGAATTGAATGCATCTACTTTTATTCCTATGCATTATGATGCTTTTCGTCTTGCTGATGACACCCCGAAAGAGGCGTTAGATCGTTTAAAAAAGGCATGGAATAAGCGTAAGGGATCAAAAAAATTAATGATTTTAAAGCTAGGGGAAACACTAGATTTATAGGATTTATTAATTTTAAATTATCGTATACATAAATGTATACTTGAAGATTAAGTGAGCCTATTTGTTTTAGTAGTAGTGGCTGTCATGGGTAGAGACAGGGACAAAACCCTCCTCTGAACTGAAAAAGCCGGTGAAATTTTGCGATAAGTAAAATTACACCGGCTTAAAAGTGGCTGTCACAGATTCGTTCCATTGCGCTTCAGCCACTAGCTTTTTCGCGGGGGAAAAATTTTATTGCTGATATTAAATTTGATATTTTTTCTAAAACATCTTTTTTTAGGTTACGGTGCTTTTGCGAAGGAACTATCTCATGTTTTATGATTCGAACAATGTATAACGGCAAAACAAAAAACTTGAAACGAAGTTCAGGATCAAATATAATCAATTAAAGACATTAAAGGTCTATAAATGTTCTAGTAGAGGTGACAACTATGAAATATTCAAAAGCGACTAATTATGCTCTACACACCATGGTTCTCTTGACGTTAGCGCAGAAAGGGAAAGCAGTTGGAGTTGAACAGTTAGCGACTGCTCAAAATCTTTCAGCAACTTATTTGTCTAAAATATTGACCAAGCTCGTGAAAGCAGGGCTAATTGAATCGGCTCCAGGGGTGAAAGGTGGGTATAGTCTTGTTAAAAGGTCTAGTGAGGTTTCTTTTTTGGATGTCATTTATGCAATTGAGGGAAACACGACTTTATTTAGTTGTTCGTTAGAGCATGAAACGTGGTCTAGGAATGAAGCTTGCTTAATTGAAAATGTGATGATAGAAGCAGAAACAAAAATGAAGGATGAACTAAGTAAAAAGACAATTGTCGATATTGCGAAAAAGATCGCTGCTCAGAAGAAGCACTGTGTTACTTGATCATGAGCTTAATGTGGCTTACTATGTGACGGTTACATAAGGGTCAAAAATTTTTGGAGTTATTATAGATATTAAATATCTATAATAGATTTATTGATGATAATGAGGAGGAGTAATATGTTATTAGATTGCGTTATTATCGGTGGTGGAGCAGCTGGCTTAAATGCTGCACTTGTACTCGGAAGAGCGAGAAAGAATATCGTGTTAATTGATGAGGATAAGCCTAGAAATGCAGTTACACAAGAATCGCATGGGTTCATTACGAGAGATGGGATTAATCCGTCTGATTTTAAAAGGATAGCGAAAGGAGATTTAAGCAAGTATCCAAGTATTAAGATTCAAAATAAACGAGTGATTGATATTAAGAAGGAAAATCAAGCGTTTTTGATCGAGACAGCAGCAGGCGAACCTCTCCGTTCTCGGAAGGTCATATTGGCTACTGGTCTTAAGGATAATCTACCTACTATCAAAGGCATTGATCAATTCTATGGTAGTAGCTTATTTAGCTGCCCATTTTGTGATGGATGGGAGTTAAAGGATCGTGCATTAGTTGTCATAGCAGAAAATGATCATGCCTTTCATATGATAAAGATGATTTATAACTGGAGTACAGACTTAGTTATTTGTACGAATGGGAAAGATATTTTAACACAAGAGCAAAAGGAACAACTAGAAGCGAAAAATATTCAATTAATAGAGACTGACATTATCGCTTTACGAGGAAGCAATGGTCAGCTAGAAACGGTTCAATTTAAAAATGGTAGTGAAATAAAAAGAGAAGGCGGGTTTGTTGGAACTGGATTAAAGCAATCGTCAGCATTAGCAGAAGCGCTAGGTTGTAAAATGAATGATAGAGGTGGAGTAGAAGTCGATCCATTTGGACGAACGAATATTGAAGGTGTGTATGCATGTGGAGACATGACAATTTCACATCCTGCACAATTAATTATTGCTGCAAGTGCAGGGAGTAAAACGGCTAGTGGTGGTGTTGTTGCTGATTTGGTGAATGAAGATTTTTAAGTTTTTGTTTTGTGCTCTTGCGCATTCCGTTACGTTCCATGCTAATCTTGAATTATGACATGGAGAAAGGGTGTATGATGATGAATGAAGAGCAGGCTTTTACGATTAGTGAGTTTGGACGACGTGCGAGAATTACAGTGAGGACGTTACGATTTTATGAAGAGTTAGGTTTACTTGTTCCGACTCAGCAAAATCGTTCTGGGCATCGTTTGTATGGTATGGGAGAGTTGACGAGACTTCAGCAGATTCAGTCGCTGAAATTTTTGGGTTACTCTTTACAAGACATTAAAAATATTCTATCGGATGAAACGATTTCTACATTAGAAAAGTCTTTACCATTACAGCATAAGCTATTAGTCGAAAAAAGAGATGAATTAAATCGCGCGATTGAAGCAGTGGAACGAGTTCAATCCTTCATTAAAGCAGATAAGCCTATTACGCCAACCGTTCTAACGTCATTATTGTATCAAATCGAGCATGAGGATGACCAAAACGAATGGATCAAAGAAAACTTTTCAGATGATGTGGCCGATTGGTATTTCTCTCTTTCGAAGGAGCAACGAAAACAAATGGATGTGGAGATGTTAGATATACTAGCATCCATTAAGCGATTAATAAAAGACGGTATCCCTCCGCAATCACAAGAGGCGTTTGACGTTCTAATTAAGTTAACAGATGTAGCAACAAAGCATGTAGAAGATAAAGAGGAGCTTGCTTTGCAGCTTGAGCAAATGGAAGAGTTAACGGATTCGGACATGATAGATTTTCAATTTCCTAGCTTTTGGACAAAAGAAGAAGAGGCTTATTTAATGGAGATTGGAAAGGCGATGGAAGCTATGTATCGTGAGGGAAATTGAGTAATATTGAGTTCAAATTGTTTTAGAAGTTAAGAATTTAATGAAGGTAGCTTTAAATGGATTAAGCTCGTTATACGTTCCACTTTCATAAGAACTTAAAACCGCTGTAACGGCTCCGCGCAACTCTTAAAGAGCACCGAAAAAGTTGAAACTAAACTTTTCCAGTTCTTTTTGGCTGCGCGTTTTTTTCTTATAAGCAGGGAAATAAGCGCACTCTATCGAATGGTTTGATGCACGTCTATTAAAATCGAGGTGATCTCTATGCCGAAAGTGATGTTAGTATTTCCAGAAGGGAAGCATAAAGTGTTAACGATAAGTTACGATGATGGCAAAGGTGCCGATCGAAGGCTCGTTTCATTATTCAATCAATATGGACTAAAAGGAACGTTTCACCTGAACTCAGGTTTAATGGGTATTGATGATCGAATTGCAATAGATGAAGTAACTGAACTTTATGAAGGTCATGAGGTATCTGCACATACGGTGACCCATCCTACTATTGCTAGATCTCCGAAAGAGCAGCTTATAGAAGAAATTATGAATGATCGTAAAGAGTTAGAGTCTGTCACAGGCTATACGGTTAGAGGATTGTCATATCCAAATGGATCGTATAATCAATTGATTAAAGAACTATTGCCGTTTCTCGGTATTGAATATGCCCGTACGTTCATAGTACGGGTACATTTTCAATGCCTGATGATTTCCTTGAATGGAATCCAACCTGCCATCACAATCATCATTTAATGAAGTTTGCTGAAGAGTTTATAAGCCTTCATAAGCAGCAATATTTGTATATGTTATATGTTTGGGGGCATAGCTACGAGTTTGACAACGATATGAATTGGGATATGATTGAATCGTTTTGTAAATTGGTTGGCGGGCGTGAAGATATTTGGTATGCAACAAATATGGAGATTGTTGATTATTTAAAAGCTTTTCGGAATCTTAAATTTTCAGCTGATAGTCAATTTGCCCTTAATCCTAATGCACTATCTGTTTGGTTGAATGTGGACGGAATCATTTATGAGGTAAAAGGCGGAGAACAAGTAAGGTTAAGTGAGGACAGTCGTGTATCTAAAATATGATGATACTATCAACGGATTATTGATAGGTATTTATTTCCTAGATCAAATATACTAATAGAGATTATGAATCTAGGAGTTGACGACTTTGCGTAAATCAATTGCGAATCGAATATTATTTATACTGATTTTCTTATCGTTTCTTTTTACGCTGAATACGACATTAAGTGGGATCACGAATTCACAAGTGCAGCTTTCGGCAAACTTGATTTCTGATTCTTTTATTAACTTAGAGTATGAACAGGTAAAGCTTGCTAAGGAAATGGGGCAGTTAGAATTAGCCGTTCAAAGGTATGTATTAGATGAGGATTCAAACAATGCATCGATATCTGATCTGATGTTAACAAGTATTGAACAAACGACTACTAGTAAGAATGAAATCGCTGACATCACTGCGGATTTTTCTCAAAAGGCGATGAATCAAGATCTTCAAGAAGCTTATGCTCCTTATCAGGAAAATTTAGAAGCATACTTAGAACAAGCGACTCAGATTGCTGAATTCATCAGGCAAGGGGATAGACAAGCGGTAGATGGAAGTTATGCAGCATTTGAAACGACAGCAAATGAAATTATGACGACGGAAAATCATTTCCAGACAGTGCTAGATGGAAGCATTGATCATGAGGTGCAACTAATTAATTCACGGGTGAATCGTTCGACGGCAATTATTATGTCCATGGCTGCGGTTTTTATCGTGTCAGTTGCAGTTGCTTTCTGGTTGTCAGTGAAATCGATTATTCAACCTTTGAAAAAGGTAAATGGAAATCTTGGGGGAATTATTGACAAGCTAGAACGTAGTGAAGGTGATTTAACAGTACGAATTGAAAATCGTTCTAAAGATGAAATCGGACAAATTGTTATCGGAATTAACCGCTTTTTGGATACGTTGCAAAACGCGATGGTTTCAATCAAATCGGGCTCGCATTTAATAAAGAAATCTACAGAAACAATAGAAGTGAATATTACAGGTAGTAAGGATTCGACTTCGACTATTTCAGCTTCCTTAAATGAATTATCGGCAAGTATGGAGGAAGTTAGTAGCACATTACAAACAATTGATTATGGAGCTCAAGAGGTTCTTACTGAAGCGAATGAAATCGCAGCTGATGCACAATCGAATTCAGTTCAGGTTGACAGTATCGTTGAACGTGCGGATCAAGTTCGTACGAAATCAAATGAAAGTAAGCAACAAACCGAAAAGATTATTGCGGATATTCAAGAAACGATGGAAACGTCCATTAAAAATAGTCGTTCTGTAGAAAGAATTAATGAACTAACAGCCAATATTTTAGAGATCTCATCTCAGACGAACTTGTTAGCTTTAAATGCATCAATTGAAGCTTCAAGAGCGGGTAATGCAGGCAAAGGCTTTGCTGTTGTTGCTGAAGAGATACGGAAGTTGGCGGAGAGTACACAAGAAACAGCGAATGATATTCAAACGATAAGTACATTAGTAACAAAATCGGTAGATGAACTAGTCGGGAATGCGAATGAAATTATAGCTTACATAACTGATAAGGTATTAACTGATTACGATGGTTTTGTTGATGTTGCGAATGTTTATAAGAAGGATGCTGACAATATGAGTGAGATGCTCGATCATTTTAGCTCTAAGGCAGCAGATTTAAAGCGTATTTCGACTAGTATGGCTGAAGGAATACAAGGTATAACGTCAGCAGTAGAGGAAAGTGTAAATGTGGTGATACATTCTAGTGAAAATACCAATAGCCTGCTTGAATCGATTACACATATTGCGAATGAGGCTGAGCGAAACAGCGAAATTGTTAATGACTTAAATAGTGAAGTGAATCAGTTTAAGAAAGTTGAATCCTAACGAAAGGCACTGAAAAGTTTTGTTTTTTATTTTTTAGGTGGCTTTTGAGCAATGAGCGAAACCGTTGCCTGTTGATATGAGTGGGTTTCTCGTTTCAAGCGAGCAATGGATGAAGCGGGTGGTGTGGCTTCGTACGTTACAGGAACATTCAGATCAACTCAAAACCATTGTAACGTCTGTCTAAGACGCACGCTACCACCTTTTTCTTAGCTTCCTTTGTCTCTCTCCGATGGATAGAAGAGTGGTGGACGGAGATGGGGCGTATAGGACACGTGCTGTATGCGGTTCCTCATTCCGCTATTTTTCATTTATTTCACTTTTTCATGTTGTTACGGTTCCTCATTCCCTTATTTCGGCTTTTATGGCTCCTTTTGGCCTTATTTAGCTCAAATAGAGGCATGAGGATTCTCTTTTCTTCTCAGGAAGCGACGTTTCCCCAATTTAAAGGAATGAGGAATCCCTTTGTCATTTGTGTGCTACTTTTGTCTCTTCGATGGACAGCAAAGGCGGTGGTAGGGGGCACATAAGTCACGCGCTGTAAAAGATAAGGGAGTATAAAATCGAGGAAGAAATGCGGGAAAAGCATAGAGGGTGTTGGCAAACTCAAAGGAGAGCGTCGCCTTCGTACGACGCTTAGAGCTTCTTCTGTGAGCACTAGAATTAACATTCTTTTTCTTGATCCTGTATAATACTCACTACATAACTTATGAGAGGTGGCAATTTAAGTGAGTAAACAAGTGATCGTCTATTCAGCTGATGGCTGTGTAGAATGTACGTATGTGAAACAAATGCTAGAGAATGAAGGGATTGCTTTTGAAGTAAGGGATGTACTAAAGAATCGTGAGTATCAAAAGGAAGTTGAAAAGTTTGGGTTTATGGGAATCCCTGTTACGGTGTTGGGTGATAGAGCAGTGAAAGGGTTTAATCCTGACTTAAAGGAAATTGTAGAGTTAGCTAAAGGATAAAGACACTTATTAGTATGTTACATGGCCCTTCATGTAAGGTAGTCCCTTTCATGAAGGGTTTAAAGTGATGGAGAAAAGGTGGTGAGGAGAAATGAAGAAACGTCAGGCGTTTAATCCATATTTACCGAGCTTTGAGTATATTCCAGATGGCGAACCTTATGTATTTAATGACCGACTGTATGTTTATGGATCACATGATCGGTTTAATGGGAAGCTTTTCTGTTTAAATGATTATGTTTGCTGGTCTGCACCTGTAGATGATTTAAGTGCTTGGCGATATGAAGGGACAATTTATCGAAAAAAACAAGACCCGATGAATCGACTAGGCTTGTATCAAATGTTTGCACCTGATGTAGCGAGAGGGGCAGATGGAAGGTATTACTTATATTATACGTTAGGTTTTCGAAGTGTGATTGGGGTAGCTGTGTGTGATGAGCCTGCTGGTGAGTATGAGTTTTATGGGTATGTCAGCCATAGAACCGATGGTCGGAAATTATCAGAAGAGTGGGGAGCTCCTTATTTATTTGATCCTGCTATCTTTGTTGATGATGATGGGAGAGTCTACTTATATTATGGTTTTGCACCGAAGAAGCCTGTTCCGTTTTTTCTTACAGGCTGGAAGAAGAAGGCCTTTAATGGAGGATATGTTATTGAGCTTGATTCTGATATGAAAACTGCTATATCAGAGCCTAAATTAATTTTTTCAAAAGTCGGTCATGCAGAGGGTACGGGATTTGAAGGACATGAATTTTTTGAAGCAAGTTCAATGAGGAAAATAAACGATACGTACTATTTTATTTATTCCTCGATAAATGGTCATGAGCTTTGTTATGCAACGAGTAAAAGTCCAACTCGTGATTTTGTTTATGGGGGAACGATTATTAGTAATGGGGATTTATACATTAATGGCTCAAAGAAGGACCAAGACGCGTTAAATTATATCGGGAATAACCATGGAAGTATTGTTGAAGTTGAAGGGCGATGGTATGTATTTTATCATCGACAAACGAATCGTCATCATTATTCAAGGCAAGCGGCTGCGGAGCGTATTGAAATAGAAGATGATGGTTCTATTGAGCAGGTAGAAATGACAAGTTGTGGTCTAAATCAAGGTCCTTTACGTGGGGAAGGTAAATATGAGGCAAGGATAGCTTGTCACTTAATGTCGCGTAATGGAGCAGGTCGGTATGGCGTTTATTTTGGTCATGTGACTTTTAAAGACCACCCTTATTTTACCCAAAGTGGTAAGGATCGTGAAAGTCGGTCAACACAATATATAGCAAATATGAGAGATGGTGCGAAAGCAGGGTTTAAATATTTTCAACTAGATCATTTAAAAGAAATCTCTGTAAAGGTTTGTGGTCAGGCAGTTGGATTTATATATGTGTCAGATTCAATGGATGGGGAACCATTCGCGAAAATAGAAATTGAACCAAGTAAAGAATATCGCCAATTTCGTACGAATACAAAAGTTGAAAATGGAGTGAAGGCGCTGTATTTTACCTTCAAAGGAGAAGGTGCGCTCGACTTTCATTCATTTGAGTTAATAGCATTGGAGGCCTCCTGCTAGGTCTCATCAAGAGAAAAAAGACGAGATAACGTAAAAGCGAGGCTGGGACAAAACAAAAGTGTTTAGCTGAGAATCCGAACATTTAGATAACGTAGCGAAGTATATTTCAGGAGTGGTGAATGTGCTCCACTCTAGATTTATTCGGTATTTCACTTATGAAAATACTTTTGTCCCAGCCCCATTTGTTTTTCTTTTTCGATCTTACCTTTCATCTTGTTAATAAGTGATAAATTCCTTTTGTACGGTTGTTAAAGCAGCAGCGATCACTTGATGCATGTCATAGTATTTATAGGTCGCAAGTCGACCGCCGAAAATGACATTTGTTTCTTTGTCGGCTAATGCTTTGTATTTTCGGTATATCTCGTTATTGTGGGCATCATTAATAGGGTAATAAGGTGTATCGCCAGGCTCCCATTCTTTCGGGTATTCCTCTGTAATGACAGTTGTGTTTTGTGTACCAAATTCAAAGTGTTTATGCTCAATAATTCTTGTGTAAGATGTTTCTCTATCGGTATAGTTAATAACGGCATTCCCTTGATAATTCTCTATGTCCTTTAACACTTTCGTTTCAAAGTGCAAGCTACGGTAGTCTAACACACCATACTGGTAGTCATAATATTGGTCAATCATCCCGGTAAAGACAACTTTATGTGCTAATGGTTCTAATTCATTTCTATTTTGAAAAAAGTCGATGTTTAATTTAACGTCGATCCCTTCTAGCATTTTTTCAATGATAGAAGTGTAGCCCCCGATAGGAATTCCTTGAAAGCGATCATTGAAATAATTATTGTCATACGTAAAGCGAACAGGAAGCCTTTTAATAATAAAGGCTGGAAGCTCAGTCGCGGCTCGTCCCCATTGCTTTTCCGTGTAGCCTTTAATGAGCTTTTTATAAATGTCCGTACCGACTAGAGAAATGGCTTGCTCTTCTAAATTGCTAGGATCTGTTATTTTAGCAGCTTCCCGCTGCTCTTTGATTTTTTGTTTTGCTTCAGCAGGAGTCGTTACACCCCAAAGCTTATTAAATGTATTCATATTAAAAGGGAGATTGTATAGTTCCCCTTTATAATTTGCGATAGGAGAATTGGTGTAGCGATTAAATTCAGCGAATTGATTAATGTAGTCCCAAGTGGCTTTGTCATTTGTATGGAAAATATGTGCGCCATACTTATGTACATGAATATCCTCGATTTTCTCAGTATACACATTGCCTCCGATATGATCACGCTTGTCTATGACGAGGCATGACTTTCCTCTCTTTGTAGCTTCATATGCGAATACGGAACCGAATAATCCAGCTCCGATAATTAAATAATCATACATGCGAATGTCTCCTTTATGTTCTGGTTGAATAGTTTGCATTTGTTTGCACATTTTCATTTCTTTCTTATTATATCAAATATCCTTTTGTTTAAAATACAAGCTTATTTACGTTTCACACGTAATCTAATAGAACCTTACGTTAGCAAAAGTTTAAGCTTTCGTAGCGACCGTACAAAGAGCGACTATGGAAATAACAGGAAAGTAGTTTGATATAAAGGAAGTACGGTGCTATACTAGCTTTACTAGCATAGGATGTGTATATGGCGTTATGAATATCGAAGTGTTGCAACATTTTATAAAAGTTTACGAAAAGAAAAGCGTGAATTCAGCGGCAAAGGAATTGTTTATTACACCACAAGGATTAAGTAAAACAATTAAACAATTGGAGATGGATTTGGAAGCAGAGCTTTTCACGAGAGGACCGCGCGGAATGGAAGCGACCGAGTGTGGAGAACTTTTGCATGCGCGTGCAAGGCATATATGTTACTTAGTGGAAGATATAAAGAAAGAAATTAGTATTATTAGTGGAAAAAAAGGTGTTTTAAATGTTGTGATTTCTTATTCAGCAATGACGATTATGCCTGTTGATATTGTGTATCGTTTTACGGAATTAAACCCTGAGATTACTCTGAAGTTAAGGGAAGTTCCAGATGAATATCCGATTGAGAGTATGCTCGAAGAAGAGGTTGATGTTGGATTGATTGTCGGGGACGGTGCGGATATTATTGATTGTGAGTATGAATTAATTGGTCATGGAGAAGTCGTTGTTGTGGTATCAAATGAACATCAGCTAGCTCAAAAAGACGAGGTGTCATTATGGGAATTAAATAAGGAAACACTAGTCATAAAGGCACCAGTTAAAGGGAAAGAGAATGTATTTGTTGAAAAATGCTTAGAGTTTGGATTTACGCCAAATGTGAAGCATGAATTTGGAAATGTATTAACAGCTCACAGGTTGTGTCAATTACAAGGGTTAGTGGCGATTTCGAACGACTTTACAGAGAATTCTCTCCAGAATGAGTGTATAAAGGTACTTAAATTAAAGGAAAAGATACCTCAAAATGTATATTTGATTACTAGAAAAAGAGGGATGCAATCTAATACGGTATTAAGCTTTCAAACGTACATACGAGAAATGAGTCAGTCGTTATGATAGGGATCACCTTCATACGGCTTTTTATATCTTAACAAAGTTTTAAGTTTGTTATGAAATTGTAAAAAAGAAGGGTAATAAACATAAAAAGCTAAGAAAGTCTCTATCTTAAGTGATAAAGGGGTTGTAAAATGAATGAAGAAGGTGTAGAAATGTTTCTTAGTTTAGTAAGAGCCTGAAAAGGACGAAATGTAAAGGTAGTGTGCATATGAAACTATTATCAGTAGTTATACCGTGCTATAATTCAGCAGAGTATATGAGGCATTGTATTGAATCTCTTTTGCCTGGAGGAGAAAATGTAGAGATTCTGATAGTGAATGATGGCTCAATGGATCAAACAGCTGCGATTGCAGATGAGTATGCGAAACGCTATCCAACGATCATCAAAACGATACATCAGGAAAATGGGGGGCATGGTGAGGCTGTTAATGCCGGTATCAGACATGCAACTGGGTTGTACTTTAAAGTGGTTGATAGTGATGATTGGGTCGATATTAGAGCCTATTTGAAATTACTAGACACTCTTCAAAGTCTTGTAGAAAAAGAGAAGAAAGTTGATATGATTGTCAGTAATTTCGTTTACGAAAAGGAAGGCGCCACTTATAAAAAGATTATAAAATATGATAAGGTTCTTCCAGAAGGTAAAGTGTTTACTTGGAATGAGATGAAGAAGTTTCCGAAAGGGAAATATATCTTGATGCATTCCATCATCTATCGAACTCAGCTGTTAAGAGAGTGTGAGCTAGAGCTACCGAAGCATACGTTTTACGTAGACAATATATACGTGTATACACCTCTTCCATATGTAAAGACTATCTATTATGTGAATGTTGATTTCTATCGATATTATATTGGACGAGAAGGACAATCCGTTCAGGAAAGCATCATGATTAAAAGGGTCGACCAACATATTAAAGTGAATAAACTTCTTATTGAGTCAGTACAGATCCATGAAGTTGAAGATGAGAACCTTCGACATTATCTGTTAAAGCATTTAGAAATTGTAACGGTTATTTCAACCTTCCTGTTAATTAAGTCTGGGACAAAGGAAAACCTTCGTAAGAAAAAGGAGCTTTGGAAGTATATAAAAGAGCAGGATACACGTTTGTATGGCTATTTAAAATATGGCTTATTAGGGCCAATTGTTCATCTCCCCGGTCGTCCAGGTCGGATGGTTTCGGTTGGGGTTTATAAAGTTTCCAAAAAATTAATTGGGTTTAATTAATAGAGATACTCTTAACTTACAAAAGAGGAATAGAAATGAAACATAAAGAATTAATAGCAAAGATGACATTAGAAGAAAAAGCTTCGTTAATGTCCGGAAAAGATTTCTGGCAATCACAAGAGATTGAACACCTTGGTATCAATAGCATCTTTTTTGCTGATGGTCCACATGGAATCCGTAGACAAGCCGTTGCTGCTGATAAATTAGGGTTGAACCTTGGAAATCCAGCAACTTGCTTTCCGACTGCAGCAACCGTGGCCAATAGCTGGAATGCTGAGCTTGGAGAGAAAGTTGGAGAGTATCTTGGTGAGGAAGCGATTGCTCAGGAAGTGAATGTGTTACTTGGACCAGGTGTGAATATGAAACGAAATCCTCTATGTGGAAGGAATTTTGAATATTTTAGTGAGGATCCATATCTTGCTGGGAAAATGGCCGCTAGTTATATTAGAGGTATTCAGTCATATGGTATTTCGGCCTGCGTGAAGCATTTTGCGGTAAATAATCAAGAGAAAAGACGAATGTCAATTGATGCAATTGTTGATGAACGTACGTTACGTGAACTGTACTTAACGGCATTTGAAATTGCTGTTAAGGAAGGGAAGACGAAGGCTGTTATGTCTTCCTATAATAAATTGAATGGTACATATACGAATGAAAATATGCATATCATGCAAGCTATTCTTCGTGGCGAATGGGAATACGATGGTACCGTAATTACTGATTGGGGTGGTAGCAATGATCGTGTGTCTGGACTGTTAGCAGGGAATGAGCTAGAAATGCCGACAACAGCAGGCGAAACCGATCAAGAGATCGTTCAAGCGATTCGTGATGGAAAGCTAGAGGAAGTTGTTTTGGATGAATGCGTGGATCGTTTGTTAGAGCTAATTTTTACAACGGAGTCAGCTTATAAGAAGCCACATGCTAAGTTTAATGTGGAGCGACATCATCGAGTGTCACAGAAGGTTGCGGAAGAGTCGATCGTTCTATTAAAAAATGAAGGCAATATATTACCATTGAAATATGGTAAAAAGGTTGCTGTTGTTGGAGATTTTGCAAAGGATGCTCGCTATCAAGGGGCAGGCTCCTCGCTCGTTAATCCGACAATTTTGGATCATACGCTAGATTGTTTTCAAGAATCAGGTATTGACAGCATCGGTTTTGAGCCTGGATTTGAGCGTTATGGAAAGAGAAACACGGAGAAGATTCAAAAGGCATGCGAGCTAGCGAAACAAGCAGATGTGACCTTGTTGTATATCGGTCTAGATGAAGTGACTGAAGCTGAAGGATTAGATCGACAAAGTATGAAGATTCCTGATAATCAAATTGAATTGCTTCATGCGCTGCACGAAGTCAACCCGAATATGATTGCCATTCTTTCTTGTGGTTCAGCAGTTGAAATGCCTTGGATTCATAAGGTGAGAGGGCTAGTGCATGGCTATTTAGGTGGACAAGCAGGTGCAAGAGCCATTTTGAGAGTGTTGTCAGGCGATGTCAATCCTTCAGGGAAGTTGGCAGAGTCATATCCGTTTCGCTATGAAGATACGCCTTCGTATCACCACTTTCCCGGAGAGGAAGCAAGTGTTGAATATCGGGAGGGACTTTTTATAGGCTATCGTTATTATGATACGGCGAAGGTCGATGTTCTTTTTCCATTTGGATTTGGCCTAAGCTATACAACATTTGCTTATGCAATTATCGACGTAACGGAGAACCTCGTTTCCTTCGATTTAACCAATACGGGACAAGTTGCGGGGATGGAAGTTGCACAATTATATGTTGGTTGCCAATCAAGTCATATTTTTCGACCTAAGAAAGAGTTGAAAGGTTTTAAGAAAGTCTTTATTAATGCAGGTGAGACAAAACGTGTCACGATCCCATTTGATGATAAAACATTTCGTTATTTTAATGTAAAGACAAATCAATGGGAAGTGGAAGAGGCTGACTATATCATTATGGTTGGGGCGTCTAGCGCCGATATTCGTTTACAGGATTCACTATATGTGAAAGGGACGATTGCTCCGCTTCCATATGATAAAGAGAAGCTTCCTTCCTACTTTTCAGGAATGATAAAGAAGGTACATGTCGACGAATTTGAGCAACTATTAGGACGTAACGTACCACAATCAATTTGGAATCGAGGTAAGCCACTTGGCTACACAGATACGATTGAACAATGTCAGTATGCGAAAGGATTATTCGGTCGTTTGTTGTTTAGATTTGTGACATTTTCCTATTGGACTTTGAAAAAAATCGGGAAAAGAAGTACGGCTAACCTTATCATGATGTCGATCTATTACCAACCTTTAAGAGGAATGGCTAGGATGACAGGTGGTATTATAAATATGCCAATGTTAGACGGGATCATTATGATGATCAATGGGCGCTTCTTTAAAGGGGTTGGTCATGTCTTAAGTGAAAGAAGAAAAATGAAGAAGGCAACGACTAAATAGTGGTCGTTGCTTTTTTTTTGTAACGAGGATCAGAAAGGATAGTTAAAAGATGCTTTATGAAGGGAATAGTGGAATGAGGTTCCATCAAAGATGATGAAAGTGTATTAATAGGTGACCTCGAACGGTTAATATGACGCTCGATATACTGTCTGTTAGGACGTATAAGTCACCTCGTCTATTCTAAACTTATTGGAATCCGATCATTATACTCTATAATTGGAATCAAATTGTATATTCAACAATATTAAACAAGTAGAGAACTTGTGTTACAATCGTCCTAACGAATAAACCTTTATTGATCGTGTGAATAAGGAGATGGATATGTCAAAGTCAAAGCCAATTTATGTGGAGACACTCATTAATGCTGAAATGGAGAAATTATGGGACTATACGCAAAAACCAGATTTACATGAGCAGTGGGATTTGCGTTTTACGAACATTACTTATTTACCGAAAGAGAAGGAAGCCGATCCGCAGCATTTTCTATATCAAACGAATATTGGATTTGGACTAACGATTAAAGGAACAGGTAAAAGTGTTAAAACGGTTATGAAAAAAAATGAGCGTGTTTCAGCATTAAAATTTTGGGCGAATCATCCACTTTCTTTAATTGCGGAAGGGAGTGGCTATTGGAAATATACACAAACTAGTGACGGAATTGTTTTTTTGACACAATATGATTATGCTACTCGTTTTGGCTATTTGGGTAGAATAATGAATGTCGTATTTAAACCCCTTATGGGATGGGCGACTGCTTGGAGCTTTGACTGTTTAAGACTGTGGCTTGAGAAGGGGATTTCACCTCAAATTTCGATGGTGAGAAGTCTTTATCAAATGATTGCTAGCTTTGTGCTTGCTTTTATTTGGATATACCAAGGACTAGTACCGAAAATATTGTTTCAAGATGCGGGAGAGTTAGAGCTGTTACAAGGTACTGGTTTGTTTCAAGGACATGAGGAGTTGTTCCTCTATATATTAGGAGTGCTACAAATCGGTTTTGGGTTATTGTTTTTATGGATAGGTCGAAAATGGTGGTTGCATGTTATCAATATTGTAGCGCTTATTTGTTTAGGGGTGGGCGCTATAATGAGTAGTGCTATTGTTTTGGCAGCACCTTTCAATCCTTTAACATTAACAATTGCGATGATTGGATACTCACTACTAACGACCTTGAATCTAAAGGATTTACCAAGTGCTAATCATTGTAAGAGAAATCGAGTACGTAGTAGGTGAAGAAAATGCCATCAATCTATGAAAGAGCGTTGGGAGAAGGTTATCAATACTTACATCCGGAAATTAAGCGTAAGTTTGCATTGTCGAGTGAACAAGCTGTGGCAAGTAGAGCTGAGGGTGTTATGAATGAAATATGGGGAGGGCGTATATGGATGCGCCCTTTTCTTCACTTGGGGGGAATGAAGCGTTTGACATTCTCAGAACGAGGACAAAACATTCCATTTTCTTTAGAAAATTACGCATATTTGAACTCATGCGGTCAGGAATGTATGGCTTGGATACGAAAATTTCATTTTAAGAGAACCAGGCATTTTGATGCAACGATGGTTTATAGTGAAAATCAGAGGAAGGTTATAGATTATTTAGGTTCTGATCAGGACTTAGTCACAAGCCTTGATATAGACGTTATGTCAAATGGAGGGATAAAGCTTGTGTCTGGACCACTGTTTATTAATAGAGAGCAAAAGACTATGGAGCTACCAAGTCTTTTCTCAGCAAAAGCGACTGCAAAAGAATGGTTTAATGATGAGCAAAATAGGTTTCACATTGAAGTGGATGTGCAAAATCGTTATTTCGGAACGATTTTTGGCTATAAGGGCACGTTTACGGTTCAATATTATGACTTTAATGGGAATCTTCCGAGTGAGGTAAAGCCCCGGAAAGAAAAATCATTGAACTTGCTGTAAAAAGGAGAGAGCGATGAGAAGAACAATCATGATACAGGCGATTGCTGGACTTATAGTTTGGCTTGCGTCTTTTTCTATTCTTAATATCGGACTAATCGAACGATTATTGTTATTTTCCATTCTTGTACTCGTACCGTTAATCCTTTACTTGACTGAAACGAAGGATCGCCATGGCGAATACTTTAAAACGTATAGGGTTGCTGTTCATTTATTTCCGGTTGGCTCATTAATGGCATTTATATCTTTCTTCATTCCGTCAGGAGTACTAGCGGGAATGGTATCTATCGGTTGGTTATTGTGGACAGGTATAGTGTTTGTCTATGGCTTTGCTAGGTTGTCAGCTAGAGGATTGACGTTTCTTGAGGAGACGAGTATTGACATTGGCTTAATGTATCTTTTGCTTGGTGGTGGCTGGTTTACAGTGTTTCAATTTGGATTTGATGTGATGAATTTTGGTTCATTAATTATTCTATTAACAGCCATTCATTTTCATTATTCAGCCTTTGTGACTCCTATTTTTCTTGGTTTGTTAGGCAGAGTACTTAGGGAAGGATGTAATTTGCCTAAAAGCTATCGGTTAGCAACGATTGGTGTCATGATTAGTCCGATAGGTGTGGCAGTTGGTATTACATACTCTCGTTTGATTGAATTTATTTTTGTTGTATTGTTTGTACTTTGTTTATGGATATATACGTTTTTAGTTATTAAATATGTGCGAAAGAAACAGACGTATTTGGTCGGGTATTTTTTAATTAGTTTATCGGGATTAATTCTTCTGTTTACAATGTCTCTTGCCTTTTACTATGGACTTGGTCGCTTATTGCGAGTAGATCTGATTCTTATTCCTGATATGGTGACACTACATGGAATTGGTAATGCGTTTGGTTTTGTGCTAGTAGGTGTATTAGGCTGGTTAATGATCTTGCCAAAAATGTCTACGAACATCTATGGAATTCCATTTAGCCAAATTACAGGAAAGTGGAAAATAGGAGCAAATTTCTTTGAGAGGAATCAATTAAAATCCTCAACGGATAGTCGATGCCAAGGGCTTATAGATGATTTAAGCTTATTTGACCAATACGATTTTGATTCTCATCGAGTAAATTGTGAGATTAGACAGTTCTATGAGAACCCCCTTTCCTTCGATTTAGTATCGAAAACATATTGGCATAAGGGATTTCGATTGTTGTCGAAGCTTTATAAATCGGCCAGTAGAAAAATGGAACAAATTGATTTGCCGTTACATGATCAAAAGGAGGAGCTTGAAGTAAACAGTAAGTTGATACCGATAGATTCTGATCAAGATGGAAGAAAGCGACCACGCGCGTGGGTACGCACGGATAAAAAATCGGGAAATGCCGTCTTTGTAGCATCCTATTCCTATCATATTTATGGAGAAAAAAAGTATTTAAACATCTCACTCCCTCTTCCTTTCGGTCAAATGACAGCCGTTCTTCGCTTTGAAAATTATGGTTATGAGCAACGGGATGATGGTCTTGTACTGACGAGTCAATCGAATAGGTTAGGGAAGGGAGATGAAGGAATTTATTATGTCACAAAATGGTTTGTAGTTCGCCTGCCTCTTGATGAACGTTTTCAGTTATGGGTGGAAGACAGTAATGTGTCGATTTTGAATGCGAACCATCGTATGTGGCTGTGCGGAAAACGTTTTTTAACAATTGACTACTGGATTACTAGAAATAAATATGAATAATATTGGTTCCTCAATTGTTAGTGTCACTAACGGTTGAGGTTTTTTTATGAGTCAGAGGGGGTTCAAGCAGGTGATGAAAAGGATGATTGTTATTTTTTATAAAATAATTAATTGACAATGATTCTCATTGTTATATACTATATGAAGCGTATGATAGATGGCAAACTATTAAAATCATAAAAAAGGGGAAATACAAATGAAAAAGCTATTAATACCATTTTTGTTTATTTTCGTACTCGTTCTAAGTGCTTGTGGGAGCGCTGAGTCGACAGATGAAAGTAATTCAACGGAGAGTGATACAGAGGCTGACGCTGAAACGATTACGTATGAGTCAGAGTTAGGACCAGTTGAGGTTCCTGCTAATCCGCAGAGAATCGTTGCCCTTACGAACGGACCGAATGTTCTTGCGTTAGATGGAAATATCGTTGGAATTGATGAATGGACAGAAGCTAATCCTCTATTTGAAGAAAGACTTGAAGGCGTTGAAATTGTATCAGATGCGACCTTGGAGAAAATTCAGGAATTAAATCCGGATTTAATTATTGCCGGATCCTGGCAAGAAAATCTTGATAACCTAAGTAAAATTGCACCGACTGTTGTCTACACTTGGGGTGCATTAGACTATTTATCACAGCAGCTTGAAATTGGAAAGCTCTTAAACAAAGAAGAAGAAGCGGCAGCGTGGATAGAGGATTTCCAAAATCGCGCTCAAGCAGCTGGGGATGAGATTAGAGAGTTAATTGGTGAGGATACGACCGTTTCTGTTATTGAAAATGGAAATGATGAGCTTTATGTGTTTGGAGATAATTATGCACGTGGGACAGAAATTCTTTATCAAGAAATGAAACTGAACATGCCTGAACAAGTAGAAGAGATGGCTCTAGAATCAGGTGTTTATACACTTTCCTTGGAAGCTGTTCCTGAGTTTGCTGGAGATTATATTGTCTTGAGTAAAAATCCGGATGCTGATGATTCAATGTTTGAATTGAATACATGGCAGAACGTGCCGGCTGTTCAAAACGGTCAAGTTATTGAAATTAATAGTAAAGCATCGACCTATAGTGATCCGATCACACTTGAGTATTTACTTGATATATTTGAAGGTTACTTTTTAGATTAAAGGCATCAAGCATTAATACCCTAGTTGTTAGTGATGGCTAACAACTAGGGTATTGTTTGTATCAGACTTAACGAGTTCTTCTAATTCTAAATTTAAAAATATCATTACGCAAATAGTCATAGCTCAGCATAACCGGTCTGTTAAGCTCATCGTAGTGTAGCTGTATCATTTGCATAACTGTTGTATGAGGGTGAATGAGTAGCTTTTGACAATAACGGTCAATATGAAGAGGAACAGCAAGCTCAGTATCGCTACGTATGGTTCTAATATGACATTTGTTCTCTAGGAATTCGGTTAAGGAACCATGTAGCTCCTCTTGTTCGAATGCATTTCCTACAATCGCTTTGGGCATTATGTTCAATGAGCAAACGACAGGTTCACCGTTTGCAGTACGAATCCGTTCATGTTGAACAACTAGTTCTCCCACCTTAATCGATAGATAGTTTGCCCATTCTCTTGTAGCCGGTACGACATCTGAATACTCTTTTTTCTCTCCTTCGATTAATCCTGCTGACTGGATTAATTCCCCAATCTTCGTTAGTTTTTCTAAGCTGTTATCAATGTTCGGTAGAGGTGTTGTCACAAATGTACCAACCCCATGTTTCACATTCACTTTCCCTTCTTGTTCTAATAACTTAATCGCAGAACGAAATGTTTCTCTGCTAACGCGAAAGGATTTGGCCATTTGCATTTCTGAAGGGAGTTTTTCCCCAATTGCAAATTGGCCAGATGTAATCATGTCTTCTATCTGTTCTTTAATTACTAAATAACTAGGTTTATCTAACGTTTTCTTTAACAATTTAAGCACCTCTAGACTTCTTTTCTTGTTTTGAGTATACCACTTTTTGATCTATTGAATGAGTAATGATGATAGAGGTAATCTATTTTTTTGTATAATAAATAGCTATATATAAGGGTTTTTAGCTAATTGTAAAAAATATATTAAGAAATGTTTATAGAAAATTTACACGTTTTAAACAATAGCTTAATGAAAATCTTGTACGATCAAACCACAGAGACGTCTATACAACATAAACGAGGAGGTCTTTATGGCTCAGTCAAACACAGAAATACATAGTAACAAACATGTACAAATAAATAAGAAGAACGAACGAATCAAATTGATAAAAAGAGGGATTCCTCTTTATTTCATGATGTTACCTGGTGTATTGTTCTTCCTCTTATTTAAATATGGGCCGATGGTTGGCTTGTCCGTTGCTTTTATGGAATATGATCCGTTTAAAGGCTTCTTCCAAAGTGAGTGGATAGGATTTGGACATTTTATTCGACTGTTCGAAGAGCGGGTTTTCTTAAATTTATTATGGAATACGTTTGTTTTAAGTATTTATGATATTATCTTTTATTTTCCTGCACCTATTTTATTAGCTCTACTATTAAATGAAATTCGGTTACGTTTTTTTCGGACGACAATTCAAACGATTTTATATACGCCGCACTTTGTATCATGGGTTGTTATCGTTGGGATCACCGTTATGATGTTCTCGACACAAAATGGAAGCATTAATAACCTGTTAGTTGACCTGGGATTTGAGCGGGTTGAGCTAATGACAGATCCAGGCTATTTTCGACCGTTATGGGTCATTCACAATATATGGAATGGAATGGGGTGGGATGCAATTGTTTATTTGGCAGCGATGTCGTCTATTAATCCACAGTTGTATGAAGCAGCTCGGGTGGATGGTGCCACTAGATTACAAATGGTCTGGTATATTACACTTCCGTCGATTATGTATTTAATTGTGATCATGTTGATTTTACGCTTCGGTGGGTTTATGGATTTAAGCTTTACCCATATTTATTTGCTTCAAAACTCCTTGAACATGAGTGTTTCGGATGTTTTTGATACATATGTGTATCGTGCAGGTGTGATTGGTGGGCAATTTAGCTATACGACTGCGGTTGGTTTATTTAAATCAGTGATAGCTCTTAGCATGGTCATGATCGCAAATACGATTGCAAAGAAGATGGGAAAGGAAGGCGTTTATTAATGGGGAAGCTTAAGCTAACAGAGGATAAACTATTTGATCTTATTGTCTATACGATGATCTCTTTCATTACACTAACGGTTTTATTACCGTTGCTCTATGTTTACGGTAGTTCAATCGCAGAACGAAGTGAATTTGTAACTAGAGGTTTTTTTATCATACCGAGAGAGATTACGTTTGATGCTTATATCTATTTAGTGAATAACAAAGAGTTTTTAAATGCCTTTCAAAATGCAGTGGTTATTACAGTGGTAGGGACGTTTTTGAATGTTTTACTCACTACGTTGATGGCATATGGGTTATCAAAGAAATGGCTACCAGGTCGCACAGTGATCAATTTTATGGTTTTATTTACAATGCTGTTTAGTGGTGGGATGATCCCGCTTTATTTAATTGTAAATAGCTTAGGGTTACTTGATTCGTATTGGGCGATCTGGTTAACGAGTGCAATTTCTCCATTTTATTTAATTGTTATGCGTGGACTGTTTGGAAATATTCCGCGTGAATTAGAGGATGCAGCGAGAATTGATGGTTGTGGGGAGTGGCGTTTACTACTAACGGTTGCCTTACCATTAGCGAAGCCGGCGATTGCAACCTTTACAATTTTTTATATGGTTGCGCATTGGAATTCTTATTTTGAAGCTATTTTGTATTTGCATGATCAAAGCCGAATGCCGTTACAAGTCATGCTTAGACGTTTAATTATACAGGATGAAGAATTATTAGGAAGTGAAACGGCAGACATTTTATTTAGTCCAGCTGTTCCGATGGCTGCGATTGTGATTACAATTACGCCTCTTATTATCGTGTTTCCTTTCTTTCAGAAGTATTTCAATAAAGGCTTTTTATTAGGATCTGTGAAGGAGTAAGGAGAAATGAACGGAAAGGAGCTGGTTGATGAATCGGTAGTTATTCATGAAATTATGGTGGTGCTTGTATTAGGTGATTAAAAAAGGAGGATGAAATAATAATGAAGAAATATGGATGGTTTGTCATGTTATTGATGTTCGTTTTAGTTGTCATAGGTTGTGCTACTAATAGTGAAGAGACTATGCAAACAGAGGAAAATAAACAATTATTAGATGCAGAGGTAGTAGATGACTTTGAACCGTATAACTTTGAGGAACATTTGACGATATCGATGCTAACAACTGGTTCACCCATTCAATATGAAGGTAATGCAGTATTTGAATACATTGAAGAAAAGTTTAATGTCACATTTGATATCCACTATTATGATCGTGATGATTTTGATACGTATTTAAGTACACTTGCAGCTAGTGGTGATTTACCAGATATATGGCGATTTGGATATAATGATCCGCGAATGTTTACTGATTGGGCAGAACGAGGTGCTTATTATGATGTGAAACCTTTACTTGAATATCACCCCGAGCTTGAAGCTGGAATACCGACGTGGGCATGGGAAGTATTAAATCCACCAGGACACTATTTTGGGGTGCCTGAATACCGTCTGCAAACAAGAAATGTGCTTGCGATTCGTCAAGATTGGCTTGATAATCTCGGACTAGACGTACCGGATACGATGGAAGAATTTTATGAAGTGGCTCATGCGTTCGCTAATCAAGATCCGAATGGTACTGGACGGAATGACACAATCGGCTTTTCTGCTCTTGGTTTGTTTGCAGAAGAAGGAACCGCATGGAGAGGCGGAGCATTCGGACTTGCGCGAGAATGGAAAGAAATTGACGGTGAACTTGTGCCATATCAAGCGCAATTGGATGAGTTAACGGAATATATTTCGTTTATGAGGAAGGCTTATGAGGAAGATGTGTTAGATAAGGATTTTATGCTACATAGCGATTGGCGCGATGCTAATGAACGATTGAGTGAAGGGATTGCTGGCATTGAGTATGTGAACCCTAATAGTGTGCATGAGAAAGAAGCTGAAGATATTAAAGCTCATGACCCTAATGCAACGTTGACAATGATACCGCCACCAGCTGGACCAAATGGAGAAAGAACGACACCGACAAGACCTAGTTATTTTAAAAAGGTAATTAATGCGAATGTTAGTCAAGAAAAGGCACATCGAATTCTAGCGATCTATGAATGGAATATTACGGAAGGATATGAAATTACGCGTCATGGTTTAGAGGATATCCATTATACAGTTCATGAAGATGGTACGGTTGAACAGTTAGATGCATGGGACGAGCATGAGCCGGCATCAATTGGTACGGATATATTAAGAGCGTGGAATCCGTTGCATCGCGCTTACTGGTGGTTAGGTGAAGAGTTTGAGCAGGAGTTAGCTGCTCAATATGAAATGAATGAGAAGTATATTTGGGAGGATGATAATCCAGGATTAATCTCGGATAAAAATGTTGAAAAGGGTGCACAACTAGATGCGGAATTTGAGCAAATGCTAACAGAGGTTGTGGTCGGTAGAAGAGGAATGGAGGATGTTGAATTAGCTGTTGAACAATGGCTTGAAAATGGCGGACAAGAAATCATCGATGAAATGAACCAATTGTATATTGAATATAACGCTGCGCGTCAATAATAGTGGAGGTACATGATGAAGATTGATTTGCATACACATGGAAAGTTAAGTAAAAAAGCAGAATTTACGTTAGAGGGCTTTCGCGAGCATGTTCTACAAGCGAAAGAAAATGGTTTAAGTGGCTTTGCGTTAACAGAGCATTTTAATACGACTAACTTTGAATATATTTATGATACATTAGATGCCCATTATTCGTATATGAGTGACTACTATGATGTGGAGGGGTTACGAGTATTTCCTGGGATGGAGGTTGACATTCAAGAGGTCGGGCATATTCTTCTTATCGGAAAACGTCAAGATATAAAGGAGATAAATAAATTCTTAGTTCCGTATCGTGCAAAAGAGAGCTTTATTCCTTTTGATAGCTTGATAGCTTTCGTTCGTCCTTATCATGTCTTGAAAATAGGTGCACATCCATTTAGAGAAGCAAAGGGACTAGCTCATCTTGATAAGGGGCACTTAAAGCAATTAGATGCTTTAGATTTAAATGCGACAGATTTATATCATCAAGGCTTGAAAATGAAAATGGAATTAGTTATTTTTGCAAGTGAATTACAGCTACCCGTTGTTGCGGGGAGTGATACTCATCAATCTCTTCAATTTGGTAGTGTTTATAATGATTTGAGAGAAGAGGTTTCTACTATTCAAGAATTGAAAGATGTGATTATGAGAAATGCATATGATATCGAGATTTCTCCATGTTTGAAGGAGAAGGTAAAGGCGGCGCGTTTAGTTAAAAAAACATTAAAGAAGAGTTTGAGTGTTTAATGAGTAGTAAGAAGAAACGTCCGAATATTTTACTCATTTTACTTGATCAATTGCGGGCGGATTACCTTGGGTATGCACAAGCGGTTGTGCATACCCCTCATATTAACCGCTTGGCGAAGCAGGGTGTGACATTTACTCAGGCGGTTTGTAATAGTCCAGCGTGTGTTCCTAGTCGCGCATCAATGATGAGTGGTCGATATCCGCATCGGATTAATGTGTTAAATAATGATCAGCATTTTCCTTTAAATCAGAAAACGTATATGCAGGAATTACGTCAGGTTGGTTATCAAGTTGCGGGAATTGGAAAGCTTGAGTTACATAAATCAGACCTTCAATATGGAGAAAAAGGAAATAAACCGATTAATTATCATTTTGGCTATACCGACCCATTTGAAACGGAAGGAAAGATGAGCTCGGCGAAATCTCTTATAAACAATAGTCAAGAAAAGTTGTTAACTGGACCATATCAATATTACCTTGAAGAAAATGGCTTGCTGCAAACCTACATAGAAGACTATCGTGAACGAGAAAAACGACCGCCATGGTATTCATCCTGTTCTATCTTAGAAGAACAAGATCGTATTGATTCGTTTGTAGGGAGGCAGGCGTGTTCTTTTATTGAAGAGGCTTCATCTGAAAATCCATGGTTCTGTAGTGTGAACTTCTTAAGTCCTCATGATCCTTGGGATGCGTCAAAGCGTTATTATGACATGTATAAGGATACTCTGTTTCATCCATCTATTCCAAAAAAACAAACCGGTAAGCCTTCTTGGATTATTAGAAGGCAAAAGGATCATAGTACGAATATGACAGAAAAGGCATTAAATGAAGTTAAAAGGCATTATGTAGCTATGATTACACAATTAGATGAATGGGTAGGAACATTGGTTGATCGTATAAATAAGCGACACGAGGAACGAGAGACGATTATTCTACTTGCTTCTGATCATGGTGAAATGCTAGGTGATCATGGATTGTTTAGAAAGAATGTGATGTATGAAGGTGCTGTTCGTGTTCCGTTAATTATTTCAGATCCAACTGAAACTCGTATCGGTGGAACGAAGAATGGCGAATTAGTGGAACTAGTTGATTTATTTCCGACTATTTTGGAAATGGCTGGTATTACAGGTGATTTACACAATATAGATGGAAAATCATTGTATCCGATTATGAAAGGCGAAGAAAGAGGTCAACATAAATCATTTCAATATGCTCAATGGAACCAAATCAAAATGGTTCGTACGCATCAATATAAATTGATAGAACATGGTGACCAAGGAATGGAGTTATTCGACCTTCAAGCAGATCATATGGAACTGAATAATTTAGTAGATGAAAGGGAAGAGATTGTCTACTCATTGACTCAATTGTTAAACCAACTAGCATAACATAATATAATAGTTACTTAGTATGAAATATAGTAGAAGAAACACCTTTGAGGGATGACTCTCAAAGGTGTTTTAAATTAGTACGACTAGCTTCTGTTAGTGACATTGGTGGTGAAAGTGACCTGGTGGAGTTGGGGACGTTTATCCAACATGGTAGATCTTGCTTTTTCTTTTTACATTCGCTTATCTTCCAACTTTTTTGACATCATAGTCGTGATTTAATTATAAAAGCCTTCTGACAGGTTGACATATGTTCATAAACAACGAAAACAAAATTACGAAATAATTAATAAAAACATTTATAACTTATGCTCATTTTGTTATAGTGTTAGATAAAAGGTTTATCAAGATGAAAAGGGAGGTAGGTCGTATGACTAAAGCAATGATAAGAAACCCGATATATTGGAGTGATATTCCCGATGTTGATGTGATTCGAGTTGACTCTGTTTATTATATGGTGAGTACGAGTATGCATACAGTACCGGGCTGCCCGATTATGAAGTCAGAAAATCTGGCTGATTGGGAGTTAGTCGGTTATGTGTTTGATACGTTAGAGAGCAATGATGCTCATTGTTTGCTAGATGGAAAAGGGATTTATGGACAAGGGTCATGGGCGGCTAGTTTACGTTATCATAATGGAATATTTTATGTTTGCTTCTCTAGTAATGATATGAATCAATTTTATATTTATCAGACTAAAGATATTGAAAATGGTGATTGGGAACGTTCAATAATTAATGGTATTTATCATGACCCTGCTCTGTTATTTGATGAGGAGCGTGTTTATGTGATTTATGGTTGTGGTGATATCCGAATTACAGAACTAACCGAGGATGTAAAAGCAGTCAAAGAGGGGGGAGTAGATAACCTTTTATTGGAAACCGAAAAGGAAGGAATCGGTTTACGATGTGAAGGCTGTCACGCTTATAAGTTGAACGGTTACTATTACTTATTATTTATCGAGTGGCCCACAGAAGGAAATCAGAGACGACGTCAAATCGCTTATCGCTCTAAACAACTATTTGGAGATTATGAGCGTAAGATTATTTTTGATGATGATATGGGCTACTTTAACAAAGGGATTGCTCAAGGTGCGATTTTCGATACACCAACTAATGAGTGGTTTGCGATGTTGTTTCAAGACCATGATGCAGTTGGGAGGATTCCATACGTACTGCCTGTAAACTGGGAAGAAGGATGGCCGATGATAAAGGTATCAGAAGAGTTTGAAATTGACTTACAAGCGACCACAATAAAGAAGCCTCTTGTCATAAGTGATGAATTTTGTTACGAAGAAGATCAATTAGCATTGAATTGGCAGTGGAACCATAATCCTGATAATACGAAATGGTCTCTGACAAAACGCCCAGGTCATTTGCGGCTAGAAACCTGTCAGCTAGCAAATAGTGTGTTACAGGCGCGCAATACGTTAACACAACGAACAGAAGGGCCGATGTGTTCGGCTTCATCTAAGCTTGAGCTTTCTCATATGAAAGTGGGTGATCATGCAGGAATGATTGCCCTTCAAAGTCATTTTGGTACGGTTGGTGTAAAGGCTTTAGGTCGTAATCATTATCATGTTGTGATGACGATGAAACAAGAAGGTCGTAATGAAGAAGTAATTGAAAAAGTCTCATATGATCAGGACATTCTTTACTTTAAAGTTGATTTCAACTTTGTCGATAGTCAAGATATTGCAACATTTTATTATTCTCATAATGGGGAAGAATGGTCCCAAATTGGACAGGTTTTAAAAATGAAATATACGCTAGATCATTTTATGGGTTATCGGGTAGGGCTGTTCAACTATCCAACGAAGCAAGTCGGTGGATATGTTGATATTGATTATTTTCATTATGAGAGAAAAGAAAGATAAGGGTGATGGGAACTCTTAATGTTTTTAACGTATATGTCTAGTGTGATCAAAGAATGAGGACTCTACCTGCAATCTGCAGTTTTATAGCAGATTGTAGATAGAGTCTATTGGGTGTTTAAAACGCTGAATTCAAATAAAGTGTAGTCATAGATGAAATGATTATCCGTTATATTTCAAGCTGTTGAGTATAAAGTACTAGGTAAGGGCTATGACATTAGAACTGAAGATCGGTTTTTAAATTAATTGTATACACATATATAATTGAATATGCTATGATCACAACGAAGAAAGCGTTTGCATTATAAGGAGAAGTATAAAAAAATAGATAAACTTGTTTTATTTTTTTGTGAATTTGTGCAAACGTTTTCTTAGAAAGATGAATCTCTTTTTAGAATGAGATCATTTATATAAGAAGGGAGGTAATAATTGCAAGTGTTTATATAAGGTTTAAGAAAAAAGAGACAAAGTCCCTTGAGTAAATTAGTCAACTTAGACATTCCATCATTGATGATTTTATAAAATTATAAGGAGTGTTGTTCATGCGATTAAAAACGTATATGACTATGTTGTTTCTTATTTTCTCATTAGCTTTTTCACCTGTGTTGTTTTATTTACCTGTTAGTGCAAACGATTTCTCTGATAATAGGAATATTGAAGGAGATCAACATTTTTCTTGGGATAATGCAACGGTTTATTTTGCAATGACTGACCGTTTTTATGATGGAAACCCGGATAACAACCAATCATATGGGCGACCTCAAGTAGATGCAACTGGTCAAAATATTGGTACATTTCACGGAGGAGATCTTCAAGGTCTTACTGATAAATTAAATGAAGGGTATTTTTTTGCTCTTGGAGTTAACGCCATTTGGATAACGGCCCCTTATGAACAAATTCATGGTTGGGTTGGTGGAGGATCTGCTGGAGACTTTGCCCATTATGCTTTTCATGGTTATTATGCTCTTGATTATACGATGATTGATCAGAATATGGGGAAAATTGAAGAAATGAGAGAGTTTGTAGATACTGCTCATGGACAAGGTATTCGAGTTGTTCTTGATGTTGTAATGAATCATCCTGGATATAATACATTAGCTGATATGCATCAATATGGGTTTGGCGATCCCAATGTTTCTGATCAATGGACTCCTAGTTCTGGACAGACATGGCATGACGTCCATGATTACATTAACTACGATCATGCTAGTGCATGGACAAATTGGTGGGGGAATTGGGTTCGGGCAGGTATAGAAGGCTATGAGCGGTGCGGGAATAGTGAACATACGATGTGTTTAGCTGGTTTACCCGATTTTCGAACGGATGTTAGGAGTGATATTGGCCTACCGCCATTATTGGTGAATAAATGGAATGGAGAAGAAAGTGGTCAATATGATGAATGGATACTTCCTTCTGCTACTCAGTTGAGAACCGATTTAGGAATTGCTCCAGCGGACTATATTTCTAAGTGGCTTGCTGCATGGGTAGAAGAGTTTGGTATAGATGGTTTCCGTGTGGATACGGCGAAGCATGTCGAATTGGATCGTTGGCAACAGTTAAAAGATGAAGCAAATGAAGCACTATGGAATTGGCGTGAAAAAAATTCAGACGCCCCGGGAGCACAGTGAAGATGATTTTTGGATGACAGCAGAAGTTTGGGGGCACGGTGTTGGTAAAAGTGAATATTTCAACTATGGATTCGACTCAGTTATTAACTTTACTTTTCAAGGTGAAGGTGGAAATGGACCTGCGTATGATTTGAATAGTATGGAAAATACATTCTCAAGTTATGCCAACCAAATAAATACTGATTCTGCATTCAATGTGTTAAGTTATATTTCACAGCATGATACACACCTTTATCCGAGGGATAATTTAATTGAGGGCGGCACATTTTTAATGCTGTTACCAGGGGCTGTGAAAGTTTTTTATGGAGACGAAACAGCTCGTCCATTTGGTCCAACTGGCTCAGACCCACATCAAGGGACACGATCTTCAATGAACTGGGATTCGATAAATGAGGACGTACTTTTCCATTGGCAAAAGATGGGGCAATTTAGAAATCGTCATATCGCTATTGGAGCAGGGGAACATCAACAAATTAGTGAAGCCCCTTACACATTCAGTCGGATATATGAAGATGACGAAATAAGTGATGAGGTTGTAGTTTCAGTAGGGGCAAATGGTAAAACGACAATAAATGTTTCATCTGTCTTTACTGATGGTGAGGTCGTACGGGACTTCTATACAGATGAAACAGCAACGGTTATTAATGGTGAGGTCACATTTAATGCGAACGATCATGGAGTGATTCTGGTAGAAAGAGAAGGAGCAGCATTGCCTAATGTTTCAGCAAGCCCTGAGGGTGGGGAGTTTGAAGACGAATCTATTGATGTAACCCTTCATTTGCAAAGAGCAGAGGTCGGGGCGTATACAATTGATGGAAGTGATCCAAATACAAATGGAACCTCGTATGGAAATGGCGATACGATAACACTAGGTACGGATGTAGAAGTAGGAGAATCAGTCACTTTAAGGTTACATGCTGAAAATGATGCTGGAAGTGTAGAAGAAGAATATATATTTACGAAAGTACCGTCTTATGCTCAAGTGGGTGCAGACCCTCCTGGTGGGGATTTTACAGGGGAATCAATCGAAGTAACATTATACGCAAAAAACGTAAATGTGGCATCGTATAGTCTAAACGGTGTTGAAGTGGAGTATTTTGATGGAGATCAAATTATAATTGGTGAAAATATAGAGCCGGGCGAAAGTATGGTTTTATCACTGTTTGCTGAGAATGAATTTGGGAAAGCTGAAGAGCAGTATACGTATACAAAGGTTGATGGGTTGACGATATATTTCAAAAAACCACAAAATTGGGGAACGCCACACCTTTATTTTTACGGTACAGAGCCTGAGATAGACGAGCCTACATGGACCGAAGCACCTGAAATGGAATGGGTTACAGGAGATTGGTATTCTTATAAGATCGAAGGAACAGAAAGCGCATATGTGATTTTTAAAGATCAAGATAATCAATGGCCTGGGTCCGGGCAGCCAGGGTTCTTTCGTGATGCTGATGGATGGTTTGATGGAAAGTGGCATGATGATAATCCAGAGCAACCAACGATTCCGCAAGCTCCTAAAAATTTAAGAGCCAATCAGGTTACGATAGATTCGGTTTCACTAGAATGGGATACACCTGACCAGCAAGTTGATTATTATGCTATTTATCGAAATGGGGAACGAATAGCTGAATCAGAAATAGCTACATTTGTAGATGAAAACCTTGAGAGTAGTACAGCGTATATTTATTATGTGGTTGCTGTAAATCCATTAGGAGAATCGTCAGCAAGTGAAGAATTTGAAATAAGGACGAGAGATAATGAAGATTCAAATAAACTAACTATCTATTATCAAGGCTTTGATCAAGCGTACATTCATTATAAAATTGGAAATAGTTCTTGGACAACGGCTCCAGGAGAAAAAATGTCTTTATCAAGCTTCGAGAATCATCATGTCATTACGATTGATCTTGATCATGAAGAGGAGTTGACAGCAGCATTTAATAATGGAAGGGGACAGTGGGACAATAATCAAGGAGCAGATTACAGTTTCACTAGTGGGATATACACAGTCAAAAATGGACATGTAGTCGAAGGTGCTCCTGATTCTGTGATCAATGATGAGAAGGTGACGATTTATTATTATACAAACTGGGACTATCCAAGAATTCATTACGCATTATCTGATGGAGAGTGGACAGCGGTACCAGGAGTAGCAATGAGTCGTTTTCATGATTATCCAGAATATGCTGTTATTACGTTAAATCTTGGAACGGCTAATAGATTAAAAGCTGCTTTTAATAATAGTTTTGGGTCTTGGGATAGTAATGAAGGAAGGGATTATGAATTCGCCAAAGGAATATACACGTTGCGCAACGGGCAAATTTTTAATGGTACTCCTAATAATAATTTCTATTAAGACATGTTAGTTATATAGGGTGTATGAAAGGGAACTGTTTCCTTTTCATACACCCTTCTATATTTTTCTTATACAATCTGTGTTTATAAATATCGCAGAAGGAAGTCAAGGAAGAATCGAGGAAGATGTAGGTGAATTCGCAGGTGGCGTTGGCTTCGCACGTTACGCGTTGTCTAATAAAATTTCTTTATATTTTAAAACTTTTTGTTGTGCATTTCGTTATGATAAGTAGAGGTGGTGAGAGAATGCCGACAGATCAGGAATTGATAGAGGAAATTTTAAATGGTAGTCAAGCTGCGATGGAAGTACTAGTCAAAAGACATTATAAGCTTATTTTTTCATACGTTTATCGAAAAGTTGGCGATTATCATCTCGCCTATGATATGACGCAAGAAGTGTTTATTAAGATGATGAAATCAATAACTCGGTATAACAATAGTGGGGAATTTAAGAATTGGTTGCTGAAAATTGCGGTTAATCAATGTCGTGATTATTTTCGAAGTAGCGCTTATAAGATGAAAGCTGGCGAAGAAGAGCTAGGTACTCATGTACCAAGTCATCAGGAGTCAGTCTGGGATTTAGTTAGCAAAAAGGCTGATAGTGAAAAAGTAAAGGCCGCCGTTACGCAATTACCTGATTACCAGAGGGAAGTCATTATTTTACGGTTCTATCACGGCTTGAAGGTGAAGGAGATTTCTGAAGTAACCAATAGTAAAGAAGCGACGGTAAAATCAAGGGTCAAGCAGGGAGTAGAGAAGCTCAGAAGATGGTTAAAAGGAGGGGATGAAGGTGAAGAAAAACGGTCATATCGATGAATGTGAAAAATTACAAGATGAATTAGACTGTTATATAGTGAAATTTCCTAATGATGACATGATTGAGGCAACGGTTGATTCATTAAGACAATATGTTCCTCAGAAGGAAGCACAATCCGTTTCGAAAATGGAGAAGATGAGAGCATTGATTTCTCGGGCAGGGAAGGAGATAACGTTTATCCATAAAGGATTTTGGGTGATTAGTTGCGTGTTAGTATTGATTGGTTCCTATATCTCGAATGTGGCGATGGCAAATCCTCTGTACATCCTTATTCTATTAGCTCCTCTTCCTTTTGCATTAGGGCTATTAGAAGTGTTTCGTGCACGAGATAAAGGACTAGTTGAGATGGAGATGGCTTGTAAACATTCCGTTTATGAAGTGATTCTTTCAAGACTCTTTATCATCTCTGTCTACAACATTCTCCTCATGGTGGGGGTGACGATTTTAGCCATGCCGAATCTTTCACATTATTCTATTTGGGAGGTTACGTTAACTTGGATGACACCTTTTACATGGTTTGTGGCTCTTGCTTTATTGATTAGCGTACATGTTCGTGGAGCGGTGTTTGCCCCTTTATTTATGACGTTATGGGCTATGTTTAGCTTATTTTTGTTCTCACAACATTCATGGGTAGAAATGATCACTCATGTAAATCTTGTTCTACATGTCGTGTTCTTACTAGTAGGAGTTACTCTATGTATGATTCAGCTTAAGCGCATGATAAGAAAATATTCATCATACGAAAGGGTGGGAGTCGGTGAAGCTAGTTTTTGATAACGTTGCGAAGAAATTTAAGGATACATGGGCGGTAGAGCCTTTTTCGGCGGAGTTAACAGAGGGTATCTATGCATTGTTAGGGCCAAATGGTTCAGGAAAGACAACATTGATGAGGATGATTGCGCATATTTTAAAACCAACTTCAGGTAGAATCTTGTTAGACGGGAAGGATATATCGTTGTTGGATGAAAAGTACCGGGATTTATTAGGGTATTTGCCACAAGATTTTGGGATGTACCCTCATTTTACGGCTGAACGTTTTTTGAATTATTTTGCAAGCTTAAAAGGGCTGGATAAGCAGGAAACAAAAGAAAAAGTAACGGAAGTATTGAAGCTTGTGAATTTAGAAGAGAGTCGGAAAAAGAAGGTGAGGACATTTTCAGGTGGGATGAAGCGGCGCCTTGGAATTGCGCAAGCCTTATTAAATGATCCGCGTATCGTAGTTGTCGATGAACCAACGGCTGGACTGGATCCGAAAGAACGAATTCGATTTCGAAATTTATTATCCGATATTTCTCATGAACGAATTGTATTATTATCTACACATATTGTTTCTGACATTGAATATATCGCAAATGAAATATTCATCATGGAAAAAGGAAGCTTGAAGCAAAGGAGCAATGTCGACGGTCTATTAGCTGAAATGGATGGTAAGGTGTGGAAGGTGCTTATGAAACAAGAGGAATTAGACTCGATACAGACTCATTATAAAGTCGGTAATATTCAGAGGAAAGAGCACGAAGTTGAAGTTCGTATTGTCAGTGATGTACAGCCGTTTCATCATGCAAAGGTGGTGCCCCCTACATTAGAAGATGTGTATTTGTATCATTTCTATGAGGAGGACCAGGAAAATGTATAAGCATGAATGTTATAAGATATTTACACGGAAAAGTATTTACGTCGTGTTAGCTCTTGTGCTTGCCTTAATGGTTTATGCAGAGAGAGTGCCTGCTGATTGGAACACGGCAAGTGACATATACGGTGAGTTATATGAAGAGCTAGGTGGACCAGTGACTGAAGAGAAAGAATTATATGTTCGTGAACAAATGGAGGCTTCAGACGCTCAGGAATTAGGTACTTATACAGAAAGGGACAGGATAGCTGGAGAAGTCTATTACTTAGTGTCTCTAGCAGGACAAGGTTTACAAGAGAATAATGAGCGTCAGAATGAATTGAAGGAACAAATGAATAGGTTAAGTGCTAGTAGTTATGACTATAGGGTAGCTGAAAAAGAACTCGGGATACTAAAGGAAGTTGAAAGTTCTTATGGCTTTTATATTGTTCAAGCGTGGTTAGGAATGTTTCATTTCATTGAGCCGTTTTTTTCGGTTATGTTATTAGCTATTTTGATTTTGATCGGCTTATCACCTGTTTTTGCAGATGAATTTACTCAAAGGACAACAGGGCTCATTTTAGCGACGAAGCATGGAAAGCGTCATTTGGTGACCGCAAAATTAATGGCAGCTGTTACTTATATCGTTACAGTATTTCTATCGTTGCATATCTTTAATTTTATTTTACAGCTTAATAAGTATGGTGGGATACAAGGGTGGAATGCACCCATTCAAAGCTTGAATACGGCGTCTCCATATTCAAATTATTTCAACTCTCCGTTTGCATGGGAGGTTTGGCAATTTTATGTTGTTACGTTAAGTGTGCAACTTTTTGGAAGTGTTGCTTTCGCTATACTAGTCCTTAGTGTCTCAGTTTTCACGAGAAATGCACTCGTTACGTTTTTTGTTTCTGGTGTGATTTTAGGTTTGCCTCGCGTAATGAATGTGATCGGTTCGGAATATAAATGGGCACACTTTGTAACGTCTTTTAGTTATATGGAAACGTTACGAATCGAGAGGCTATTTGCATCATTTAATGCGTATAACGTGCTAGGTCAACCGATTTTATATCCTGTCTTGCAGGTGATCATATATACGATGCTTTCTGTTGGCTTGATCTGGTTCATTTATCGTGTGTTTCGTAAGCATCAGGTAAGTTATTAAAAGGAAAAATGTGCTGGCTGTTCGTTTGCAGTCAGCTCTTTTTGTTTATCGTGTATAACGTAGAAATAAGTCGAATAGTTGAACTGATAATAATGATAGAAAACGTGATAAGTAAAAGAATTGGATGCGAAACAGTGCCGTAAATGGTGAGAAGATAAAGTAAGCAAATGAGAGATATACCAACTAGTATAAAGTCTAGTGCAAGTAATAAGATCGACTTACGTGTGTTCTGTGTATTAGGATTAGCCATAGTTGCATCTCCTTTTTCCATGTTAGGTATATATTAACATAAGAATGGGTCGGAGTAGAGTGACTTTTTTAAGATTTTGGTAATAAAAATCAAGTAGGTAGGCGGATGTACGGGAGGCGCTGGCTATGCTCGTTACAAGGATCGTAATAACGACTGTGCACGACGTAATTAATAGAATAGACGCTGCCGTGTTTTTCTTATCTAATTTGAAATGTGGAGGGATTTGTCCATTCTTCTTGCTTGTTTACAGTTACTTTCTTAACTTTGGCAAAAGGAGGGCCTGTTTCTACTTTTGTTAGGAAAGCTTCGAGTGATGAAGCTGTGCCAATTGCATAAACGGTGACCGTTCCATCATCTTCGTTTTTTGCCCAGCCGTTAATGTTTAACGTTAAAGCTTCCGTTTGCGTGAAATAACGAAATCCTACTCCTTGTACACGTCCATATACTTTCATGAGCCAGCATTCCATGAGAATCCTCCTTTCCATAGAATGATTTTTAAGATATTTTGTTTAATGTAAACGGGTTCAATGTTAGAGTAACATACAACAGGTATTTTTATAATGAAGATGTCAGAAAATGAATAGAGAAGGAAATGTTTTATTTTTGCACACGAAAGGAGTCGTTATGACAAACGAACAAGGTTGGAACTTAGATAATAGTTACTCGCAGTTACCGAGTGTGTTCTATTCAAGACTTAAGCCGAAACCGGTTGAAATGCCTCAGTTGGTCATTTTGAATGAATGCTTTGCTGAAACTCTTGGCTTGGAACGTAATGAGTTAAAGAGAGAAGAAATTGTACAAATATTCGCAGGGAATCAACTACCTCCTGGGTCTGAGCCCATTGCACAAGCCTATGCAGGTCACCAATTCGGGCATTTCACAATGCTTGGTGATGGTCGAGCTATTCTTTTAGGAGAACAATTGACACCAACTGGAGATCGAGTCGATATTCAATTAAAGGGAGCAGGACGGACACCATATTCACGTGGAGGTGATGGTCGAGCTGCGCTAGGTCCGATGTTACGTGAATATATTATAAGTGAAGCGATGTATGCATTAGGGATTCCGACAAGTCGCAGCTTAGCAGTTGTAAAGACGGGGGAAATGGTATATCGTGAAACGGAACTAGATGGAGCCATTTTAACAAGAGTTGCAGCTAGTCATATTCGTGTAGGAACCTTTCAATATATTGCTCAGTATGGTGAGAAGGATGAATTGCAAGCTTTAGCGGATTATACAATTGAGCGGCATTATGCTTATATTGCTGATGATCATCAACGGTATTTGCGTTTATTAGAAGAAGTTATAAAAAAACAGGCAAGCTTAGTTGCAAAATGGCAGCTCGTTGGATTTGTGCATGGTGTGATGAATACGGATAACGTGACGATAAGTGGTGAGACAATTGATTATGGTCCATGCGCATTTATCGATCAGTATGATCCTGCCACCGTATTTAGTTCGATCGATCGTCAAGGACGTTATGCTTTTGGAAATCAACCATATATGGCTGCATGGGGTTTGGCAAGGTTGGCTGAATCAATTCTTCCTTTGTTACATGAGAACAAAGAGCAAGCTGTTAAACTAGCCGAAGGGGCGATTGCAACATTCTCAGAATCCTTTCAAGAAGAATGGTTAACCGGAATGAGAAAGAAGCTTGGGTTGGTAGATCAAGTAGATGGTGATCAAAAGCTTGTTGATAATCTCTTGAAAATGATGGAAACCCATGAAGCTGATTATACGAATACATTTAGAGCGTTAACATTGGATCAATTAGATGATGAAGCGTTATTTGAAACGGATTCCTTCCAAGCCTGGCATAAGCAATGGAAGGAGAGATTAGCTAATCAAGGTCATTCGGAGGACTTTGTTCAGGAACGAATGAGAAAGTCTAATCCTGTGGTCATTCCACGTAATCATCGTGTAGAGGAAGCATTGGCAGCTGCCGTTGATAATGATTATGACGTTTTGAAACAGCTTCTTGATGTATTAGCGAATCCGTATGATTATTCTTTAAACTTAACGAAATATGGTCAGCCACCAGCACCATCGGATCGTCCATACCAGACTTTTTGTGGAACGTGAAATAGCTTGCTTAGAAAGACATGTTAACGGGTAATGGTTAACATGTCTTTTTAGTTGAGCAAATCTAAGTGAATTCGCAGGTGTCGTCGGCTTCGCTCGTTACACGTATTTCTGAAAGAACCGCACATTCAGAAAAGCTTAAGATCTTGTAACGGCTTAGCACGACGCATGAAGCAACCCTCTATGCGGGTTGCTTCTGTCATAAATTCATCACTCGTTTGTAACAAAATTGTTTTATTTGTGATATTTTTCACATACATTTCCGTTATACAATAGATAGTATCTTCTGCTTATGAAAGGGAGAGGACAAGGAGGAGAGAAGATGGATTCAGTTGAATTTAGTCGATATTTAACGATGCTGACATTGTCAGTCCATGTCATCTATGCGACTCTCGGCGTTGGTGTACCGATTATGATACTTATTGCTCACTGGCTCGGCTTGAAGAGGAATGATGAGCATTATTTACTTATGGCAAAACGATGGGCAAGAGGGTATGTGATTACAGTTGCGGTTGGGGTTGTGACCGGAACGGCGATTGCGCTCCAGTTAGCGCTTTTATGGCCTAGCTTTATGGAATTTGCTGGTCAACTTATTGCGTTACCGTTATTTATGGAGACTTTTGCGTTTTTCTTTGAAGCCATTTTCTTAGGGATTTATTTATATACGTGGGACCGTTTCAAAAATCCATTTAAACATTTTATGCTCTTAATTCCCGTATTAATCGGGGGAGCGATGTCAGCATTATTTATTACGTCTGTTAATGCATTTATGAATACGCCACAAGGGTTTGCATTAGTTGATGGCCAATTGACTAATATTCAGCCGTTTTTGGCGATGTTTAATCCAGCGATGCCAACGAAGGTTGGACATGTGCTTACATCAGCATATATGACGACTGCCTTTGTTCTAGCTTCGATTGCAGCTTATCATATATTAAAGGGAAATCGTCACGAGTATCATCGTAAAGGACTTGCGTTAACGATGAAGGTGGCTCTTATCTTTTCAATCGCGACTGCTGTTGTAGGTGACTTTTCAGGGAAGTTCTTAGCAGAATATCAACCTGAGAAGCTTGCTGCTGCAGAATGGCATTTTGAGACAGAAGAAGAAGCGCCGCTCGTGCTGTATGGTGTGTTGACGGAAACGAATGAAGTTAAATATGCGATACGTATTCCATATGCGTTAAGTTTCTTAGTGCATAGTAACTTTACAGGTGAAGTAATCGGCCTTGATCAGTTTCCTGAGGAATATCATCCTCCGTATATTGTTCACTACTTTTTTGACATCATGATTACGATTGGTATTGGTTTAACTGCTTTGGCATTTTTCTATATAGTGGCCCTTTATTGTAATTGGTCGTTTATTAAAACGAAGTTATTCCGCCGATTGCTGGTTGCTTCGGGCCCTTTGGCGATGCTCGCCATTCAAGCTGGCTGGTGGTTTGCTGAAATGGGTCGACAGCCATGGATTATGAGAGGTTATATGACAACGGCTGAAGGAGCGACTGACTCACCATACGTATGGGTGATGTTTATTGCTTTTGCCGTGCTTTATTTGATTTTAGTTGTTGGTACGGGTGTTGTATTATCGAGAATGTTTAAAAATAACCCGGTTGAAAAAGAATTAGAAAAGCAGACTGACGTCAAGGGAGGTATTGCGAAATGACCGTTGAAATTGTAGGGATTTCTGTCTTGTGGCTATTCCTGTTTGGCTATGTCATTATTGCTTCTATTGATTTTGGGGCAGGCTTCTTTAATGCATTTACGATTGTGACGAAGAAGAACCACATTGTGAATACGGTCATTCAACGTTATTTGTCCCCTGTTTGGGAGATTACGAATGTCTTTCTTGTGTTTTTCTTTGTTGGGATGATCGGTTTCTTTCCAAGTACAGCTTACTATTTTGGAACAGTTCTCTTAATCCCAATTAGTATCTCGATTATTTTATTAGCTCTACGTGGTAGCTACTATGCATTTGGGACGTACGGGACAAAAAAAGGTCATGTCGGTTATACACTTATGTATGGAATAACCGGGGTCCTTATTCCCGCGTCTTTAACGACAGCGTTAATTGTGTCCCAAGGTGGTTTTATTCATACAACGCCATCTGGGCGGATTGAACTCGATTATATTGGGTTATTTACAAGTCCGTTTGCATGGTCCATTATTGTTCTAAGTCTTGTTAGTGTTTTGTTTATCTCTGCCAGCTTTCTAGCTTATTATTCATCTGTTGCAAAAGATGAGAAAGCTTTGAACCTCTTTCAAAAGTATACGTGGATATGGAGCTTTCCAACGATTGTAACGGCACTAGGCATTATTATTGAAATGAGATGGCATAATCCCACCCATTATGAAGGATTACTATCATTATGGTGGTTGTTTGGACTTTCGTTTGTCTGTTTCATCGTTAGCCTATTGCTATTAAGGAAGCAGTTATATGGTAAGTCGTTTATCTTTGTTGTGCTACAATTTGCGATTGCCTTTTACGCCTACGGAGTTTCACGATACCCATATTTATTATATCCAGATGTGACGATTTATGATGGGTTTACAAATGAAACGATGGCTTATACATTAATTGTCGTCTTTATTTTAGGCTTCATGTTACTGATTCCTTCACTTTATTTAGTGTTTAAATTATTTATTATGAACAAACCATATATTCAAAAAGGGAAATAAGGAGGAACGATAAGATGCACAACTTTCTATTATTTTATGCTCCTCTTCTTGTCGCCGGGTTTGCGATTGTGCTTTCCTTTGTTATGGCACATAAAAGTACGAAATATGAGGATTAACTGATGAAAATATTGCAAAGGTTAGCAACAGCTGAAAGGAAATCATATTCCTTGTTATATGTTGTAGCAATTACTTTTGGAGTAGTCGTTATCGCTCAAGCGTATTTGATTGTAACGATTGTAAATGACGTGTTCCTACGAAATGTAACGTTTGAACACGTCATTGTTCTATTAGCTGTGCTACTAGTTGTTTTATTAATGAGAGCATTGCTTTCTTATTGGAGCAACCGAATAGGTGTCAGTATGGCGACGAAGATCAAAGAGGATATTCGCAAACGATTATTGCAGGCATATGGAAATGAATCTTTATCAATGTCCTACCAAGGGCAATCTGGTGCAAAGGTTAGTGTCATGCTTGATACGGTGGATGAATTAGATAGCTTCTTTCGTCAATACGTGCCCCAACGAATGGTTTCGACAATTGCTCCAGTGATGATCTTAATTGTGATTTTTAGCCAACATGTTTATTCAGGCTTGATTCTTCTAGTAACAGCACCATTTATCCCTATTTTTATGGCGATTATTGGCGGAATGACGCAGCGGAAATCAGAAGAAAAACTAGAAAGCATGAAAGCTTTTTCAGGACGTTTTCTTGATACGTTACAGGGAATTGAAAGCTTAAAGGTATACGGAAAATCAAAGAAATACAAAGAGATCATTCGTCAAAGTAGCTTACGTTTTCGTGATACGACAATGGAAATATTAAAGGTGGCTTTCACCTCTTCGTTAATGTTGGAATTTATTTCGATGCTTAGTATTGGGCTTGTTGCGCTCGAGCTAGGGCTACGTTTAATTGTGTTTCAGCAAATTGATTTTTTTACAGCCTTTTTTATTTTACTACTCGTTCCAGAATTTTTTAATTTATTGAAGGAGCTAGGAAGTGCGTTTCATGCTGGGAGAAGTAGTAGCGGTGCAGCAGAAAAGATCGAAGAAGAGCTTCAAAAAAAGGAGCAACGAGTGGAATGGGGGCAGGAGCGATTCAATGAGAGGATTTCCTCCTTGCAGTTACAAAATGTTCACTTCCAATATTGCTCAGAGGGCTTTAAATTAAATGGCATAAACACTCGTTTCCCTCGACATGGACAAGTGGCGTTAGTTGGAAAAAGTGGAGCTGGTAAAACGACATTATTACATATCATGTCTGGTTTGCTACAGCCTACTGAAGGTGAAATGTACGTCAACGATCTTCCATTAACGTCGTATAAGGAAAGTGAATGGTTTAACCAAATTAGTTATGTCACACAGCACCCTTATTTATTTGCCGGTACGATTGCTGAAAATATGACGATGGGATTAGAAGTAACGGAGGAGGAGTTAAGGGATGCTGCTGAAAAAGCGGGCATTCTTGATGTCATTACTTCGTTCCCTGCCGAGTTTCAAACGATGATTGGAGAAGGTGGAAGAGGGTTATCAGGAGGTGAGAAGCAACGTATTGCGATTAGTCGTGCCTTTTTAAAGCGGCCAGCCATTGTTTTATTTGATGAACCGACTTCTGGTCTAGATTTAGTGACTGAGCAAGTGCTTCATGATTCGATTGAACAGCTCGCTAAGCAAGCACTTGTCATAACTGTTGCTCATCGCTTGCAAACGATTAAGAGAGCTAATTATATTCTTTTTCTAGAAAATGGAACGTTGTTAGCTGAGGGTACGCATGAACAATTATTGAAGCAATCTGAACGTTACGAGCAAATGTTTTCAGAGAAGCGGGAGGTGGACTAGAGCATGAATGAGCTTCTACCTATTGTACGGTTAATGATGAGGGAAAAAAAAGATGTTGTTTTATCGGTCATTTTTGGCTTTTTGGCTGGTGTGACGGCCGTCGGCTTATTTGCTGCAAATGGTTACCTAATTTCTCAAGCTGCCCTAGAGCCCCCAATGTATGTATTAATAGCTATGGTAGCGGTCGTGAAAATCGGCAGCTTCATTCGAGCTTTAAGTCGGTATGCCGAACGGTATTACTCTCATCGCGCAACCTTCACAATGCTTAGTGATATGCGCGTTTATTTCTATGAAAAAGTAGAAAAGATAGGTGCTTCTTTATTTCAAACGTACCGTAGCGGTGATTTGTTAGCGAGAATTGTTGGTGATGTGGAAAGCTTGCAAAACTTCTTTTTGCGCGTTCTCTATCCGCCGATCATTATGGTATTAGTTTTTTTTAGTACGATATTCTTTGTTTCATTTTCGTCGATAGTTATTGCTGCTTGCTTACTTATCGGTCTGTTCTTGACGGGGGTTGTCATCCCAGCTTGGTTTGCTAAAAGGCAAAAGAAGATCAGTAGCGAGATTCGTCAAGAGCGGGCACAACTTTCTACTGATGTAGCGGAATGGTTCTATGGATTTCGAGAATTGAAAATTCATCAGCAACTAGAAGGGAAAGAACAGCAATTAGGAGATCAGTCAAAAGTGTATGTGCTAGAGCAAAAACAGGAAGGATTACAATCTGCTTCTAATCAAGCACTTAATGTGGCAGTCGCACATCTTATTTCATGGTCTGTCCTTGCTATTGGAGCTTATTTCGTTACAACTGGACAGTTAGATGGTGTTTTATTAGCAATGCTTGTCATGATTAGCTTTATTGTCTTTGAACATTCGGTACCTATGGCTATATTTCCGATTCATTATGACGAAAGTGAACAAGCTGCAAAACGGTTGGAGGCTGTGACAGCTCAAGATGATAAAAGAGAGAGCGTTCCTACTCAATTAAGTAGGAGTGAACGCGCACCATCGCTTTCTTTCCGTCGTGCTTCATTTCGATTTGGCAATGAATTCCGTAAGACAGTGGAGAATATCACAATTGATTTCCCGTCAGGATCGAAAACAGCGATTGTTGGTCCGAGTGGTTCTGGAAAATCTACGCTCATGCATTTATTATTGAAATGGTATGAGGCAGAAGGTGAACTCCTTGTGAACGATGTGCCAATTGAGCAAATAGATCAAGAATCTATTTGGGCACATGCAAATGTTGTTTTTCAACGGAGTCAGTTCTTTTATGGGACTGTCAGAGACAACCTACTTTTATCTGAGAGTGAGTGGTCGAAGGAACAGTTAGAGCAACTATTAGAGGATGTTCAGTTATCACACTTCAAATTGGATGATGCAGTGATGGAAGGTGGAGAAAATTTATCAGGAGGAGAAAAGCAGCGATTAGCTTTGGCAAGAGCTGGTGCTAAAGGTGGACGTTTATGGCTTCTCGATGAACCGACTTCATCCATAGATTTGGAAACAGAGAAAAAGCTCTATCATTGGCTTTTACAGCAAGCTAAGGAGGATACGTTCATTCTCATAAGTCATCGACTTTCAGGGCTTGAACGAATGGATCAAATTGTTGTCATGAATGAAGGCAAGATTATTGAAGTCGGGACGTATGCAGAGTTATTGGAGAGGAAGGGCTTCTTTTACAAGCTTAAAGAAATTGAAAGTAGTTTGATTTGAATATGAAGAAGGAATGATAAGGTAGCATATAGAATAGGTATAGTGAAAGTAGAGCTTAGCTGAGATGAGAAAGGTGAGATGAGTATGGGACAAGTGAAAGTATTTGGGTTAAAAGAGGTATTAAACTCGCGGAAGAAGCTAGTATCTAGTGTCATTCATTCTTGTATGGTTGATGCATTAGCGTTTCCAGAAGAGAAAAAATTTCAACGATTTTTCTTAATGGATGAGGAGGATTTCTTCTTTTCAAATGATCGAAGTGAGGACTATATGATTATTGAAATCAGTATGTTTGAAGGACGCTCGGTTGCAACGAAAAAGAAGTTGATTCGGCTGTTGTATGAGAGACTTACGAGTAAATGTAAGGTAAGGAAAGAAGATATTGAATTAACGATTTTTGAAACACCGAAGCATCATTGGGGAATTCGAGGGTTACCAGGTGATGAGCTATCCTTAAATTATAACGTTGATCTTTAGGTTTGTTCGTGAACATGTCGCTTAAAAGGATGTGTACGGACAATAGGAATGTGAAGGGCACCGAAAAAGTTGAAAAACTTTTTCGGTGCCCTTCAGTTTACGTATTATTTCTTCTGCTACGTTCTCCGGATGTCCGAATTCTCAGCCATTGGGATTCCAATGGGGTTTGTGGTGCGGTTATATCTCATATGATTTCGTTATTCTGAGCAAGTTTTTATTACAATTTAAACGAGCTCTTCAATGAGACGATTAGGTTGAAAACGGGCTTCTCTTTTGTTGAGTCTTTAGGATCAACATTAAAGTAACCATGTCTGAAAAATTGGAACTTCTCTTGTACTTGAACGTCTTTCATTGTCGGTTCAACATATCCGTTAAGCACTTGCATGGAATCAGGATTAATATGGTCAAGGAAGTCCTTTTCCTCGCCCTCTTCCTCATTTAAGTTATCCTTTAATAGCAGTGGTTCATATAAGCGGAATTCGGCTGGAATGGCTTGGGATGCTTCTACCCAATGAATCGTGCCCTTCACTTTCCTACCTGTGAAGCCTGTTCCACTTTTGGTTTCAGGATCATACGTACAATGAATTTCGATCACATTTCCTTCTGCGTCTTTGATTACTTCTTCACATTTAATGAAATAAGCATGCTTCAGCCTAACCTCGTTTCCTGGGAACAAGCGGAAATACTTTTTCGGTGGATTTTCCATAAAGTCTTCCTGTTCAATATAAATCTCGCGAGAAAAAGGAATTTGTCGCTTACCCATATCTGGATTTTCGGGGTTAATTTCAGCATCAAGCCATTCCACTTGCCCTTCAGGATAATTCGTAATAACGACTTTAAGAGGGCGAATGACTCCCATTGTTCGTGGAGCTTTCATCTTTAAATCTTCACGAACAAAATAGTCTAGCATTTGAGAATCGACTTCACCTGCCCCTTTGGATACGCCTGTTTCTTTAACGAATTCACGAATCGCTTCAGGTGTATAACCACGACGTCTTAAACCTGAAATCGTCGGCATACGAGGGTCATCCCAGCCGTCAACGACCTTTTCATCTACAAGCTGCTTCAATTTACGTTTGCTCATCACAGTGTTCGTAATGTTCAAACGACCAAATTCAGTTTGCTCGGGTACATGCTCCATTTCACACTCAGCGACGACCCAATTGTAGAGAGGACGTTGATCTTCAAATTCTGTTGTACATAACGAATGAGTCACACCTTCGATGGCATCCTCAAGTGGGTGAGCGAAGGCATACATCGGATAAATACACCATGTATTACCCGTATTATGATGTGTCGCATGAGCAATACGATAAATAACAGGGTCACGCATGTTGATGTTCGGTGAACTCATGTCGATTTTTGCACGTAATACTTTTTCACCATTGGCAAATTCACCGTTACGCATGCGCTTGAAAAGGTCAAGGTTTTCCTCAATGGAACGATTTCGATACGGACTATCCTTTCCTGCTTCTGTTAATGTTCCACGGTATTGGCGAATCTCTTCTTGAGATAAGTCGTCAACATATGCTTTTCCTTTCTTAATAAGTAAGACAGCTCGTTCATACATTTCTTGAAAGTAATCAGAGGCAAAAAAGAGACCATCCCAATCGTAGCCAAGCCATTCAACATCTTCCTTGATCGCATTGACATATTCTGTGTCCTCCTTCAAAGGATTCGTGTCATCAAAACGGAGGTTCGTCTTACCGTTAAAGTCGTCCGCTAAGCCAAAGTTAATGACGATTGATTTTGCATGCCCAATATGTAAATAGCCATTAGGTTCTGGAGGAAAGCGAGTGACGATGTGGTCTCTCTTCTTTGTCTCTAAATCTTTCTTTATGAGGTTTCTTATGAAATTGGAATTCGTGTGGTCCATTAGTATCATCCTATCTTCTAAATTCTCTGTGTATCATTTTTCCATATTGTCGGTTACTAGACAATATTGTATCACAAGTCATTGTGTGAGCAAATGTGCGATTGATCCTTAAAATCTTTTAAGAGTTACAGACCCCTACCTCAGAGCGTCAGCTAGGTGGGAACTTCGCTTCAGGGGGAGACGAGACTCTCTCTAAATGTTCGATGTTTCAGCTTGCTGAAACGAGTTCGCTATGCAGTGCTAATGATACATTTGGCGATACTCAGTCGGAGTCATTCCTTCGTGTTCAAGAAAGCGTTTATTGAAATAACTAATACTCGTATAGCCTGATCGTTCAGCAATTTCTTTAATGGTCATTTGTTTATCCTTAAGTAATAATTGTTTACTGCGCTGTAATCGACATAATGTAATGAATGCCATTGGAGTCATTTGGGTAGCGCGTTTAAATAAACGACAAAAATAATAGTTACTGACCTTTGCTTCATTTGCCCAATAGTCCAATTCAAAAGGTTCACAGGCTTTATCTTGCATCTGTGGTAACAGACTGTGAATACGATCATCTAGTTCTGATTTTTCAGTTACATGTCTTGGCTGTACGTTTGTGATGAACTCAATGAGAAAGGCATAAGTTGCTGTTGAAATGGGTGACAGCTGTCGTAAGCAATATTGGTCAGCTTTTTGAAGAAGCTTTTCATGCGTAGCTTCTAAATGGGTGACTTGTTGAGCTTTCCATAAGATAAACCGTTGAAAGCCTTTTTCGGATAGAAATGGTTGAAGATGATCTCCGTAAAAGTGTACCCATCTCACATCCCAAGGGTCATCTTCACTACTATAGTAGCATTGCTGCTGCATGGGGAAATATAAGAAAGCATCTCCTCTTTTAACTAAAAAACGTTCCTGATCAATTTCTACGTAACCAGTACCTGAGAGAATAAAATGAATACTAAAGTTATTTAATGTCCCTACATCTCTTTTGACATAATGATCTGGTTCGTCCGTGTAATGTCCAATTGATTCAGGTAAAATGAGATATTCATGCTTTGTTAATGTCGGGAATAGTGCTTGTCTTTGCATAAGGTGCCCTCCTTGTTGTTATGATTAAATGATTTGTGAAAATACCGAAGTTGGTTGAGCTACTTGAGAAAAGTCTGATAAGTGCCTTTCAAGACAATATTGTTTTACTTGATGTCAATAAGCTTATATTTTTATTTTATTCTTTATTTATTATACTAGCAATATAGTGTTAATTTAAAGGAGGATGACGATGGAAAAGGTTCGTTGGGGAGTTATCGGAAGTGCAAATATTGCGAAGAAGTCTGTTATTCCAGGAATTCAGCAATCAGAAACAGGAGAAGTAGTGGCGATTGCTAGTCGAAATAAGGAAAAGGCTGAGGAAGCGGCAAAGGAATTATCTATACCAATTGCATATGGCAGCTATGAAGAATTACTAAATGATTCTACGATAGAAGCGGTCTATATTCCATTACCGAATCATCTTCACAAAGAGTGGACAATTCGCGCTGCTGAAGCAGGTAAACATGTTTTATGTGAAAAGCCTGCAGCATTAAATACAGAAGAAGTGAAAGAAATGGAAGCGGCGTGTGAAAAAGCAGGAGTTGTATTTGCAGAAGCGTTTATGTATCGATACCACCCTCGTTATGCAATGGTTCGCGAAGTGATGGAATCAGGAAGAATTGGAGAAATACGAGGAATACATGGAACATTTACATTTAATAATGCCGAGGATTCGAGCAATGTGCGCTATAAGAAAGAATGGGGTGGAGGATCTTTATATGATGTAGGTGTTTATCCAATTAGTGCAGCGCGTATGCTGTTAAGACAGGAACCACAAGCAGCAACGGTTCATGCTTTTTTCTCTGATGAGCATGATGGTGTTGATATGATGGCGTCAGGTTTGTTGGAATTTAAGAACGGTGTCGCCATGACGTTTGATTGTGGGATGTGGGCGGCATTTCGAAATACACTTGAAATTGTCGGGACTGAAGGGAGAATCGAAGTTCCTTCGGCGTTTGTTGCTCATCAATCGGAGGAAGATCATTTTTATGTGATGACGAATGATGGCAAATCAGAAGTTGAAGTTCCGAAACTTAATCAATATGCATTACAAGCAGATGCTTTAGGAAGAACGATTCGTGGTAGTGAGCCTCTTCCTTATCCCGTTTCAGATGCTGTCTTAAATATGAAAGTGCTTGATGCATGCTTAAGATCAGCCGAACAGCGACAGCGCATTGAAATCAAGTAGGAGGTCTTTAATATGAAAACAATCAAAATTGAAGGAATAGAGAAACGATTATCTGTATTAGTTCAAGGGTCAGATTATTTTCGTCCAAGCAATTATGACAAAGTTTGTGAAGTGTTAGATCGGTATTTTTCAATTGGTGGAAATACGATTGATACGGCGCATGTATATTGTGGTGGAGAAAGTGAGGTAGCCATTGGACAGTGGATGAAGGAGCGAGGAAATCGCGAGGATGTGATTATTTTAACGAAGGGAGCACACCATGATGAGAGTGGTCCAAGAGTTAATAGAGAAGCGATTACAAACGACTTGTTTGAAAGTTTAGAGCGTCTTGGAACGGATTATGTGGATTTATATGCTCTACATCGAGATGATTTGAATGTTCCGGTTAGTGAAATTGTTGATGTATTGAATGAGCATATTGTGGCTGGAAGAATTAAAGCGATTGGTGGCTCTAACTGGACGGTCCAACGTATTCAAGAAGCGAATGAGTATGCACAATCGAACGGATTGATTGGTTTTACGTTTAGCAGTCCGAACTTAAGCTTGGCAAAGCCTAACGAGCCGTTTTGGTCAGGTTGTGTTTCAGCAGAAGCAGAGGATTGCAAATGGCACGAACGTAATCAAATTCCGATTCTTTCTTGGTCTTCACAAGCAAGAGGGTTTTTTACAGGACGTTTTTCACCTGAAGATCGTAGCAATGAGGATCTTGTTCGTGTCTTTTATAGTGATGCTAATTGGGAGCGTTTACGACGTGCAGAAGAATTAGCTGTGGAAAAAGGTGTGACGGCTATCCAAATAGCACTTGCCTATGTATTAAATCAACCATTTCCAACAGCTGCCTTGATTGGGGCGCAAAATGAAACAGAATTGATTTCGTGCTTAGAAGGCTCAAAGGTCGAATTAACAAATAATGAGGTATACTGGTTAGAAAATGGAGATGCCATAAAGAAATAGTTTAAGAGGAGGTCACTGAAAAGTGCGATTTTCACTTTTTCAGTGGCCTCTTACGTACTGTGGGGGCTCACTTTTGCTTTTCAAAGTAAACCCGTTGTAACGGCTAAGCAGTCGCGTTTTTCTTAGAAAAAAGTAACGTCTTGTGGAAATGGTTTTGGCTTCTTACATGTGCTTTTCATTTTATAGTGAGTTTCGCTTTCTGATGAGATATGAAAGCCATGCATCGCTTCTAATACATGGTACGCTAATTCGCCACTCGCTCGGTGAGGCTGACTAGTTAAAATCGCATTAGCCATATCAGCGACCCCGATGCCTCTACTGTTTTCTACTAATTGATGAGTGTGTGAGATTTCTTTAAAATCCTGTTCATCACGTTTCCTTACTTTAACGACACCACCGAATGTATTAGGGTCAGGTACGAGCATCGTTCCTTCACTGCCGTAAATTTCGATAGGTGGTAAGGTTGAGCCTCCGAATGCGTCGAAGCTAGTTGTTAAGGTTGCAATCGCACCATTTGCAAAATCAATAACCCCAGATAGGTGCGTAGGAGTCATGACAGTGACCTTTTCTCCTGCTTTCGGTTCACTTAAGATCGTTCGTACTGGATAACTAATACGAGCAGAGCCGGCTATTTTTTTCATTGGTCCGAGAAGGGCGGTGAGAGCTGTTAAATAATACGGTCCCATATCAAACATAGGACCACCCCCTTCATCGTAATAAAAGGCAGGATCAGGATGCCAGTGCTCGTGGCCACGCCCAATCATGAAGGCTGATGCGCCAATTGGTGTACCAATTTCTCCTCTTTCAATCACCTGAATGGCTGTTTGAATTCCAGCACCTAAAAAGGTATCCGGAGCAGAGCCGACGAGAAGACCCTTTTCCTTGGCCTTTTGTAAAATGGCGTTCGCCTCAGCTGTTGTTACAGTAAAAGGCTTTTCCGTATAGACGTGCTTTCCAGCATCAAGAGCTTTAAGGCAGACGTCTGCATGTGCTTTCGGGATCGTTAAGTTAATAATGAGCTCTACCGAAGGATCATTAAGGATTTCATCCACGGTGTAAGCCTTCTCGATTCCAAATTTATTTGCCTGTGCTTGAGCTCTTTCAAGGCTTAAGTCAGCACAAGCAACGAGTTCAATATGATTCAAGGTGTGGCAATTTTTAAAATAAATCGTGCTAATATTTCCACAGCCGATAATACCTACTTTAATTGTGTTCATTTTTTCCTCCGAATAATTCGTTATAATTGGCTATCACCCATGCTGTATAGGCAGTGTTAATCTGTTCTTGTTTTCCACTATATAAAGCTTTTTCTTCTGCTGCCCACAAGAATCCTCTTCTCATCATAAGAGAAACTTCAGGCATAGCGATAATATTAGCTACGTGACCTAAGGAATTATAGAAGACACGACCGATACCCCAGCGCTTCGTCCAAACGACAGGCATGTCAACTGACTTATTTAAGGAATGGGGGCCTTCAATGACAGGAAAGCGAGTCGTTGCCAGTACTTCTACTGCCGGGTCAACATGTAGGTAATATTGTTCGCTACATACTTCAAAATCTGAAAGCCCTTCTAAAATGGGACTGGATGTGCTTTTAATGTTAACTGTGTAATCAACGCCATCATTACCAGGATGAGCGACCCAGTTACCCCCTGTCATGAATTGCCAATCAACATTCGTACGGAAGGAGTCACACATTCCTCCGTGACAGCCTGCTAAGCCAACGCCAGCTTGCACAGCTCTGGAAATGTTGGCTACGTATTTACCTTCAATTTCTCCCATTGTCCAATGAGGAACAATTAAGTCCAGAGATTCTAGTTTCTCCGGATCGTTGTAAGCATCCAATGTATCAGATACTTCAACTTCAAAATTCTCTTCTGCTAATATGGTTTTAAATAGATGAGCAACTTGCTCTGGTTCATGGCCATCCCAGCCACCCCAGACGATTAATGCTTTTTTGTTCATATGATCACTCCTAAATGAAAGTTTATAAGTCTGAAACTTGAACCCATTGGCGCTTTTCAATTGATAAATCAACAGCATCTAATACTTGCTGACACTTGACCCCATCTTCAAAGTTTGGAACAGGCTGGCGATCCTCTGCAAAAGCTTCTAGCAATTCGGTTACAGCATGAATAAATGTATGCTCATAGCCGATCGTATGACCTGTTGGCCACCAAACGTCTGAATAGGCATGAGCATCATCGGTTGCCAGAACACGACGGAAGCCTTGAACATCTTCTTCGTCATTCTCAAAGTACACTTGAAGCTCATTTAAGCGTTCGAAGTCAAAGATGACGCTTCCTTTACTTCCATTAATCTCGAAAGAATTTGTACTACGATGCCCTGTCGCAAAGCGAGTTGCTTCAAAGCTACCGAGAGTTCCGTTTGCAAACCGAGCCATAAATAATGTGGCATCATCAACAGTAACCTCGCCTTTTTGTGAGTTTTCGTCACCTGATGCAGATAAACCAGTCATTTCTGTTGGTAGTGGTCGTTCTTTAATGAACGTTTCGTTCATGCCAATGACTTCTGAGATGTCACCGATTAAGTAGTGAGCCATATCGATTAAGTGTGCCCCTAAATCACCGTGTGCTCCAGAGCCGGCGACCTCCTTTTGTAATCTCCATACTAGAGGGAAATTAGGGTCTGTGATCCAATCTTGGAGGAACCAAGCGCGAAAGTGATGAATCTTTCCTAAACGCCCTTCATCTATCAGCTTCTTAGCTAGCATAACAGCAGGCGTAAATCGATAGTTAAAGTTCACCATATGCTTTACACCTGTCTCTTTGACAACGGCAAGCATCTCACGTGCATCTTCGAGTGTAAGCGCTAACGGTTTTTCGCAAAAGACATGCTTGCCGGCCTTAGCTGCAGCGATCGCAATTTCTTTATGAGCATCGCTCGGTGCATTAATATCTATAACGTCTATATCGTCACGACTAATAAGATCATTCCAATCCGTCGTGTACTCTTGCCAACCGAATTGTGTCGCAGCTTCAGATACACCTTGTGAGTTACGTCCACAAATGACTTTCATTTCTGGACGAATGTGCTTCGGAAAGAACATTGGAAGGTCACGATAGGCATGACTGTGCGCCTTCCCCATAAATTTATAACCTACCATCCCGATATTAATTGATTTCATGCTTCTCAATCCTTTCACTTATTTTTTGATATGAGTTGAGGCACGCTCTTTGATTGTGACTGGTAATCTTGCATGAATGGCATTCGTATGTCGTTTCGTTAACCTCGTCAATACATGATGGGCAGCTAGCTTTCCCATATCGAATAGTGGAACCTTCACAGAGCTAAGCGGTGGGTGAACCATTCGAGTGAGATCAGAATCATCATAGCCCATAAGTGCATAGTCACGTCCTACTTCATAGCCTAATTCATTTAAGCCTTGCATTAACCCAATTGCCATTCGATCATTCGAAGCAAATATAGCATCAATTTCTGTCATAATGGGAGCTATTTCTTGCGCTTTTTTCATTCCGCTAGTCCGACTATAGTTACCTTGGAATATCCAACGGTTATTTATAGGAATCCCTGCTTCCATTAAGGCAGATTGATAGCCGCGCTTCCGTTCTTGACTGTTTGAGTACGTGCTAGGTCCGTTAAGAAAGGCAATGTTTTGATAGCCTTTTTTTATGAGAAAGGTAACGGCTTGTTTGCTTCCTTCATAATGTTCAGCATCAATGGAGTAAAATGGTTCATCTTGAAAAGTTTGATTAACGAGACAATATGGAACGCTTGCTTGGTGAAGCTTTGATAAAGACTCACGCTCAGATTCGGTATCCTTTGAACCGAGAATGATACAACCATCGACCTTTTGTGAGTGGAAAAGCTGCGTATAGTCAAGTTGTTCGTCAGGTGATTGAAATAAAAGGAGTAAGCCATAGTTCTGTTCAGCCAATTTAATACCAATTCCACTCAGGATCTCAGAAAAATAATACGTTGATAGAATACGAACCTTTGGTAGATAAGGAACAATGACACCGATGTTTCCACTTTTTCCTTTGGCGAAACTTTGTGCAATGGCATTTGGATGATAGTCTAGCTCTTTTGCTGCTTCGAGAACCTTTTGCTTTGTTTCTTCGCGTAACGGAGCTATGTTATTAAAGACGCGTGATACTGTAGCTTCAGAGACGCCAGCTCGTTGCGCGACATCTTTTCTTGTTGCTAACGGAACCACCACCTTACTTCATATAATGTACACGCGTTCATTTTGCTTCTTTTTCTAACCTTTGTCAATAGGTTTTATGAAAAAATATAGAAACATACAAATATCTTTTCTATACAGACTGCCTTTGAGAAAATGATTCTCAAAGGCGTTTTTACTCAGCTACGCTCAAGGAGATCAAATGTCTCATTAGTATATTCATTTGTCACTTTATGTTAATGTATATTTTAAGCAAATTTCTAGGAGGTTATGATGAATAAACAGCTCATACAATTTCAACAAACAATGGACGAGGTTAAGAGATTGAAGGAGAAGTCTACGGAGTTCTTACTACAACCGATTGCTAAGGGGAAATGGTCGACGAAAGAAGTGATTGCTCATATGTATTATTGGGATGAGTACATTTTGAAGCAAATGGTGCCTAATCTAGCTGATGGTGCGCGATTACAAGCATTTCCAGATCACGATGAGCATAATGAAAAAGGGCTTGAGCTTGTCAAAGATTACACTGCTGAACAAGTTATCGATTTATTTCTTGAAACAAGGGAGAAGCTTGTTCGTGAACTAGAAACGGTCGATGATCGTATTCGTTTTATGATTGGGGCAGGAAAACGCCGATTCTCTATCGAAAGCTTTGTTACGATCTTTGTTAAACATGACGCTCATCATTTAAAGCAAATTCAGAAATTAGAAAGGCTGTGATTGGAGATCAAGTTAATGTCGAGTCTGAAAGAATTCCACATTCAAATTCAAGAAGAAGGAGGAGTGTAGGTGGAAAACAGCGGCTGGAATGTTGTTATTGTTGATGATGAGTGTCTAGTTAGGGAAGGGCTCAAACATTTGATTCATTGGCAACAGGAGGGCTTTTCAATCGTGGGTGAAGCTTCAAATGGGAAAGAAGCATTGGAGCTTCTTAGTAGGGAAACCGTTCATATTGTGATCACAGATACGGTCATGCCTATTATGAATGGGAAAAGCTTGATTAAATCAATCAAAAAGCTATTTCCCCATATACAAATGATTTTATTAAGTGAATTTGGTGAGTTTGACTATGTGCATGATGCAAGTAATTGTGGAATTGTTGATGTCATATTAAAACATAGAATTAATCATAATAAGCTACTCGATTCATTAGAAAAAGCGATACATCTCATAAGAAAGGAGAGAAAGGGTTATGTAAATCACTTATTTAAAATGGCCGTATTTGAAAAGAATTTTAGAAACATAGGGGCAATAGCATCTTATTTTAAAGATAGTCACTTTTTTCTTTTAGGGCTTAAAAATGAAAGCGTTATCAAAAATGAGGTGTATATCCAATATCAATGTGATCATATTTTAGAAGCCTTACAGAGTGAGCAAGAAATCATACCTTGGTTTCTATTAGAAGAGGGGAGAAAAGTGATCTTTCTTATTAATGTAAATCTAAAACGCTTATCAAGTATTAAGCAATCAATTTCTCATTTAAGTAAGATTAACAGTCATCAGCGTACCTATTATGTTTTGTCAAGTACGTATGAGAGCATTCAACAACTATGCTTAGTAGGAATGAATGAGCTTTGTAAACTGTTTACGTATACATTTTTCTTTCCTAATCAAACGTTCCTTACAATGAAAGATTTACCTTCACAAGTATTTAAAAAACGACATTTTGATTTAGACTTGTTTCTAGAACAATTAAGAGCTCAACATTATGATCAGGCGTTTTCCTCTTTACAAACGCATATCACATATTTATCCACCGAATATAATCAAAAGGAATACGAATTTAAACGATTTATTCAGACGATGATCATGACTCTTTCCTCATTCCTCATGAATAAGAGGTCTGACATTGATCAAATGAAGTGGCCATATATTAAATATATAGACGATTCTCCTCATATAAGAAGGGTCTTATTGGTGTGGAATCGTTTTGTCGAAAAAGTAAAAGAGAGAATTGTTTTACCTCAAAAGCACTTAGGTAAAACGTGCATATTTCGAATAAAATCATATATGAAAGAGCATTACGCTGAACCGATTTCTTTAAATGATGTCGCAAGTCATTTTCATTTCAATTCTTCCTATTTTTCAAAATACTTTAAGACCCATAGTAAAGAGACCTTCATTGAATATTTGAATAAACTTCGAGTTGAACAGGCAAAAAAATTGTTAGTAAGTGATCTAGTACTTATATCTGACATTTGTCGTGCAGTAGGGTTTACCGACCACAGTTACTTCTGCAAAGTATTTAAAAAGGTGACGAAACAATCCCCCAGTGAATATCGTGAAAATTCTATGAAACTAAAAAAAGTGATAGAAACAAAAAATAGTACAAATGTATAAAAAACTGTAAACGAAATAGACAAAAATGAGACGAATCAATCGAAAGATAATTCTAACTGTGAACAGTAGAGAGGTGTTATTATTAACAACAATGAAACCGATTTCAACAAAGGGGTGGTAAAGTTTTCTACTTGCTAAAACTTGTTTGAAGTTCTCAACTTGATAGAAGGAGGAAGATGTGATGAGGAAACGCTTAACAATAATTGGAATTAGTATATTGTTTCTGTTTAGTACATTTATACCAGCATGGTCAGCTGACTCCTTTCAGGCAACTGCAACAACGAATATCGACCAATCGATTCAACTAGATCCTAGTTATCAACATGAACCGTTTGATGGCTGGGGGACAGCTCTCGTTTGGTTTGCGAATGTGATTGGCGGCTGGCCAGATGAGGTAAAGGAAGAGCTTGCCGACTTACTATTTGCAGAAGAAGGTCTTCATTTGAACATTGGAAGGTACAATATTGGTGGTGGAGATTCACCAGAAACAGAGCCATATATGCGTTTAGGTGGAGCTGTGCCTGGTTATTGGAATCGACCTGCTGAATTCGGGCCACCAGAAGATGCAGATGAAAGCTGGGAGGAGCAAGAGAATTGGTGGGACCCTTCAAATCCAACGCATTGGAATTGGCAAGCTGATGAAAATCAGCTGTGGTGGGTGAAAGCGGCCATGGAAAGAGGTGCTGATACGTTTGAAGCGTTCTCTAATTCACCACCTTATTTTATGACACAAAGCGGCTATACTTCGGGTAACTTCAATTCATGGGACGATAATATTAAGTTTGATCAGATTGAAAATTTCGCGAAGTATTTAGTTCGTGTTGTTGAATATTTAGAAGAAAACGAAGGGATTCAATTTGAGACGCTATCACCAATCAATGAGCCTAATAACGGTTATTGGGGTGCAGGAAATCGGCAAGAAGGAGCCAACTGGGCTCCAGAAACACAAGCGGCTATGATTAATGCTCTTTATAAACAGTTAAGTGATTCTGCTGTTGATACGGTCGTATCAGCAATGGATGAAACGAATCCAAGTCGCTTTCGCTATAATTGGGAGCGCTATGATGAAACGACACGAGCGAATATTGGACAATTAAATGTACACACATATTGGCCAGCACAACGGACGAGTGTGAGAGATATCGCAAAAGGAGTTGGCACACGATTGTGGATGTCAGAGGTTGATTTAGGTCCTAGTGGTATTCCACAAAACCATGAAGATATCCGCCCAGCCTTAGCCTTATCTGAGCGTATTCAAACCGATATACAAGAGCTAGAGCCAAAAGCATGGGTATTATGGCAAGCGATTGAAGATGAAGTGAACATGAATGCTGAGCACGAGAATATGAACTGGGGGTTAATTCATGTTGACTTTGAACCAGATGATTTTCAACAATTAGACTATCATATTAATAAAAAATATTATGCAATGGGGCAATATAGTAAGTTCATCCGTCCGGGGTATCAATTTATCAATTCAAACAATCGCGATACACTTGCGGCAATTGATGATGAACAGGACTATGCTGTCGTCGTCTATACGAACCATTCAGCAGAGGAAGAGAAGGTAGAAATTGATTTAAGTGCTTTTGGAACGATCGCTGAAAATGCGAGGGCAGAAGTATATGTGACATCGCCTACAGATAATTTAGCTAAAAAAGAAGATATTACCGTTCATGACGAAGCACTTACAATGAATGTGCAGCCACAATCCATTACGACCTTTGTGATTTCAGGTGTATCGGGCGTCAATATGGATAACGTCTTTCTAAAGGAAGAACAACCATATCATTTCATCAATAAAAATAGTGGGCAAGCATTGGATATCGGAACAGATAACGAATCCATTGTGCAAAAAGCAAAAGGAGACGAAGAAGAGAGCCAACATTGGCTGATTCAAAAGGCAACGACAGGATTCAGTCATATCGAATACTATTATATTGTTCATCAATCGTCAGGGAAAGTACTGAGTGTAAACGATGGTGCGATATTGGAAGAAAAAGATGAAGGTGATGATCGTCAAAAGTGGCTTCTTTCTACATTTGGAAATGGTGAATATACATTATTAAATGCTGAAACGAGAACGCTCTTAGAAGTTGGTGGAGAATCAACGAATGAAAATGCACCTGTTGGTGTGTGGAATCCAAATGCGGGAAATCATCAAATTTGGCACATACAAAGAACGGGCATCACAGAAATGGAAGCCGTTGAAATTGTGACAATTCCAGGTATCAAGCCAGAGCTACCTACAGAAATTTCGATTACGTATGGTGATGGGTCTCCTGTTATTCGTTCTGTTGAATGGGAAGAGGTTGATGCGGCTTTATACGCAGAAGAGAATGAATTTACTATAGAAGGAAAGATAGAAGGGACAGGTGCAACTGTAGTTGCAACTGTCATCGTGAGTCATGTCATGAAGGTAGAACCAGTTCTTCTAAAGGCTGTTGTCGGACATGCGCCGTCTTTGCCGAGTAGAGTGCCTGTTTTATTAGAAAATGGTGTCAAAGGTCAAGTGAATGTTTCGTGGGAGGCAATCGATTCAGAGTTATATCAGACATTAGGGAAATTCGCTATTTCTGGAACATTAACAGGTACAGAGGTAGAAGTGAAAGGGTATGTACAAGTAGGGGAACCAGCATTGGAAAATGTTGCGGTAAATCCTAGAGATGTCAATCTTGAGTTTCCACAAGCTTCGGCTTCTTTCACAGGTCAGTGGGATAATGTTCGGTATATTCATGATGATGATTATTCGAATGATAGATGGACGAATTGGGATCCTAATTCTTGGCGTGAGGAAGATTGGGTAGCGATCGATTTTGGAGAAGAGGAAACGATTTCTCATATTGACTTCTTCTTCTATGATGATGAAGATGGCACAAGACCTCCTTCGTCCTTACATGTCGAATATTGGAATGGAAGTGATTGGGAAGAGGTTGAGAAAAGTGAGTTGGAATTAGATGAGACGGTTCAAACAACAGAAGCTTCATTAACCTTTGAGCCAATAACAACTACGCAAGTACGAGTCGTTATGCAAGCAATGGAAAATGCTTGTATCGCAATTGTAGAATTAGTTGTATTAGGAGAAAGTAAGACGATCTCTCAATTAGGAACGGATGCTACTTTAGAAGCGATCGTTGTTAATGGTGAACCGCTTCAAGGGTTTGATCCACTTACATTTGATTATACGTATGAATGGTTTTCAGACAATCATGAGTTTCCTGAAGTTGAAGTCGTGACAAGCCATCTATTTGCTAATTATGAGATCGAATATTCATCACCAGGTAATGATGAAATTAACATTATGGTTTCTGCAGAGGATGGTGAAACGAATCAAGAGTATTCACTGTTGTTAATACCACCACCTGGAGGAGAGGAACCACCACCCGAAGGAGAGGAGCCACCACCCGAAGGAGAGG
>NZ_BAUU01000004.1 GCF_000513115.1 Halalkalibacter hemicellulosilyticusJCM 9152
CTAAATTTCCTTATATTAGATATGGATTTTATTTGAAAACGGGTGGAATTATGAGTGCATGGTAGGAGGAGACGTAACCCTAGAAAGTCTCCTGCTATCTGATTACTTACTTATTAAAAGCCATTCAATTGAAAAAGCAAAAGTCGTATTAGAGAATGAAGGTCACATTTTAGCGATCAAAAAAAATTATTAGACAAACGGATGCGATAGTTGAATAAGTTTGGACGCTTCGTTTATTGCGCTAAGTAGGCAATCTCAATAAGTGAAAGGGAGCGATGATCCATGAAGGATTATCGTTTTTAATATTGAATTAAGTGTATTAACGTAGAAAATGAGGTCAGATCGGCATTAGTTTTTTATACAAGGGGGATGTAGATTGACTTATTTAAAAAGGTTATTTTTGTGGATTTTCCTTTTATTTATTTCCGCATGGTTATTAGAACAATCACAGGGATGGAAAAACACCTCATTTTTCCCTACAACACCATTTTTACATATATTATCCATTGTAACGCCAATAACTGTGCTGATAGCATTTGGAATTTTACTAGGAAATAAACACTTAATGAAAGAAATTAAAGCAGAAGGGAGGTGGAGGATGAATCTCCCCAAGCTGATTATACTTGGTATATTTCCATTTCTAATCGTTAGTCTACTAGGGTTATTCTATGAACAACTCCATAGTAGCATAGATTTATATATGTTAGAAATTTTAGCCTTAATTTTATGTGGCTACTATATTTCTCATAGTATATATAAAGTGAAAACTTAATGATCGTATAGTGAGAAAAAGAAAGATAGGAGAAACAATCATGTATATCCCTTCACATTTTAAAGTTACAGATGAAAAAATAGTTTACGACATTATGAAAGAAAATAGTTTTGCGACTCTTTGTTCTCAACACAATGGAATGCCATTTGCAACTCATTTACCGTTGATTTTGAATAAGGAGAATACATATTTATATGGGCACTTTGCTCGCTCGAATCCTCAGTGGAAAGATATCAACAATCAAACGGTTCTAGCTATTTTCCATGGTCCACATTGTTATATCTCACCATCATGGTATGAAACGAAAAAAGCAGTGCCAACATGGAATTACGTGACAGCTCATGTTTATGGAGAAGTCGAGCTGTTAGGTGAAGATGAGTTAATGGGCTCCTTACATGAAATGGTACTGAAATATGAAACCCCTGATAGTTCATACAGATTACAGGATGTAGATGCTGAGTTTCTCGATGGAATGAGCAAAGGAGTTCAAGGCTTCAAAATAAAAATCAATAAGATAGAAGGAAAAGCTAAGTTAAGTCAAAATCATTCATTGCAGCGACAAGAACTAGTGATTCATCAACTAGAACAAATTCCAAATACAGATGAGCAAGAGATTGCCTTATTAATGAAGGCAAATATAAAGAAATAATTGTTCAATGTTGCTTGCACTTACAGGTGCTTAGTGGATGAATGTAGTTGTCGTCCCTTCTTGCGCCAATGGGATAGGTTAGTGAACAAGCAAAACGACGGGGCAAAAATATTGATCTACTCGTTTTATACGATCGAGAAGATGACGTTTCAACTTTATACAATATTTCCAATCTGCCAGTAACCCTTATCATTGATCAAAACTTTACATTGGTCAAATCCATTAAAGGTGAAGTCAATACAAACACTTTAATCGCTGAGATTGAAGAATTACTTTAAACATAACAAGACAAAATAATTGCATAACATAATTTGTATTTAAAATTATGATTGTGTTTTCCTTTTAATATAGGATCGAAAATGGAGCGGGAAATATGATATGAAAAAGAGAAATGAAAGGGTGGTTGTTTGAAGTATGGAAAATGGTCAGCCATATTGAGTATCATTTGTGGAGTAGGGCTTCTCTCTTGTTATGTTTTTGCTTCAGACACTCCACAAGGATTAGAATATATAATATTGATAGTACTTTTTTATGGTTCGTTATTTTTAGGGATACTCAGTCTTATTTATACGGTCATTGCTTACTATAAAAAGGAAAAAGGGTTCGTAAAAAACGTAGCACCTATTGTGATTAGTTTCATTCTGTTAGTGTATCTTTTGGTATTTATTTTAATGGTGATTGGATTAACGTCTGGTCCTTAATTAAGATGACACTAAATAGTATTTGCTAAATCTAAATAATGGGATTAGGATGTGTTTGAGAAGAGAAGTCACTGTATGAAGTATCATTTTGGACACATGCGTAGAAATGATATGATTAGAATAATAGGAGGGTATTACGTATGGCTGAATTAAAATTCGAAATTACAGAACACATTGCGGTATTGTCTGAATCTCCGAAAGGCTGGACGAAAGAATTGAATCTCATTAGCTGGAACGGCCGTGAGCCGAAGTATGACATTCGTGACTGGGCTCCGAACCATGAGAAGATGGGCAAAGGGGTTACCATTTCAAAGGAAGAAATGGAAAAGCTGAAAGAGGCTTTACAAAAGGTGTAGGGAAAAAGGCATAATTAATTGATAAGAGTAACTTCATTAAAAAGTTGCTCTTAAAGGTTACTAAATTTGGAAAAAACATTCACAACAAAAAGCAAAACGAATAGGCATATTAGCAATGTGATCAAAAGAGACATTAATACGTATTATCACTTACTCAAAATGGGCTTATATCAAGGATATGATATTTTCAACTAGAAAAAGGGAAATACCTTACCTACTAATCTAACCTAATAAAGAGGTAACATTCTCAAATAACCAAGAATCCAGGGGACAAATTACAAAATATGAATTTTCAGATAGAGTTGATAGTGATTAAAAAGTTATTGACATTTTGAGAAATTATAAATTAATATGTATGTAACCGGTTGACATATGTTTTTAATAACATCATGTCTTTTATTTTTTTGTGTAAGTTTGGAAGCGCTAACAAACTATAAAAAGTTTTAACTCAACATTACTAAAGTAGAAACGAAAATTTTCAAAGGTTGCCTTTACTGATTAAATATTTTGATCTAGATAAACGATATTCACTTTTATGAATATGTGAAGCAGCCTTTAATCATTGTTGGTAGTAGTTAAAATTAATAGGAGGTTAGTTCATGCATAGGAAGAATCGATATTTAAGAGTATCAATGCTAATCTTTGTATTTACTTTATTTGTTAGCGGGACGGTAATAATAAGTGCAGAAGACGAAGATTCTATATCAAATATAGGAGGAAATAATGGGAGTATGCTAGTAGAGTCGAAGGATTATTATACAGAGTTGTATCGTCCACAATTTCACTTTTCTACACCAACAGGAAGGCTAGCTGATCCAAATGGGCTCGTATATTTTGAAGGTGAATACCATTTATTTCATCAAAAGATGGGAACATGGGCTCATGCCGTTAGTCAGGACCTTATTCATTGGGAGCACCTTCCAATAGCTTTGGAGCATGATGAATTAGGTCAGGCTCTATCTGGAAGTGCTGTAGTAGACTGGAACGATACGAGCGGTTTTTTTGCTGGAGAAGCAGGAATGGTAGCTATTTATACAAGTACTCATGGTGGAGAAGCACAAAGTATTGCCTACAGCAAAGACAATGGAAGAACGTGGGAGCGTTATGCTGGAAATCCTATAATTGAAAACCCTGGAATAAAAGATTTCCGTGATCCTAAAGTTTTTTGGCATGATGAGACAGAAAAATGGGTGATGGTTGTTAGCACTGATAAAAGTGTAGCCATTTATAACTCACCTAACTTGATCGAGTGGGAATATCAAAGTAGCTTTGGAGATGATCAAGGTTCACAAGTTGCAGTATGGGAATGTCCAGATTTGTTTAAGTTGCCAGTTGATGGTGATAAGAATAATCAAAAATGGGTATTACATGTGAGCATTGGCGATAATCATGTTACGGATGGCTCGACAGCACAATACTTTGTTGGAGAATTTGACGGATATGAATTTACGAACATAAATTCAGCTGACGAAGTATTATTTACTGACTTTGGACAGGACTTTTATGCAGCTCAGTCTTTTAATAATATTTCTGCTGCTGATGGCCGACGGATATGGTTAGGATGGATGGCGAATTGGCGTTACCCCTATCAATCTCCAACATTTCCATGGATGGGCGCTATGTCTATTCCAAGGGAATTGTCATTAAGGACAGTTGAAGATGATAGCATTCGTTTATTCCAGGAACCAATTAGTGAAATAGAAAGCCTACGGGCAACAAAACACATGATAGACCCATTTATACTTGAGGGTGAGCATTTAATCAAAGATTTTTCAGGGACAACATATGAATTTGAAATAGTTATTGCGTACGATGATGTTGATGAGTTTGGGATTCGTCTAAGACAGTCTGAAGAAAACGAAACAGTTGTCGGAGTTGATGTAAACTCACAAACCATTTTCCTTGATCGTACCAATGCAGGACTTGAAACATTAATTGATCGAAATGGAGACACTTTTCAATTTGGAAAACGCTTTGAAACGGATTACCCGACTGACATAAAACAAATAAAACTAAGAGGATTAGTAGATGATTCTTCGGTAGAACTATTTATCGATGATGGTGAGTATGTTTTTACAAATCTTATATACACAAAACCAACAAATAGAGGAATTGAGCTATATTCACATGGTGGTAAGGTGGAAGTTATCTCACTCGACTTTTACCATCTAGATTCGATATGGAGAGAGTCGCCGGCAGATAGAGAAATAGAACGAATCGTTGTTAGTGAGGAAGAAGTTGTTTTAGAAATAGGAGAACTTACTGAAGTGATTGCTCATGCTAAGCCGGATTGGTTAAATACATTAAACTCTTTTGATTGGGAGGTTGCAGAAGCAAATCTAATTGACTTGAAAGCAATTGATGAGACAACTGTTTCTATTACTGGACTAGAAATGGGTACAACCTCAGTTACAGTAAGCGATCCAAATAGTGGTATTTCCAAAGATATTATTGTAAGAGTGGTAGAGGATAGAACCTCTAAGTATATTAACGGTTGGGGGCCATCTCCTTTAACGGGAGTTTCTTCTGGGAACTGGGATATATTCGATAAGACCAGTTTAAGTAGTCATATTGAATTCAGTCCTGAGTGGAAAGAGATTTTTAGAGAGGAAGTTCTTACTACTGACTTTAGAGTTTTTACTGATATACAATGGATTGACCAAGGCGATGAAGGCTTTCCGAAATATGGAGTTACTATTCAAGACAAAGAAGGAACAATGGTCTCAGCCTTTTTCAACGTGGATATTAATCAGCTTGAAACATTTGCAAGAAACCACCACCAAGATTTCGGTTGGGAAGGCGTTGATTTACCAGCAGGTACGGATCTTCAAGAAGCATCAACGCTAAAAGTAGAGAAAGAAGGTGACATCTTTACTTTTTATATAAATGGTGAACAAATGTATGAAAGAATAGTCGAAATGAAAGGTGACATGAGTGTAGGTCTGATAAATGAAAATACAAAAGCTGAATTCCATAATTTTAAAGTTGAAAAACTATCGGATCCTATATTCGATCATGAAATCGATGTAACGGATTTAAAAAAATTAATAAATTCCGCAAAAGGAATTACAAATAAGGGTGTAACGGAAGCCTCATTTCAAAGATTGCAAGAGGCCATTAAAAGAGCAATTGAAGATCTTGAGACTATCACTACCGATGAAGAGTTGTTAATTGCTATTGAACGGTTACAAGAAAGTATTAATGATTTACAATTAAAGGAATCAGCCCCTGTCCCCATAAAAAAAGAGATTGATGTAAGTGATTTGGAAGAATTAATAGAAAGAGCCATAAAGTTAACAAATAAAAGTATGACAGAAGAATCTTATCAAGTACTACAAGCTGCTATAAATAGTGCAATGGAAAAGCTTGAAAATATATATTCAAAAGATGAATTAAATACAGCGATAAGTGAATTACAAGCAGCGATATCGGAGGTTGAATTCTATCTTCATGAAACGAAATCACAAGAAGGGGTTGATGAGGTACTATCCGACAGCGATAAATTACCGAATACAAGTACTGTTTTGTTTAACTTTTTATTGCTGGGAATGGTATTGGTCACAATCGGTGGAACGGTAATGTATCGTTATAGAAAGAGAGAAAATGAAAGCTAAATACGTAAGATGTACTCAGTGTTAAAGTGGCTGTCCGAAAGGGGTATTACCTTTTCGGGCAGTTTTTTTAAAAGATAAGAAAGTATAACATACGAGGAAGACATGTGGGAAAAGCATAGAGGGTGTAGGCAAACTCAAAGGAGAGCGACGGCTACAGCGGTTTCGCACGCTGCTTTAAAGAAAAGACTGCTGTGCAACTTTTCTTAAGGTGCTTTTTTAATTAGAGCATTGTGAATGTTAGTAGATTTAAAATATTGACAGAGGACAAAATTCTCATATACTATATATGTTACCGGTTGACATAAGGTGAATTAATTACGCTTCTAGTGATGCATACATATTGTTCTACAATTATCATTTTTACCATATCAAGGTATACTAATGCTATACTTATACTAATATCGTTGTCTGGTGATTTTATTTTATTCACCCGACTGGAGAGTGATTCTTTCGTTTTTAAATTGTAATGACATATAACAGAGATATATCATCAACAGCTGGATTTATAATGGTTTTCACAAAAATACATGTGTTATTTGATAAATATTTGATGATGTTAGGAGAATGGAAGTTGAAACCGAAAATAAGTGATGTAGCAAAAAAAGCCGGTGTATCCAAAACAACAGTATCCCGAGTGCTTAATAACAGAGGTTATATTAGTGATAAAACGAAAGACCTCGTCTATAAAGCGATGGAGGAACTTCATTATGTACCCAACGATTTAGCACGTTCGTTGTATAAAAAACGTTCTTATATCATTGGTTTAATTGTACCAACAACAAGTAATCCATTTTTTGGGGAATTAACTTTTCATATCGAAAATTTATGTGACGAATTAGGGTATAGAGTTTTATTATGTAATAGTTCTAATCGAAGTGATAAAGAGCAGAAGTATTGGGATATGTTACTTAGAAATCAAGTCGATGGAGTGATTGTTATAACGTATAATCGAGGACTAATAAATTCAGATAATAAAAAGAATCCTGTTGTCGCAATCGATCATTATTTATCTGATACGATTCCTGTCATTGGTTCTGATAATTATGAGGGAGGAAAACAGGCAACTGAATTATTAGTTTCAAAAAAATGCAAACAAATTATTCATATTCATGGACCAGACTCATTAGAAACACCAGCAAATTTACGTAAGCAAGCGTATGTTGATGTTATGAATTCATATAGCCGTACTCCTATCACCTATAGTGTGGAAAATGTACTTGATTCTAATAATCATATAAAAGTGATATCTACTTTATTTGATCAGCATCCTGATGTGGATGGTATCTTTGCAAGTGATGATTTATTAGCTGCGGCTGTGATTGTAGAAGCAAAAAAAAGAGAAATTTCAATACCTGATCAATTAAAAGTCATTGGTTACGATGGAACAGAGACAAGTAAAAGTCTCTTACCTGAATTGTCAACGATCCAGCAGCCAATTGATCAAATAGCAAAAGTAGCGATTGATTCATTACTGAAAATGATAGAAAATGAGAACCATGATTTACAATTAGAAACATGGTTGCCTATAAAATTAATAGAGGGACGTACGACTTAAAGTTAGCCATTGATTAGTCGATTTGAAAGCGTTCTTATTCATTCTCTTTAAAAAGCGACTCTTATCTTGAAAAGTTGTGACATTTTTCAAGATAAGAGTTTGTTTTTATTAAAGAGGAGAAGGGGCTATTCTTTGACGAAGATATGGACGTTATGAAACCGGTTGACATATGGAACCGGATGACATATAATCTAACTGTGGAATTCATTCCATCATAAATGTAAGAAGAAAAGGAAAAGTCATTTAGTTATGTCATTTCAGAAAACGCTATCATTAGCTCTATGTAAAGGTTTTGAGTTTGTATACCTGTTCCTTGAAAGGGGTGTTTGTTGTCAGTTTAAGAATGGAAGTAAGTTTGATGGTTATTTTATGAAGAATGATAGACAGGGGGGGTTTTATGTCTAAAAATTTGGAGTCTCTAAGTGAAATGGCAATGGTGCTAAATAAGAAAAAAAGAAGCCGTTTAAACTATATCAAAAAAAATTATTTATTGTATTTATTTTTAGCTCCTGCCGTTATTTTAGTTTTTACATTTAATTATGTTCCAATGTATGGGGTACTTATTGCCTTTAAAGATTTTAGTGTTGCTAGGGGGATTATGGGGAGTGAGTGGGTAGGTTTTGAACATTTTCGTAGTTTCTTAACTTCCCCAAACTTTTATCAAATATTTATGAATACGATCAAGCTTAGTACATTCGAGCTTTTAATTGGGTTCCCAGTTCCTGTCATATTAGCTATTATGTTAAACCAGGTAAGGAAATCTAGTATAAAGAAAAATATTCAATTAGTTATCTATGCTCCATATTTTATTTCAACAGTCGTGTTAGCAGGGATGGTTTTTATTTTTCTTTCACCATCAGGACCTATTAATTCATTATTGACAATATTTATCAATAATCCAATATCGTTTATGTCTGATCCTGATTACTTTAGGACGGTTTTCATCGCTTCAGGAATCTGGCAAGGGGCAGGATTTGCTTCGATTGTATATGTAGCAGCATTGTCGAATACGGACCCACAGCTGCATGACGCAGCAACGATTGATGGGGCATCACTTTTGCAAAGAATATGGCACATCGATTTTCAGGTTTTGAAACCAGTTATGGCTGTTCTGTTTATTTTATCTATTGGAGGAATTATGTCTATTGGATTTGAAAAGGCATACTTACTTCAAACCTCAATGAACCTACCAGCATCAGAGATCATTGATACGTATGTGTATAAAAGAGGTTTGATAGCAGGTGACTGGTCATTTGGTGCAGCCGTTGGATTGTTTAATACCATTATTGGACTTATTTTACTAGTAACAGCCAATACCGTTGTTAAAAAACTCAAAGGTGAAACCCTTTATTAAGAAGGGAGTAGGATCTTATGAAAAAAAGAAAGCACAAGACTCAACTAATAAATAATTCGAAGATTGATAGATTATTACTTTTTATAAATAGGATATTTCTAGGCTTAATCGTCATATGTGTTACCGTACCTCTTATATATGTTGTTCTAGGTTCATTTTTACAACCAAATGTATTGCTAACGAGAGGGATATCCTTTAACCCTGAGCATTGGACAATTGATGGATACGTTCGAATATTTGAAGATGGAACGATCATGCGTGGATTTTTAAATTCCGTTTTTTATGCAACTGGCTTTACGTTAGTATCGATTACGTTTACGGTTCTCGCAGGTTATTCTTTATCGATTGATGACCTTGTAGGGAAAAAAATATTTACTGTTTATTTCCTGTTTGCAATGTTCTTTAATGGAGGAATGATTCCAACTTATTTAGTCGTTCGTTCCCTAGGTTTAGTTGATACACCTTGGGCAATTATCCTTCCGGGAGCTATCGGTATTTGGAATATTATTCTAGCAAGAACCTTTTTCAAAGGCTTACCTAATGAATTGAAGGAAGCAGCGAGAATTGATGGAGCATCAGACTTAAGAATATTCTTTAGCATCATATTACCTTTATCGAAGCCAATTATATTCGTTATTGCGTTGTTTGCTTTTATCGGAAATTGGAATTCCTATTTTGATGCAATGATTTACCTTAATGACCGCTCTCTCTATCCGTTGCAATTAATTTTACGTGAAATTCTCGTGCAAAATGAAGTGCAACCTGGAATGATTGGTGATCAATTAGCACGGGCCGAAATGCAGAGAATTGCTGAAATGATTAAATACTCTTCTATTGTTGTAGCAAGTCTACCACTGATGATTATGTACCCATTTTTCCAAAAGTATTTTGAAAAAGGGGTAATGGTAGGTTCATTAAAATAAAAAAAGTGAGGGGATTCATTTGAAAAAAATATTAAAAGCATTATCTTTATCAATCATTGGAGCCGTCGTTATAACAGGATGTAGTAATGGTAATGAACAAACCTGGTCAGAAGATTACGGATTATCGAATATTTCCTTTCCTATAGAGGAAGAAGGGATATCTCTTAAAATTATGACTGAAAGTGCGCCAATAGCACCTGACGACCCTAACGAAAAGTTGATTTATCAACGTTTAGAAGAGCAAACAGGTGTCCATATAGAGTGGCAAAACTTTGTTGGTGAGACGTTTGCTGAAAGAAGGAATTTAGCACTTGCTACAGGAGAAATGCCGGATGCTATTAAGAATGCGCGTTTTAGTGATTATGAGCTTTTAAACTATGCCGAAGACGATGTGATTATTCCTTTAAATGATTTAATAGACAATTATATGCCTAATTTACAAGCAGTGTTGGAAAAGGCGCCGGAGTATCGCGAGATGATGACTGCCCCAGATGGAAATATATATGCCTTTCCTTGGATTGAAGAGCTAGGTTCTAATAAAGGAAGTATCCACTCAGTTGATAACTTCCCTTGGATAAATGTCGAGTGGTTAGATAAACTCGGATTAGATATGCCTACAACTACGGAGGAATTAAAAGAAGTGTTGATCGCTTTTAAAGACCATGACCCAGCAGGGGACGGACAAACGATTCCTATGTCCTTTATGATTAACCACGGAGGCGAAGATCCAGGTTTCTTATTTGGATCGTTTGGTATCGGTGATAACTGGGGACGCACAATTGTGACAAATGATGGAGAAGTTGTATTAACTGCAGCTCATGAAGATTATATTGATTCATTTAACTTTATGAGTGAATTGTACGAAGAAGGATTAATTGATGTAGAAGCTTTTGAACATGACTGGTCTGTTTATGTGGCAAAAGGACAAGAAAATCGCTATGGTCTTTATTTCACTTGGGATAAAGCAAATATTACTGGTATGAACGATAGGTACGATCTAATGCCTCCTCTTGAAGGACCAGATGGGCATAAAAATGTGACGAGGACGAATGGTATGGGATTTGACCGTTCAAGAATGGTTATCACAAGTGCGAATGAAAACTTAGAATTAACAGCTAAATGGATTGATCAACTATACGATCCATATCAATCTGTACAAAACAACTGGGGTACTTATGGTGATGATGAGCAGCAAAATATTTTTGAATGGGATGAAAGTAGCCAAATGCTACGGCATCTTGATTTAGAAGGAACACCACCAGTTGAATTAAGAGAAAAAACCTCTGTTGGAGGACCATTGGCTATACTTGATAGCTATTATGATGAGTTTACGACGATGCCTGACGATGCAGCATGGAGACTGAATTTAATGGAAGAGGTCATGGTTCCACATATGCAAGCGGAAAATGTACTACCGAATATCTTCTTTAGTAAAGAAGAGCTTGATCGAATCTCTACGATCGAGGCTGATTTATTTCCATATATAGATCGAAAAAGAGCTGAGTGGATTATAAATGGGAACGTTGAAGATGAATGGGAAGCGCATTTAGTAGAATTGAATCGTTTAGGTTATCAAGAATGGATCGAAATTATGCAAAATGGATATGATCGAACAACGAATTAAGGAGAAGAACATGACTATTCAAAACATAGATAAGTATAGGCCGAATTTACACTTTGCACCACAAAGAAATTGGATGAACGATCCAAATGGGTTAATTTACTTTAAAGGAGAGTATCATCTATTCTATCAATATAATCCAAATGACAGCGTTTGGGGTCCCATGCATTGGGGCCACGCTGTCAGTAAAGACTTGATCACATGGGAAGAACTAGATATTGCCTTATACCCAGATGAAAAAGGAACGATCTTCTCTGGAAGTGCAGTGATTGATTGGAATAATACATCCGGATTTTTCCCAGAAGAACCAGGAATAGTAGCTATTTTCACCCATCATCATGAATCAGGTGGTGCGGCAGTAAAGCAAACACAAAGCATTGCTTATAGTCATGATCATGGGAGAACATGGGTAAAGTATGAAGAGAATCCAGTATTGGAGCATGAAACAAAGATTGATTTCAGAGACCCAAAAGTATTCTGGCACAATGAAACAAGCAAATGGATCATGGTTTTGGCTACTGGTCAGACAGTTAGTATATACTCATCTACAAATTTAAAAGAATGGCAGTTTCAAAGTGAATTTGGTGAGAATATAGGTTATCACGATGGCGTTTGGGAATGTCCAGATTTATTTCAATTAAAGATTGAAGGCAGTAACGAGCAGCGCTGGGTTTTATTTGGCAGTGTTGGTGATAACGAGCAATTTGATGTTGGTTCATGTACACAATATTTTATTGGTTCTTTTGATGGTACACATTTTAAAGCAGAGCATAATGATACTCGTTGGTTAGATTATGGAAAAGATAATTATGCAGGTGTGAGCTTTTCTGATATTCCTGAAGAAGATGGGAGACGTATTTATCTCGGCTGGATGAGTAATTGGCGTTATGCAAATCAAGTGCCGACAGCTGGTTGGAGAAGTCAAATGACTCTTCCAAGGGAGTTAACTCTTCGAAATTCTCAAGCGGGCAAGAGGGTCGTCCAGAAACTAGTAAGGGAGCTCGATTCTTACTTCGCAAAAAAACATGCAATCGAACAACTGATTGTAAATGAACGAGAAATGTTTCCTGTGAATGAACAATACGTACAATTAGATCTTCATATCGAGAATATTGATGCTAATCTATTTGGTATTACACTGCATCATACAAATAGCCAATACACAACATTAACGATTGATTCAATTAACAACACATGCGAATTAGATAGAAAAAATTCAGGAGAAATTAGTTTCTCTGATAATTTCCTGAAAAATCAAATAGCTACTCTAACAAATACAGATCTTTTACAAATACGTTTCGTTCAGGATACGTCATCAGTCGAAGTTTTTTTAAATGATGGAGAATACGTTCTGACAAGCTTACTTTATCCAGATAACGTCTGTGAACAGATTTCGTTTTTTTCAAAAGGCGGATCAATTAAACTAATAGACGGTTATATATCTGGACCAAAAAGGTTTTAATAAAAAAGAAGTGAAAATAATGTGCACTGAAAAGTAGTTATGTTTCGGGGGGGAAATATGTCTCTCTGCCATTCAAACGTCGCTTAGAAGCAATTCAGAAGCCTATTTTTTTAACATCATTTTTTATTAAAGAAGTTTTCAGTGGTCTTGTGAAATACCTACTTATAATGGAAAAAAGAGCATAAAAGAAAAATATGATTTTTATTGAATATTTAAAGGGGCATAGGATGAAGAAGCTTAACAGTGTATTAATCGTAAGTGTAATTTTGATTGTTGGCTTAGTAGCTGGTGTAGCTGTAACAACGATCCCTCTTTTGCCTCATAGTGTGAGTCAATATTTAGGGATAGCTAATACAACGGGCTATTACAATATTATCGATTATGGAGCGCAATCCGATCGTCCAGGTTTTGATAATGCCAAAGTCATTAATGAGATTATTCAAGATATGGGAGATAACGGTGGAACGATTTATATTCCGGTTGGGAATTTTTACATTCATTCTCCAATAGCAATTGACCGTTCGTATATTTCCATTATTGGAGATAACAGCGGTTTACGCAGTGGTGTAGATGGTTCAACTAATACTACTCAATTCGGGGGTGGTGGTGCGAAATTAATTGTCGAACCTGGTGTGACAGCGATACAAATTCTAGATGAAGAGAATAGTGAGCGTATTTCTGGTGTATCATTCAAGAGTTTTCAATTACGAGGTCAAGGGAATAATGGTATTGGGATTGAGGCAGTACAAGACACTGACCGCATTGTAATTGATGATTTAGTCATTAATAATATCGGAATTGGCGTACAACTACATGGAGCAGATGCCCCTTCGATACGTAATTCTTGGATTGCAGAAACTACGACTTCCATTATTTTAAATGGGGCCTCACAGCAGGCGAGTATTGTTAATAACTCATTAGGCGCACAGCCAGATGGTGTAACGATTGAGTTAGAAAATGCTAAATGGTTTAATATAAGCGGTAACAACATATATCCTGATGGTTCAAGTAATATACGACTATATAACCCAATTCATGGGACTATAGCGAGCAATACTATTTCAGCCCGGTATAATGGATGATTGAATTGTTACCAAATGAATTTGGGGAATATGGTAATGGGAATGTCATTAATGGTAATGTTATCTCTATGATGGAATATAGAAATCATCCTGATGACAAGGACATAGAATGGGGAATATTGCATGTAGAAGCCTATAATACTAATATTAGCGGGAATCAAATTATTGCTGATGGTATGCCAGAAGGGTATACGGCTATTTTAGTAGAGACTGGAGAAAACAATCGAATTTCAAATAATTCTATTGGTGTAACGAATCCATCTAGTGCTAAGATTGTAGTAAACGATACAGCGACTTCCACGATCGTAACAGATAGTATCTATGAAAATGAATTTCAGAATCATGGGGATAATAGTAACGTAAATGTCACCTTACCTGATTAGTTACAAAAGTATCAGGAAATTAAACTTTATTGAGGGAGGAAGAAAACTTCTATTGTTAATAGATTTCTTCCTCTTTTCAAGGTCGTTAATCGTAAATGCTGAATATGTTATCAAGTAGTTAGAAGGAGGATTAGGAAATGCAAACACATTCAACCATAGTATGTATTGGAGAGTTACTTATCGATTTCTTCTGTACGGATACCGGAAATGATCTAATAAAAGGGATGAAATTTGAAAAACAGCCAGGTGGTGCTCCGGCAAATGTCTGTGCATCGATAGTAAAATTAGGTGGACATGCAATGATTTGTGGGAAAGTTGGCAATGATCCATTTGGCCATTTCTTGAAAAATACGTTAGAAGAGCTGAAGGTTGATACTTCAATGCTAGTATTTGATGATACGAATCCAACGACACTTGCCTTCGTGGCCTTACAAGAGAATGGGGAGCGGGATTTTGTATTTAATCGTGGTGCAGATGCGTTTTTAACAGAAGAAGATTTAGTTAAGGGAAAAATAGATAGTGCTCGCATTTTGCACTTCGGTTCAGCTACAGCTTTACTGAATGGTCCAATTCAAACAATTTATTTAAACACAATGAAAGAGGCAAAATTCGCAGATCAATTTATTTCCTTTGATCCTAATTTTCGGACGGATTTGTGGAAAGGGAATGAGCAGGAGTTTGTCGCTTTGGCGAAAAGAGCCATTACTTTTTCTGATTTCGTAAAAGTCAGTGAGGAAGAACTACAACTCATTACAGGAATCAAGGACACCGCAGAAGGGGTTCAGGCTTTTCATCGCGATGGAGCTAAGTTTGTTGCAGTAACGTTAGGAAGTAGAGGAACGTTCATTTCAAATGGAATGACACAAGAGACGATTCCAAGTATAAAGGTGAAAGCAATAGACACGACAGGAGCCGGAGATGCATTTGTTGGAGCAATGCTTTATCAGTTAGCAAAGGAAAAGGTACCAAAACGTGTTTTAGAGAATGTTGAACAAATTAGAGAAATAACGTTATTTAGTAATAAGGTTGCAGCTCTTACATGTACAAATGTAGGGTCAATTGCAGCGATTCCAACATTGGATGATGTAAAATTTCAAAAGAAATAAACTATGCAGATGAATCTTCTTCTGCAGACCAAACGATACTTAAACATTTGATGACAAAACAACGATCATCCTTTTCCGCAATGAAAGCATAGTGGTGACTTAGCATATAAAAATTACTTCGAGGAACATGAACAACTAGACTTTCCGGATGTGTCTATTCGATCGTATATCCTTAGTTATCACTTCTAGTTTTAAATTAAACAAATTTGAAGAACATCGTGGATGGAATAATGAAAATATTCCATGGGAATTTACTATATTAGCTAGTAAATGACATTTTTATATGGACTCAAACCGAAAACGTATGTTTTACAGCAGTATCTTCGTGTTGAAATATATTATTAGAGAAGGTACATCCTTCTCTTTTTTATTTTTGGAAACTACATAGCATTATAGTTTATGGACAAAATACACGATAGAACACTTATGGAGGGATAAACTTTGAAGCAGGGAAAACAGATTAGACTAACATCGGCAGAAATTTCACAGCTTTGGTCTCAATATATGAGTGATAGTGCAAGTGTCTGTATGCTAACTTACTTTTTGGAAAAGGTTGAGGATGCTGAAATAAAGCCTGTCATTGCGTATTCATTAAAATTGTCTCAGTCACATGTTCAAAAGATAACTAAAATTCTTACGGAAGAAAAAAATAAAGTCCCACATGGTTTTAAGATAGAGGAGGATGTGGATGTAACCGCTCCTAGATTGTATTCTGACACATATGTATTAAATTATATTAATCAGATGGCTAGGATTGGTCTAACTACTTATGCAGCAAGTTTATCCTCAACTGTACGAGCAGATATAACAGACTACTACATCGAATGTATCTCAGAGACAATGCGGTTATTTAAAATGTCGAAGGATTTATTATTGTCAAAAGGACTATACATAAGATCTCCTTACCTGCAAAACTTGGAGGAAATTTCTTTTGTGAAAAAGCAAGGATTTTTATGGGATATATTTAATGACAAAAGACCTTTAGTAGCCGCAGAAATAACCAATTTGTTTGCTAATCTCCAAAGAAATGCGTTAGGAGTCGCTACGCTTACAGGATTTAGCCAGGTCGCACAGGATCAAGATGTTACATTATTCATTAGAAGGGGAATAGAAATTGGGAAAAAGCATGCGAAGTTATTTGGAGAAAAATTAGAAGAAAGTAACCTTCCTGTACCTACTACGTGGTCATCTGAAATAACCAATAGTACGGCTCATACATTTTCTGATAAAATGATGATGTTCTATACATCCTCCTTGATATCTTTAAGTATTGGTTACTATGGGACGAGTACTTCACAAAGCCCTAGAGTCGATATAGGTGTTATGTATAACCGGTTGTCATTAGAAATTCAGCTATATTCTGAGGATGGAGCTAATATTATGATAAAAAATAAATGGCTAGAGCAACCTCCAATCGCACCTGATCGAAATGATATAGCTAAAAATAAATAAAGGGTTTTATCGTTTGATAAAATGTACTTATCAATGGTATAAGTGTAAAAGAAGCAGAGTGATCTTTGCTTCTTATTTTTGGGGGATATCAGGAATTTTGCTGATGCTCCGATTGTGAAAGGATTTGGATTTGAACATGATTGATAACTTTTGGCGTGAATTACCACGGCCGTTTTTTATATTGGCACCAATGGAAGATGTAACAGATGTTGTTTTTCGACATGTCGTAAGCGCGGCAGCTAGACCTGATGTTTTTTTTACAGAGTTTACAAATACGGAGAGTTACTGTCATCCAGAGGGGCATCATAGTGTGCGTGGGCGTTTGACTTTTACTGAAGATGAACAACCGATTGTGGCGCATATATGGGGGGATAAGCCGGAATATTTTCGGCAAATGAGTATAGGAATGGCGAAGGAAGGTTTTCGCGGTGTCGATATTAACATGGGCTGTCCTGTACCTAACGTGACATCCAATGGCAAGGGATCAGGTCTTATCTGCCGTCCGGATGTTGCTGCTGAACTTATACAAGCAGCAAAGGCGGGAGGGCTTCCCGTAAGTGTGAAGACAAGGCTTGGTTATACAGATGTAGATGAATGGCACGACTGGCTTACACACATACTGAAACAAGGCATCGCTAATCTTTCTATTCATCTTCGTACGAGAAAGGAAATGAGTAAGGTGGATGCACACTGGGAATTGATTCCGGAGATTAAGAAGCTTCGTGATACGGTGGCACCCGATACTCTTTTGACGATTAACGGGGATATTCCTGATCGTCAAACAGGTATGGAGCTTGCTCGAAAATACGACGTTGATGGGATTATGATTGGGCGTGGGATATTTCACAATCCATTCGCCTTTGAAACGAATCCACAAGAGCATAGTAGTAAGGAATTGTTGGATCTTTTAAGGTTGCACCTTGACCTCTACGATCAATATTCAAAGGAATTTGAAGCGCGTCCGTTCAAATCGCTTCAGCGCTTTTTCAAAATATATGTTCGTGGGTTTAGAGGAGCGAGTCCATTAAGAAATCAATTGATGAACACACAGTCAACAGATGAAGTTCGAGCATTGCTGGATGACTTTTTGGGCGAGTAGATTGCTACTAGTATAATGTAGTTAAGATGCCATTATATATAGTAACGGTGAGAACTAGCCACTCGTACAGATAAAGCTTTAGAAGAGGCGGGGAGCAATTTACGAGAGCCTCCTCCCAAGGACAGTACGTTCTATTTCGGCTACCGTAATAAAACTATTTAAAAAAGGTCAACCAGAAATATCTGGCTGACCTTTTAATACGTAATTGGAAGGTTAGTGTAATAACTAAACAATTATAATCACACTTTGAAAAAATTCTTTAACACAGGTTTGAAGTTCTATGGCTGGCGGTGCCCTATATTGTAATCTATCTTCACCTTAGCATACATTTTCCGCGGTATGTTGGTGATTTAGCTAAAAATAGGGCAAATACAGGTCGTCAAAACATTCAGTAAATTAAGGAAGTTAACAAAAGAATTACTCTGTAGCTCTTGGATGCCCCGGGGCTTGATGAAATAACATAACAATCGTTAAGTTATTTACATTATACAATTTAGCTCGTAGTGTCAATCAATAAATTGCAAGGTATCAGGTGGCGTTATGTTAGGGTGATGTGGTGCACTCTGACAAGGTTAGGCGATTAGGGAGTGTCTGTTGCCTAGATTGTGTCACTAGATCAAGATGACTAAGTATTTCGCCGATTGTGCGATGATCTAACCGTGCTTGGAGGACTAGTAGTGGTCTGTAATGTGTGTTATGATAACGTAATAGTGTGGAAGTAGGACATGAAAATGAACTTTATAATATCGATTATGACAAAAAAAGAAGGTGTGATCTAACTGATGGGACGTAAACGCGAATTCGATGTGGACCAGGCACTGGATGCCGCACTTTGCGTGTTTTGGCGTAAAGGCTATGAGGGTGTGTCGTACACCGACCTAACTCAGGCTATTGGTGTCGAACGACCTGCTCTCTATTCGGCGTTTGGCAACAAGGAAGCGTTGTTCCGCCAAGTTCTGGCGCGCTATTACGAGCGTTACCTGGATTATTTCCCAGCAGCGCTGGAGCTGACGACATCGCGTGAAGTGGTCTCACACATTCTGTACAGCGCGGCTGAATTGCATACTCGTTACCGGGATCGCAAGGGGTGCTTAGGTGTCCACGGCGCTTTGGCTGGCTCGGACGATGCCGAACCTATTCGAAAAGCTCTTATTGATGGGCGTGCGGAAGGTGAGGAATTGCTGTGTGATCGCTTTGAACGGGCAAAGCAGGAGGGAGATCTACCGGAGACCGCTAACTGTGCTGCATTAGCTGCATTCGTGATGGCGGTGATTCATGGTATGGCTGTTCAAGCCAAGGCTGGCTTCAGTCGCGACATGCTAGAGGCCGTTGCTGAGCAAGCGCTCTCTACTTGGCCTACCGGAAGTTCCACACTTCCGGTAGAAAGTCCTCCAAAACCTTAGTGCAGAAGAATATAGTGATATAAAGGGCAAACTTGGCAGTTATGATACCAAAGTCACAGCATCATCCTCTGTGTCATGGTCCAATGAATTCGAAAGAGCATTGTAGTAAGGAATTGTTGGATCATTTAAGGTTTTATCTTGACCTCTACGATCAATATTCAAAGGAATTTGAAGCGCGTCCATTAAGAAATCAATTGATGAACACAGAGTCAACCGATGAAGTGCGAGCATTGCTTGATCGCTACAACGCAACAGTAGACAATCATTAATTGGACGTGTCTGCCATGATAGATTGGCAGACACGTCCGCAATTCCAAAAATTAAGGTAGGATGTTTCCTGCTGAACGATAGATGCTATACCATTCTTCACGAGTGAGGTGGACATCGCTTGCTTTTATACATTCTAGTAATCGGCTTTCATTCATCGTTCCGATGACAGGCTGCATGTTCGCAGGGTGGCGAAGTAGCCACGCAATCGCGATCGTCGTATTCGACACTTCATATTTTGCCGCAACCTCATCTATTCTTTTATTCAATTCGGGGAACTTTTCGTTTCCAAGAAATACGCCCTCAAAAAAGCCATACTGGAATGGGGACCAAGGCTGAATCGTAATATCCTTCAACCTACAATAATCAAGCACACTGCCATCGCGATTTACGGCAGCTTCATTCTCCATATTGACATTGATCCCACTGGAAATCATCGTTGTGTTTGTTATACTTAATTGGAGCTGATTGGCAACAATCGGTTGTTTTAAGTATTTGCTTAAAAGCTCCATCTGCATCGGATTCTGATTGGAGACTCCGAAATGTCTGACTTTTCCTGAGCTTTCGAGAATATCGAAGGCTTCTGCAACCTCTTCAGGCTCCATTAACGCGTCTGGACGATGAAGAAGAAATACATCCAAATAATCAGTTTTCAGACGCTGTAGGATTTTCTCAACGGATTGTACAATATGTTCCTTAGAAAAATCGAATGTACCGACATCTGGTCGAATACCGCATTTAGATTGGAGAATTAAATTTTCTCGGACATCATCATTCATCTGAACCGCATCAGCGAATATTTCCTCACATTCACCCGCCCCATAAAGATCAGCGTGATCAAAAAAGTTCGCACCATTTTCTAATGATGTCTGTATAAAGCGTTCTGCTGCTTTTTGGTCAAGTGAATTAATCCGCATACAACCTACTGCAACAACAGGTACTTCTAGTTCACTAGTTCCAAGCTTAATCGTTCTCATCCTTCACGTCTCCCTTTGAAAAAGAATTGGTCTGTCTTATTGAGCTAAAACTAATTTAATTATAGCAATGTTTATAGGGGATGTCCTTTTTTCTAGTTTGGGGGGCACTGAAAAAGTGCGATTTTCACTTTTTCAGTGGCCTTTAGAGCTAATCTCATTTTCTGGTAATATCATGATATTATTAAATGAAAGGAATATAGATTCTATTTGAAAGGGGAATCGCCTTGGTCATTTTAGATGCAAGTAATATTGTTAAGATTTATGGTGAACTAGATCATGAAAGTTCTACAACGGCTTTAAATGAAGTGAGTCTTTCTATTCATAAAGGAGAGTTCATAGCGATTATGGGTCCCTCAGGAAGTGGCAAATCTACTTTGCTTAATGTATTGAGTGGAATTGACAAGCCTACTTCTGGTGAGGTTTCAATTGCTGGTGAAAAAATAAGTGAGATCACAGGAGATACATTAGCATTATTTCGGCGTAAACAACTAGGTTTCGTGTTTCAAGATTTTAATCTTCTAGATAGTTTGACTGTAAAGGAAAATATCATTCTGCCAATGGTATTGGAACGAAAAACGGCAAATGAAATGGATGCAAGAATAGAATTCCTTTCCAGTCTGTTTGGGATTGAATCAATCTTGTATAAATATCCTTATAACCTATCAGGGGGACAGCAACAACGAACTGCTGTCAGTCGGGCACTAGTTAACAAACCAAGTATACTATTAGCCGATGAACCGACTGGGAATTTGGATTCTAAATCATCGGACGTGATCATGAATTGCTTTAAAAATATAGTCGATGAACTAGCCACTACGGTACTTCTTGTTACCCACGATGTTTTTGCTGCTAGCTACTGTCAGAAGGTTATTTTTTTAAAAGATGGCTCTATTCATTCCTCTATTACTAAAAAAGGAAGTAGAAAAGAGTTCTTAGGCGAAATAATGGATTGCCAAGCTGTTTTGGGAGGAAGAACGGATGTCTTTTAACCAAATCGTTTGGAAAATGGTAATGGCTGATTATAAAAAGTACATTTTCTATTACTTATGTAATAGTTTAGCGGTCATGTTGTTCTTTTTATTTTCAACGCTGTTTTTTAATGAAAACATCGTCGATGTGAAAGGGACGGAATCAATAGAATATGTTTTAGCTGTTCCAGGGATAGCGTTAATTGTATTTACGCTGTTTTTTATTAGTCATGCACATCGTATTTTTATTAAACATAGAAATAGTGAGTTTGGGTTGTTCATGACTTTAGGAATGACGAATCGGGACGTTAGTAAATTATTGATAATCGAGAATGGAATCATAGGCAGTATATCGTTAGTTACTGGTATTGTTGCGGGTTCACTATTTTCTCGTCTTTTCTTTTATTTGTTAACGAGTAGTGTCGGAATAAATTCGGCTTCCTATCATTTAAACATTGAAATGTTCCTGTATACAACAATGATCTTTTTAGTCGTATTTGCTGTGGCAGTAGGAAGAACTCTTTTTCTCATATTCAATCAACAGATCGTTCTCACATTAAAAAGTGATAGGGTTTCTGAGGCCATAAAGATAAAAAGTCCATTGCTTGGTAAACTTGGAATCGTCATCATTTTTTTGTCTGTCTTTGGGCTTTATTTCACTTATACAGGGCCAAGTGGAGGTGATTATCTAGTCATTTGGACAATGACGACATGGATGGGTTTGTATGTAAGTCTTAATCAGTTCACTAGTTACTTTATAGATTTTATCAAAAAGAATAGAGACTATTATTACAAACGTATGTTATCTTTAAGCAGTTTAGATTACAAATTTAAGCAGCTTACCTCTACGCTTATGTTGGTTACTGTGATGATAATGGTCACTATTTTGTATAGTACCATTATATTGTTCACTTACATTGAAACAGCTAAACAAGTTATGAAGGAAAATCCTTATGATATAGCGTTTTTACAAACAGACAATAAGAATAACCTAACTGAAGAAGAATTGTATTCTATTCTGAATCAAACAGAAAACCCGATTCAAAATCATGTAACGTTACCTGTCTATTCATATTTTCAACAAGAATCATATAGTGGATGGACTCATGTTTATCACCTTATGTCTGCTGACGAGTTTAATATATGGACTCCAGATCAAATCAAAATTGATCATAAGGAGTTTATCTATTATATCAATCAACAATCAGAGAATAATGAGAATGATTACGCTCTTAATTTCACCGTCCCGAACGTAGCGGGAGAAGAAGAGTATACACACAGGAAAACCCTTGTTGAAAGGAATTTTAATAACGTAGTTAATGAATTTATTCTTATCAATGATGTTGAAATGAACCTTCTAAAAAATAAATTAGATGGATTTGAATCAACTATTCATTTAATCAATGTAGCAAATTGGGAAGAGACAGGTGAGGTTGTTGGGGAACTTCAGGTACGTTTCACAGCATTCAATGAAAAAACACCTCCCATTATTGATGAAGATGTAGAGGGGATATCTGAAAAGGATCTATTTCGAATAGTGTCTAAAGTTGAAGGCTATAACCGAAATAAAACGACAAATGGAACTTTGATTTTTGTCACGACCTTTTTAAGTGTTCTATTTTTCTTTGGATCGTTTGTTTTATTATATTTAAACCTCTTCTCTAACATTGACAACGAAAGAGTTAAGTTCAAAAAACTTAATCGTATCGGTGTTACGACAATAGAATTAAAGCGCATGATCTCAAATGAACTAACACCTATATTTTTTGCTCCTACGATTATTGGGACGTTTCTTGCGTTTCTTTTTATTATTGCTATGTCAACTGATATTGGTGGAGTTGTTCAAAATCCCAATGTTCTATTCTATTTTCTCGTTGTTTCTGGCATCTATCTTGTCATCCAAATAGGGTTTTATCTGTATGCACGAAAGAAAATGTTCTTATATCTTATAAGTAGGTCTTAAATTGACTTGAAAATGTAGTGAAGAAGCCTTTAGTAAAAAGTAGAATTGAGGTGTTTTGCACGATGTTAAGTATTAAAAATTATACTCCAACCTTCTATGAGGACACGAATAAATTCATAGAAGAATATAAAGATAAGCTAGGTTCTTTAATTGGTCGAAAGATTGATGAGATTTGGACAGTGCATAATGCTTTGGATGGATTGTTTTGGGCTGATTGTCCTGTGATCATTAGTATAGAGGGGGAACGGTTAGAATTTTGTTCTTTTAGGGATAGTGAACTGGCGGTTACATGGAATGAAATTGCTTTAGAGGAGAAGTTGGATTGGTACGGTAGTTCCGAGTTAAATCTTGAATGGCGAAAAAATGCTATTGAAAAGATTCATCACATTATTGGGCAGCCAATTAAAAAAATGGAAGTTATCGAAATGAGGGTGGACTCAAATGAGAAGAGCCCATGGTTACTTGGTTTAGGTTTTGTTGTTGAGAAAGGTTTTTTAGCCATTTTTAATGCGCATGATGAAACAGGATTTTCTCATTCAAGAAATGAACAACATTTATATAAAGAGATATGAAGGAGAGATATGTATGACCCAGTATATTTATTTGGCTTCACCGTTGAGGTTACCTAAAGGTTCATTCGGTTTAAACCCTATATCTTCTGAAGCACCGAATGTATTTGGAAATGAAGTAGATTTTACACATTTATTTTTTGAGGATAACTATGATAGCAACAGTAAACGAAGATTCCCATACAGTTCACATTTTTCATATAAACATCAAGTGGCAGCATACGCTAACCACATTCCTTTAACTAGTCAATTAAAGGGTAATGCGGAAGAGGAAAAATGTTTAACTATTCTATACGACTATATGGGAGAAGCCATCCAAAAAAGTGGAGTTATACAATATTTCACCTCTTTGAATGGCGAAGAAAACTTAGCACTTTCAAATAAGAGAAACATCCATTGGTTAGACTTAAAAAAGCCTTATGACTTAGTTTTAGAAGATCGTGAATTATGGGAGGTTACCCTTTGGAATGTAAATGATGATTGAATGAATAGGAGCCATTTCTAGTCGCTCATCGGCTTTTCTGTTTTGAAATTAAAGTCATACCGTTTATAAAAAGACTGAAAAAACGCTTGAAGTGAATCAAGCGTTTGCTCGTAATAATTTTGTAGATTAATAGGGTGACTTCTCCACGTTATCATAATACATATATCTTAAATTTGGTTATTAGATAGGAATTCTTCTATTTCTATGTTCACCTCTTTAGGATTATCTAAATTTGTTGCGTGGTGTGCGTCTTTAATGATTTTTAGCTGCGAATGTTTTATTTTCTCCAGCATTGCTTTCTGCTGTCTCATAATCATAGTGTCATGATCACCTTGTAAAAGTAAAGTTGGACACTTTACTTTAACTAAATCCGAACCGCTTTCCATTCTAGTTACAGCATCCCACACACGAGTCCAGTTATTTTTTTCAATCATATTAAAGGCTTCCTCAATATAATCTTTATTACGAGGGTTAAACTTTGATAGCATCTTTGCTTGTATTCGTCCAGCAACCTTCATCGGTATTAAACGGGTGGAAAAGCGGTTAATTGGTACAAATAATTTCTCATACCAATTATAAGAATTAGTAAAAGGAGTGCCAATTAAAATTAATGCTTCCACTCTTTCTGGGTAACGAATGGCGGTTTGAAGTGAAATGTGTCCACCCATAGATAAACCGCAAAGTATAGCCTTTTCAATTTTTAGATGGTCTAATAGAGTAATTAAGTCTTTGGAAAAATCTTCAGAATTAACTTTCCCTATAGGTAAGCTAGATTGTCCATGACCTCTAACATCCCAGACGACCGTTTGATAATGATTTGAAAAGTACTTCACTTGTGGGTGCCATTGCTTATGGTTCCAAGACGCTCCGTGTGTAAAAATAATCGGTTTTCCTTCCCCTTGATTTTCATAATACAGAGTAACATTATTACTAGTTATTGTAGGCATTTATGCCCCTCCTAATGATATGGTCTAAGGATAACACTAAAGCAATCGTCTATTAATGCTTCTATTGTTCTTTCAGGGTTTCTTATCCAAAGTAACATGGCTCCTCCAACAGAAGATTGTAAGACTGTGCTAATAACGTTTACATCACATTTCTTAATTTCCCCTTGTGCAATAGCTTGCTTTAAAAGGGTTTGTGTTCCTTTATCAAGAATATCTAGCCTTTTCTTAGATATTTGTAGTAAATCTGGATCAGATGTACTTTCTAAGTAAAAGGAAGCGTGATTGGCTAAAGAAACTGGATCATCTGCTAACTTCATTGCATTTTTATATATTTTTTTTAAAGCGTTTATTGATGATTCTTCTTTCTTAAGTGCTTCATCAAAGCTTTTCTTTGTTAATTGGACGACAAAATCACTATAAGCTAAGAGGATGCCTTTTTTAGATCCAAATCTTTTTAATAGTCCCGCGGGGGAAATATTAGCTTCATTTGAAATGTCATTTATTGTTAATTTCGATATTCCTTTTTGACAAAGAGCTAGATAAACAGCATAAAAGATCGTTTCGTTTGAAAACTCACGTGGTCTTGCCATAAGTACACCACACCTTATAATTAGTAAGTGAACATTCATTTACTAATTATAAACGTTTCTTACAATGGTGTCTATCGACCAATAATATTTCTCTATTGAATAGAGTAGAACTGGTGAGGGTTTGTAAGAGGTTTTTGATTAAACTTGATTCTAAGATACAACTACTAGTGGCCGGGGCGTATTTATCTATTTACAAACTATAATTTTAAAATATACTAAGTATATATATTGATGTGTTTAATTCCTTTAAATACATCGTTTTTTTGTGTATTTATATATATACTTTGTATGTAGAGGGAGTGGAGGGATTTGATGATTAGTGTACAGAACGTGACGAAGAGTTTTTCTCAAGGACATGAACAATCCCAAGTGTTGAAAGGGGTAGATCTTGACATCAAGCAGGGGGAGTTTGTAGCTGTTATGGGGCCAAGTGGTTCAGGGAAAAGTACCCTTCTTCAGCTTCTTGGTGGGCTTGATATACCAGATGAAGGAACGATAGAAATTGGTGAAGAACGTATTGAAAAGATGAAAGAAAAGGAAAGGACGATTTTCCGTAGAAGAAATGTCGGGTTTGTTTTTCAAAATTATCAGCTCCTACAAAACCTGAATGTGGAGGAAAATATCGCATTTCCAATCCATGCAGATGGGACATTGAAACCTAGTGATCAGAAAAGAATCAATGGATTGATTAAGGCAGTTGGACTGTCAGGGCTTGAAAAAAAGAGGGTGAATCTCCTTAGTGGTGGACAGCAGCAACGAGTTGCAATGGCACGAGCTCTTGTAAACAATCCCGGTGTTTTGCTGGCGGATGAACCGACTGGGAATTTAGATCGTGCGAAAGCAGAGGAAATTTTGGCACTAATGGTGTCCTTTCATCGAAATGACAATCAAACAATTGTTATGGTTACTCATGATATTTTTGCAGCTGGATTTGCTGATCGGATCGTTCTGTTTAAAGACGGTAAGGTGGAGCGGATCATTTCAAGAAAGGATGACGATTATGCTGAATATTTGGCGAATTTCATGGCGTAATAGTACACGGAGAAAAAAGAGGTTTTTCTTTACACTTGCGGCAATGGTGATGGGAGTTTCGGTTATGACCGCCATGCTCGTCGCTGATAAGACAACTGAAGATGTGTTTACGTACTATGAGCAGATGTATGTAGCTGATGCGGATTACTGGATTCTTAGCGATGATCATACATTTTCAGAAAATACGGCTGAGGAGGTTGCTGTTCACTCAGAAGTTAGTGAAACCCTTCATGTCCTTGATAAGCAGGCCTTTTTTGAGCTTGAGGAAGAACGACCGAGAAATGAGCGTTCAGTACGTATCACAGGAGTGAGTGATTTTTCAAGTTCGCTATTAAAGCTTCCAGTTGCAGAGGGGAGCTTGGAGGATGAGGGAGTTATTTTGCCAGAACCAGTCGCCCGTTTGCTCGGAAAGGGAATTGGAGACTCTGTACATTTTGAAGGGTTAGGAGAACTTGAAGTTTCAGCAATTGTAGAATATGTACAAATTTTGGCTAGCCCATCTGACTGGGAAGGAGCACAGTCAAGTGGATTTCGTGTCATGGTTCCCCTTGATGTTTTGCAGGAATGGGCGGGTTTGCATGGGGAAATCTCTTATATGCGCTTTCAGACGGATGGGGATGGAGAGGAGCTTTTCCTCAACCTTCAGGAACAATTTCAAGGATCTTCAACATTTGTTCAGCCTGTCGTGGCCGATGATCGTCAGAGTAACGACATTAGTGGGTTGTATACATTCTTCTATTTGATTGCGGCTCTTGCGATTATTATTAGCGGGTTTATCGTTTTTAATATGATCTACACAAGTGTGATCGAAAGGCAAAAGGAATTTGCTATTATGAAAAGTCTTGGATACCTTCAGTCTTCCGTTTCCAAGCTAGTTCTTATAGAAGTGGTGCTTTTAGCCACCATTGCGGTGGTTATCGGAGTCCCGTTTGGCGTTTGGATTGGTGACCTTTTTATGATGGCCCTTCTAGGCGTGTTTGCCTTTGATATGGTATACTCATTGAATTGGATAATCCCGCAATGGTCTCAGCTACAGCAGGCTTCGTCTTTCCGATTCTCTTTTCTCTTGTTCCGATTTATTATGCTGGGAAAACGTCGATTTTGCTCACATTAAAAGGAGAAAATAGCAAGGGAATCTATTCTAATAAAAGCCCACTGCGTTTTGGAGTTGGTTTAGTGCTTCTCGTCTTTGTGTTTGTGGATCATCCGATTTCTTATATCGCTATTTTGGCCGGTGTCATTCTTTTGTTTCCATTTGTACTAACCGTGATTTCGCATCTTTTTAGGCCGGTTCTAACGTATGTATTTGGATACGGAGGTACTTTAGCTGTACAAAACCTCCAAAATCAAATCGGGCGGAATGCGAATACATCGGCCATTCTGGCAGTTGGTATTGCTGTGATTCTTCTGCTTGGTGCAGCAGTAGATTCAGCGCCTGACGGGTACGAAAGAGAAATCCGAAGTACATATGGTGGTGACGTAAGAATTTCCTCAGAATCGCCATGGAGCCCAGAGAATACCTCAGAGCTAGAAGCATACGAGGAGGTCAAGGAGGTTCATGAGCTTGTGGAAGCAACACCGATAACGTGGAAAACAGTTCATGGAGAGTACAGGCAGTTTTCTGTTTTGTCAGTCAGCTCGGGGAATGTTCCTTTATATGATCATCCAGATCAAACACTAAATAACAAGCTATTGGAACAGCCGTCTGTGCTCCTTGGTAATCGGGCTTTTGATGAGTGGGGAGGGAAAATTGGTGAGAGTATCGTAATGAATACTCCAGATGGCAAACAAGAGCTAGAAGTTATAGGGAATGTAACAACCTCTCATTATTCAGGGTACGTTGCATTCATGGAGCACGGTCATATGAACGAGGCTTTTGGATGGGAAGGAAGTTTTGATTTGCTTCTCTCGTTAGAAGAAGAGAGTTATTCGTTCCCTACAAAGGTTTGGGATGATTTCAGGCATCACCTCTCCGGTGTGGAAACAGTAGAAGACGAGATACGCTCTACTACCTCAGCCATATCTGAAATGTATAGTCTCATTTATGTTCTTATGATCATGATGGTTGGCCTAGCCAGTATTGGAACTGCAAATACGATCCTTATGAACACTGTGGAACGAACTTCTGAAATAAGCACAATGAGAGGAATTGGCTTTACGGTGTCTCAAGTGAAACGGATGATCCTTGCAGAAGGGCTACTTATCGGGATCGCGGGTGTTGTTGGAGGAGTTATTACTGGAGTTCTCCTTATTTTCACTGCTAGCCGTTCTGAATTAATGGAAGGGTTTCTCTTCTTCCAGATTCCAGTGAGTTATGTGCTCATTGCAGTCATTACCGGGTTGGTCTTCAGTCAACTTGCATCCTGGTCAGCTGCGAGCCATGCCTCAAACATTAAGCTGCAATCATCACTTAAAGAAGGGTAAGATCATGTCGGTAAAATACGGAATTTTAACGATCTTATATAATGGAATAAATCATGGTTACGACTTAAAGGTGGGGGTTGACTCACTGATCGGGCTGAAAGGGAAAATCAATCCAGGACAAATCTATACAACATTGGACAGATTGGCGCGCGATGGTATGGTTACTTCAGCCGGAACAGACGATCAGGAACGTAAACGGTATGCTATTGAGGTGAAAGGGATCGAATCACTTGAGAAATGGCTGTTGGATCCCGTCCCCTATCATTCGGTCAAAGAGGATTTCTTCTTTAAATGGAACTGTGCTAGAAAGATCCATTTCAAGGAAGAAAAGAAGATGCTTGATCAGCAAAAAGCACTCATCATTAAGGAAACGATGGAACTGTCTAGATTGAAAACGGAGCTTCTTGTCAACGGTGATGAGGATAGGTATCTATTAGTTACAGGAACACTGTTACATTTAGAGGCAGATTTGAGCTGGATCTCAAGAGTGGAAAATCGTCATCAGTAATACAATCCCGCCGTGCTGGAGAGAGCAGCAAGGGCACTGAAAAAGGTTGGTTGCAATGAGCGAAACCGTTGCCTGTTTTAAAAGGTTGATAGGAGTGGGTTTCTCGTATCAATCGAGCATCGTGTAAAGCTATTGCTTGTCGAATCAAGGGCACTGAAAAAGGTTGATTGGTACTTTTTCAGTGTCACGGAAGAGAATCGGTGGACTTTTATGTGAATTGTAGGGGGCATATACTGAATAAATCTCACTCATACATGTCGATTGTGTTTGCCTCTTATCATGTTTTCGGTTATAATTTTAAATATAAAATTAAGGAGGGATTTATGAATGTTAGTTATTTTCCGTACATTGAACAGCTAAATTAATAGTTCAGTGGCTCTGGGTATTTCAGAGTTAAGCGGGATAAGACTATCCATTTATATATCTTTTCGGTTACAAAAAAGGAGTATGGTGGATTAACTACCATATTCTTTTTTTATATGTTTGGCATATCTTTTATCTCTATATAAATGACTTGGAGACACTGTTCTATCGTATCTAATGAGTAAAGATATTTTTAGAGGAGTGTGTTTATTTATGAACAATAACCAATCTAAATCTAAAGTATGGTTTATTACTGGCGCAAGCAGTGGGCTTGGTCATGAATTTACTAAGAATGCACTTGAAGTAGGAGATAAAGTGATTGGAGTTGCTAGAAATATTGATAATTTAGTGGAGTTTGAACAAAATTATGCCGACACTTTTAAATCGTTTAAGCTTGATATAACTGACAGAGCTTCGGTCTTTAAAGTTGTCGATAAAGCGATCCACTACTTTGGTAACCTTGATATTGTTGTGAACAATGCGGGGAATATGATCTTGGGAATGATTGAGGAGTTCACTGAGGCTGAAATCAAGCAGCAAATTGAAACAAACTTCTATGGTGCTGTTTGGGTGAGTCAAGCAGTAATGCCTTATTTAAGAGCACAAAAGTCCGGTCACATCGTTCAAATATCAAGCATAGGTGGAATTGTCTCTGGTCCTATGACAGGTATCTATAGTGCAAGCAAGTTTGCCTTAGAAGGGTTTAGTGAAGCGTTAGCTCAAGAAGCGTCTCATTTTGGAATTCATGTTTCAATTGTTGAACCAGGGGGCTACTGGACTAATTTGTATTCCAAAATGCAGTTCGCTACTTTAAACGATGAGTATAATTCAGTCAGAGAAGCATTAGCAAGTCAAAATATTGAAAGTAAGGATAGTCATCCTAGGGAAGCTGCACAAGCCATAATGAAATTAGTTAACAGCGAAAATCCCCCTTTACGATTAATTTTAGGTAGTCTAGTTTTTGATGCTGCTATTGACCATGCTAATAACAAAATTAAAGTGTGGAAAGATTGGGAAGCTGTAAGCCGTTCGGCAGAGAGAGCAATTCCTAATCCCAATCAATAAGGGTTAACGAGATAGCGAAATCACAGAAAAAGTACAATCGTTTTTTTCAGTGCCTTCGAGATAGCACATGGATAGTTAAGGACATTCTTTCACGAACTGGAGCAATTCTTTAATAAAGGATTGCTCTTTTTTATCTCTCTTTGAAACCAGGAGCGAGTGCTTCTTTTGATTAAGTGGGGAGAATAATACAAGAAGGAATGTTTATATTATTCTCAGCAATATTTATATAGAGAAATGAGAACCGCTCGGGTAGAAAAGGGGAATCCACCTGCCGCTAAAGAGCTGAAATCAGAAGAGAGAGCGCAGAAATGTACTCGACGTTCCGCTATAGAGAGGAAAAGAACCCGATGAACAGGTGAAAAGTTAGAATAACGGCACGAGGAACCGTAAAGGGGGAAAATTTAGCAGGATGGCGGGAATAGAGGAAAGAGGAACCGCTCGATCAGACAAGAGGAATCCTCTTTCCGCTAAAGAGCTGAAATCAGAAGAGAGAGCGCAGAAATGTACTCGACGTTCCGCTATAGAGAGGAAAAGAGCCCGATGAACAGGTGAAAAGTCAGAATAACGGCACGAGGAACCGTAAAGGAAAGAAATCAAGCAGGATGATATGAATAGAGGAACGTGGAGTCCATATGCCTAGCAGGGGTTTCATGTAGCCCATCTTAATTCCATTTCTTAAACCATACGTCAATCATAAATTCATCCTCATGAACGTCGGCAGCTACTTTGCCTTCTTGTTTGTTTATTAGTTGCTGTACAATATGGAGACCTAAGCCAAGCTGTCCGCCACTTCGACTAGGATCTAATTGAAAGGATCGGTCAAATATCCGATTAAGCTCAGTACGATTAAATTGATCTATATCATTTGCGACTTTTAACCTGAAATAGGTTTCTTCTTCTACTAAGTTAATGGTGACATAGCTTTTGGCATACCGTAATGCATTTTGAATAATGTTGGTTACGATGCGATTGGTTGCTTTTTTGTCTGCTAAAATAGGTGATGCTGTCATTTCATCCATATGTACGTTTAATTGATTTTTTTCAAATTCATTGTAGAACATGAGCATCGCTTCTACGACCATTTTATCTAAGAGCTGCTGCTCCAAAGTTAATGGCTTATCAGAGGATTCAATTTGGGATAGCTCATAGAAGGCATCAGCATCATTGTGAGATGGTCAATTTTCTTTTGAATGATACTTAGAAACTCCTTTTTTTCTGCCTCAGATAAAGATGGGTCCGTTAATAGTTCGGAGAAGCCTTTAATGGATGTTAAAGGTGTTCGCAGATCATGGGAAAGGTTTGTTACTTCTTGTTTCAGTTCTTTCTCTTTCTTAACCATATTCTGCTGATCTTGCTTGAATAAATAAATTAGCTGGTTGATTTTCATAATGAATTGAATCAGGATTTTACTATGCGTATTTGTGCGAACCAATTCATTTGTACCAAAATTTCCGATGATTTCATCTAATTGCTTCGTCATTCTTTTCATATCAAATAGGAGAAGCAGAAGCGTCCCAGTACTCATAATGAGTAGAAAAACCAACATGATGATAATCAACCAGCTGTTCACTATTCTTTCATCCCTTCTTCATCAATCAATATTTTGTTTAGCGAATTTTCTTGATCCTATTAGTAAAAATATCACCGAAGTGACAATACCAGTTACCCATGGGCGATACTCGAGTTGAGCGCTTGCGCTAAAAAGCTTATTAAATTTTCGTTTAATAGTGTACTTGGTGCATAGTGATAGAGTTCATTCATTCCTGAAATGGATTGGAATAGCAATCGTATTAAGTCACCAGACAAAAGGAAGACAAAGAGTAACATGACAATGATATAGACATCGCTGATCTTTAGCATTCTAAGCACATGGATGACAAAAAATCCACTAACGACGATTGGAATCATATTGAAACTAGCAAGTAAGAAATTCTTGACGGCTAGTTCCTCACTTGCTAAAAGACTCTCTCCTAATACAATGGTAAAGGCTAGACCAATTACACAAATTAGTAAATAATAAATAAAGGTTAGAGCAAGCTTTGACCAAAAAATGGTGTTGCGAGAGACACCAAAGGATATAGATTGCTTGATAATAGCCGTGTCTTTACCAGTTAGAGCTGAATTAAAGAGTAATCCTATGATCACAATTAATACGCCACCACTAACGATATTTGAATAAAAGAACCTACTCGTGGCATAAGGGAAATTTGGATCGAAATGCAAAGACAAGGATAACACAGCCGCAGTTGCAATAATTAAGGATAATCCAATTGCACTCGTCACATAAAGTCCTTTTTTGTGTAGTAAGCGATAATGCTCGCTTTTCATATAATTCATCATTGTTCATTCGCCTCCACTAATCCTAAGAAATATTCTTCTAAATTCAGAGCTTCAAAACGAAACTCCATCACTAACACTCCATTGGTCGTTAAGAGACGATTCATCTCTCCACCTTGATCGACATGACTTTGAATGGTTATGATCTGATTAGGAAGAACGTTATACTGGATATCGGCAAAGGCTTGCTCTAACAATTGTGCTGTCTTAGCTGTATCATCGACTTTAAGCCGAATTTGCTTTTTACTTTTTTCATCTAACGCCTCTTTGCTTAAGTCCTCGACAATAACACCATCTTTAATAAAGGCAAAGCGCGTAGCTATTAATTGTAATTCACTTAAAATATGACTGGAAATCAAAATGGTTATTTGTTTCTCTTCATTTAACTTCAATAATAACTGACGCATCTCCATAATACCTTCAGCATCTAACCCATTAGTAGGCTCATCTAGCACTAAGCAATCTGGACTACTTAGAAGACACAGTGCTATGCCTAGTCGTTGCTTCATTCCCATTGAATAATCACTAAAACGTTTTTTCTTTTCATTTGCTAACCCGACAATTTGTAGCACTTCATAAATTCTTTTTTTCTCAACGACGCCCCGTTGAATTCGAAAATACTCTAGATTTTGAGTCGCCGTAAAATCCGGAAAAAATTCAGGCGTCTCAATCATAAAGCCCATTCTCTTTTGTGCAATGGCCGTTTCGTTACCTGATTTCCCAAATAAGCGAATCTCTCCAGAGGTAGGAATTAATTGGCCCGAAAGCATTTTAAAAAACGTCGATTTTCCAGCCCCATTTTTTCCGATTAAGGCACAAATTTCTCCTTGTTGTAGTGAGAAATTCAGAGGTTTGATGATTTCATCCTCTTTAAAGGCTTTCGTCAATTGAAAGGTTTGAATAATCGTATTCATCTTGTTGACTCCTTCGCTAAAATTCTTCATATAGTTAGTTTAGCTTAGGTGTCTTTAAATTCCCTTAAGCAAACCATAAAGAAATCATAAAGAATTTAAATGAGCATGAAGCCTACTCCCCAAATGGTTCTAATATACTCATCATCCGTGATTTCGGCCATTTTTCTTCGAAGATTCGAGACATGAACACTAATCGTATTGTCATCGCCTAAGTAGGTCCGCTTCCACGTTCTTTCATACATCTCCCTTTTGGAAAAGGCACGCTCAGGATGACTGATCAATAAGGAGATGATATCATATTCGGCATTTGTTAATTGTAGCTCGTTTCCTTCTAACGTTGCAGAGAATTTATCTGGATTGATCTTAAGTCCTCGCCATATTTTCTCAGAAGTTCTTGATGAGTGACTGCTTGATTTTCGTAATTGTACTTCAACTCTTGCCATCACCTCTTCGTGATTAAAAGGCTTCGTCATATAATCATCTGCTCCCATCTTCAATACGTGTACTTTGCTTTCGACGTCAGCCTTGGCGGAGATGACAATAATGGGGATATCGCTTTCTTTCCTAATTTCTTTGATTAATTCTTCACCGCTTTTCCCTGGTAGCATCAAATCCAATAAAATTAAATCGTATGTATGATTCTGTAGCTGTAACAGACCTTCTGTACCAGAATACGCCACAACTGAATCCATCCCTAATTTGCTGAAAATCACACTTAGTAATCTACTAATTTCTTGATCATCTTCAATGATTAACAGTCGTTTCCCTTCATTATTCACAATCATCAATCCTTTTTGTTCAATCTTATGGATTACATTTCATTATAGCGTATTTAACGAATGAAAATGGAAAGTGATTTGGGCAGAAATGTTGAATGAATGGAATAAGGCTGAAATAAATGATTGTCTTTGTAAAAGATATCCTAAAGAAAACGTTTAAGTGCTAGAATCATAATATGTAATTATGGATGAAAATGGAGGTGGCAATGCTCATGTCGCAAAAGTTAACTAAGTCATCGACGGATAATACCTTATTTGGAATATGCGGAGGAATAGCAAATTTTTTCGGGATATCACCTTTTATTGTGAGGATCATATTTATCTTTACGGCTTCTACTTCTTTGTGGATTTATATAATTCTTGCTTTCGCATTAGAAGATGAGTCATCACTTTGATTGTAGATTCTCTACCGTATTTTAGGGGAGCTTTAATGTGTCAACGAAAACCGTTATCTGAAATCATTTAGTAGGTGGCTACTGAATTAAATAGAGGAGGAGTATTTTTTCAATGAATTATGAGGATGCATTAAAAAAATATATAGAAGCTACTAATACACATGACTTTAATCATGTAAAGAAGGTGCTTCATGAGAAAGCGATTTATTGGTTTACAGATAAAACATGTAACAATATAAGTGAAATTCAGAAATACTTTGAAAATGCCTGGGAATTAATTAAAGAAGAAGTTTATACAGCTAATGACATTCGCTGGATTTCAGCTGACCAAAATTCAGCAACATGTATTTACTCATACCATTATGAGGGATATCATAACGGTAAATTAGTGTCAGGTAATGGAAGGGCAACAAATATATTTATAAAGACGGACAATAATGAATGGAAGCTAATACATGAACACTTGAGTAGTCTATCATAGTACTGAACAAATAATGGACTAACATTTTCTAAGAAGGTTCGAGACATGAACACTAATCGTATTGCCATCTCCTAAGTAGGTCCGATTCCATGTTCTCTTGTATCAATAAATTCATTTCAAAATGATGATTAAACAAAAGTATAGGAGAACACAAAACAATCGCTGCTCTTCTCATTCTATTGAAAATGCATTAATCTATAGAAGTAGGATGAGTGTTTATTGCTCACTTAAGTAGAGCTCAAGGTGTAAGCATATGAAATGGAGTGTTAGTAGATGTCAATTTGGTTACAAGTTTTGTTATTTGCAGTACCAGGCATTATTATATATTACGGTGTGTTTTATGGTACTCCAAAACTGGTATCGAAAGGCATCCCTCTAATCTATTCTTTTTGGTTGTGGTTGTGGGCTCCAGTTCTGCTGTTATTGCCATTATCTATAGGTTTGTATATTTTTCTTGAAGGCGGAACATTAACAATAGATGCACTTAGCGAACGCTTCCGTTTAAATCCTATAAGTAAAGGCGATTGGATATGGATTGTTTTGGCTGTTGTACTCACTATCGTTTTTGACCAAATCCTAGAACCTATAGGAAAGATATTAGCGAAGTATAAATTATTATCACCACCAAATTATTTACCTGCACCATTTAACCCACTAAAAAAAATTAGTATTCCTCCAAAAGAATTTTTTGGTGTTCCATTAAAGGGTAACTGGAAACTACTCATTGTTTTTATACCTGTTCATTTAATGGCAATGTTTAGTGAAGAAATGATGTGGCGAGGATATCTTTTACCAATACAAGAAGTAATGTTTGGAAATATGGCTTGGTTTTTTAACGGATTACTCTGGGCTTGGGTGTTACATATGGCTTTAAAATGGCACTTTATTGGAATGATTCCTAGTATGATGGTAGCTCCATTTATTGCTCAATATACTCAATCTACATGGTCTTCATTTGCGGTTCATGCTATTGGGAATGCTCCTTTATGGATCATACTTTTAATTGGAATCATCAAAACAACAGAAACGCCTGATGATGGTAAGGATTAGACTTTATTCTCAATCGCGGAAACATCACGCTAACGTGGGAAAAGATGTAAGTGGCGACATGCAGATTGATTATAGTGAGTCAGAAAAGTGCAGTATTTTCCAATTGACAAATTCCCAGATGAATTCTCTGATGAGTATAGAGAGTTTATTGAACAATACATAGAGTGTGAAGAATGTACTTAAGTGTTTCTAATATATATGTAAGGCAATATTTTAATGATTTTACGGGGATATTGAGTGGTATTAGTTTCAATTCCTTTATGGAACAGGTCTTGACCTTTTATTATCCATATTTTAGAATGAAAGTTAATATTAAAAATTAGAGTGCGATGAAGAAGAAGAGTAAATTGTATGAACGCTTCAGAGAGCTGATGGTTGGTGAAAATCAGTGCGGGACTATTGTTGAATGGGCTTCTGAGCTACTAGACTGAAATAATTAGTAGGTTTAGCGGAATGTCTTACCGTTAAAAGGGACTAAGTATGAAACAATTAGATTGTTTCTGTACGGATTAAGTGCGTTTACTTATGTGAACGAATTAAGGTGGCACCACGGGTTACTCGTCCTTTTATTTTAGGATGGGTAACCCTTTTTGTATTTCATTTTATAATTAAGGGAGGTCTATTATGAGTAAAACTATCTTAACTGGAATAAAACCAACGGGGTTAATTCATTTAGGGAATTATATTGGAGCTATAAAACCAGCATTGGAATTAGCTAAAATAGAGGGTTATAAAGCAGCATACTTTGTGGCAGATTATCATGGTCTTACAAAAATCCATAATGCTGAGGAATTTAGACATTTATCATACGGAATTGCAGCAACATGGTTAGCATTAGGACTCGACCCTGAAAAATTAACCTTTTATAGGCAATCTGATGTACCTGAAATTTTTGAGTTAAATTGGATATTGAGCTGTTTTACCTCCAAGGGTTTAATGAATAGGGCTCATGCTTATAAAGCGATTGTCGACAGTAATAAAAAATTAGAGAAAGATATAGACTTTGGAGTTAATATGGGCTTGTTTAACTATCCAATTCTAATGGCTGCCGATATTTTAATGTTTAAAACGGAAGTTGTTCCTGTTGGAAAAGACCAAGTTCAGCATGTTGAAATTACTAGGGATATTGCTGAAAGTTTTAATAATATCTATGGCGAAACATTTTTGTTACCAGAGTACAAAATCCAAGCAGAAACAGCTGTATTACCTGGATTAGATGGTCGAAAAATGAGTAAAAGTTATCATAATACAATCCCACTTTTTGAAGAACCGAAAAAATTACAAAAGCTCATAAACAAAATTATCACGGACTCATTACCGCCAGAAGCACCAAAAGACCCTGATACTTCGCCAATCTTTATGCTATATAAAGAATTTGCTTCTAATACTGAAGTTGAAAAGATGAAAGAACAATATCTTCAAGGGATTGGATGGGGAGATGCAAAAAAAGAATTGTTTAATGTGATGAATAGTTTTATCGAAGAGCCACGTGAAAAATATCACGAACTAATGTCCTCCCCAGATAAAATAGATACAATTCTTAGAGAAGGAGCAGAAAAGGCAAGAGCTATTAGTTCACCATTCTTAAAAGAAATTAAGCGTAAAATCGGTTTTAATGTTTAAGCAATAAGGAGATATTGTGAGTTATTTAAATGAACGGATGCGAGAACAGGGCTGATGCTCATTTGACTATAGGTGCAGAAAACTTAAAGAAGGCATTTTAATCACTTTACAGAATAGAGTTAATTGTTTAGCTGAGTTTAGTTTAGAAGAGAAAGGTGAGATGAGAGATGAGGAAGGAAGAGTTGAGTAAAAAGGCTTATGAGGGTGCAATCGAAACAGAGCGACTTATCTTAAGGGAATTAAGTACATCTGATATTCAAAATGTTTACGAAATAGTCAGACAGGATTTAGTAGGATTAGGGTTAAGAGCAGGTAAAGGTATGTCTCTTAAAGAAACAGCAAAATATGTAAATAAATTTTTAGAGCATTGGGACCGCTTTGGTTTTGGGGTCTTCGGGTTGTTAGATAAGACTACTGGTACTTTTGTTGGGCATTGTGGATTAAGATATATTGAAGGAACAAACGATGTAGAAATACTCTATGCACTAGAATCGAATCAATGGGGTAAAGGATACGCTACCGAAGCCAGTAAAGCATCTATTCGATATGCTTTTGAAATTCTAAAGGTATCAAAATTAACAGCACGGGTCAAATTGGCTAACTATAGGTCAAAAAAGGTAATTGAGAGAATGGGTTTTGAATATCTGTATGATAAAAATAACAATGGTATCGAGTTATCTTACTATGAGCTTTTTAATAAATAGTAAAAAATAATAATTTGCATTTGAATTTAATTTAAGAGGTGAGTTGAGTTGAGTAAAGTTGAGCCTAGTAAAAAGTTAGATTTAGACCGAATTATTTTTATTGGCAGAACCTATAAAGAATATTTAAATATGTTCTCGCTTTCAGAAGAAAAATTACAAGGAAAGAAAATACTCGATTGCCCTGCTGGAGCATGTTCTTTTACTGCTGTCGGCAATAAATCAGGATTAAACGTAACAGCTTGTGATATTGCTTATTATCATTCGGGTGAAGACCTAAAAAATAAAGGTCTTCAGGATATGGAACACGCTATGGAGCATATGGAAAAATCGAAAATCAATTATAAGTGGGATTATTTCGATGATCTAGAAGGGCTTAGAAATCATCGTTTAAGTGCCTTACAAGATTGTGTTAATGACATAATGAACTCAAGTGAACGGTATATTCCCGTCACTTTACCTTCATTACCGTTTAAAGACGAAGAATTTGACATTCTTCTCTCTGCACATTTTCTGTTTATGTATGCAGATAGATTAGATGAGCGATTTCACATTGAAACGCTAAACGAATTATTAAGAGTAACAAAGGATGAAATTCGTATTTTCCCTTTAGTTGATTTAAAGGGAAAAAGATACGAGCAGCTAGATAAAATAATTAGTTATCTTATTGCCAAAGGTTGTACAGTTGAAGAAATCAAAGTACCCTATGAATTTCAAACAAATGCAAACTCGATGTTAAAGGTTAAAAAAGGTTAATAAAAAAAGGGTGCACGTGGTGGTGTTTCCCTTCTTTATTTCAACCTACTGGAGTAACCGGAAGAGATTGTTGAATAAGCACATTCCGTTTATTACACGAACGAGCAGGAAATAAAAAAGCTGAGAACATAGTGTCTCTTCATTAGGCAGTAACATAGGGAGGTGGAGGATAATGTGGTGGAGTTTAGCCCCAATAATAATTACTATCTGTTCGATCATAATCAGCATTTTTGTTTTTAAATTGAAGAAGAATAAAAAATATTTTTGGAGTTTTCTTACATTATCAGGCATTAACCTTTTAGGAGGTTGGATTTTTGTCATTTATATTAACTTTATAGCTGGTTTCATTTTATTAACTATTCCATTTTTCATGATCCTGAATGGATTTTATAACTATAACAAAGCTAATAACGGGTAGCCATTGTCCAATAAGAACAATCGCTTGTTGTACTAGAAAGTAGGATAATTTAACAAATGATTAGGAGTCGTTAAAATGATGGTAACGATTTTCTGGAGGGGCATATGGGTTTATCATCTATTTCTTGATTACGGTTTTAAGACATTTACGAGCAACAAATCATAATGATTTGTTAATGCTAAAAAAATTAGATCATATTAGTAAGAAATTAGAGGAAATGAATGACAGGGAGTATCGGAGTTAATAGCCTCTGTCTTTTGAACATATAGTATGAAAATACGTGCAGAAAAGTAAATGTGATTGGAGGTGTTTTTCCTGGATATAGCTGTTTATCTTACTTTAGTATGTACCTTAATTGTATCTACTATCTTTTCCAATTGGTTATTTAAAATGAAAGCAAATAAGTGGTTAGGAGTTTTAACAGGGTTTCTCATTAACACAGTACTGTTAACGCTAGCTACCGTTATTTTTTATAAGATTAATCATTTTAAAGGGGTAGAGGGGCTATTTGCTGGGTTAGGGATTCTGATCTTTGCTTTTTTCATTCCTATCATTACGTGTATGAACTATTATATTATTGAATTTGTAAAAAATAAAAAAGGGGTAGATCACTAGATATGAAGTATTGAAAGCTTTGGTTCGTAAAAACTAACCTTTTACGAATTTAAGGTTTTTTGTGCTTAGTCTAGTGGGGCATCGGGTTATTAATAAATCCTCTAAGTAGTAGCTACATAATATTTAAATTCAAGTTGTCCTTTAAGGAAAGGATGTTTGGCTTGAACAGAGTCAAAGAGTTTAGGAAACATTCTAACTTTACTCAGGTTGAACTTGCTAACAGGGTAGGTAGTAATACAAGCATTTTATAGTTAGAAAGGAAGTCATTTACAACATGTGAGCTGAGAAAATGTAAAAATACAGCCCATAACAAAAAAAGGTATGGGCTGTATTATTATAGTTTAACTACTTTAATTTTATAAAGTGTTATGGCGTTTGCATCAGAATTTCCGATCTTGATAGGGAAGTCCTGTATCTTCCTCGCAATAAGTTTTGAGGCTATATAAAAACATCGCCCAATTGTAGTTGCAGAAACGATAAAAGTCGGTAACTTCCTTCCAATTCATATGACGCAAAATAATGTCTGTTTTACTACCTTTCTCTTTTAACTCAAATGAAATCGTAGTACCGACCCATTCTGGATCTGACTCTGTACATAGCCATTCTATTCGTTTAGATGGAGTTAGCTCTACAATTTGCATCTTTGTTAAATCATTGTCCCCGAAATGAAACTCATTGACTTCTCCAATCTGATCATGGACTGTGAGATCGCGGGTCCACACTTCAGATAATCCCTTTGCTGTCGTTAAAGCTTTATACACTACTGTTGCAGGTGCATGTACGATTTGTAGTTGTTCAATATTTGCCATAATCTTCAACCTCCTTTTATACTTTCTTTGATTATATCAAGACAGGAGTACGAATATTTCTTTTCAATTGCGCTTGTTGACTTTTTTGTGAGTTTTTTTAGCGAAAGCACTTAGTAATGAGGAATATTTTCAACCAACAGTTATCTTTTAAAAAGATTGAATGCTCAATGATAATTACTTTGAAAGGTTGCTAATCTTAGTAAGAAGTGGTAACTTCCCTAATAAAGAAACTACTTAAAGTTGTTATAGGTGAGCTAGTGACAAAAGCAGCTGAAGGAGGAAGCGATCTTGCGAGAATGGTTTGTGATCGAGCAATTGAACAATTAGCAGTTGGAATTGCTCTTGTTTTTCTTCTAATACGGTTTCTGTCGCATACATGTGAGTGTTTTAACTAGTCCTTATATGAAAATACGTTAACAGAAATATTACAGAATAAAAAAGGTAAAACGTATAAGGTACAAGAGCCGATCCTTTCATCTGTTAGTGGCGCTGCCTTAATGACGTTAGTAAATTGTGGCATTTCGACCGATAAGGAAATGATTGCTCATTTACAAACGGTAATATAAATGAATGACACATAAGGATGAATTTAAAATGGAGGGTGTACATGACGTTACAGCAATTAAAATATGTGATTGAAGTAGCAAGAAGTCGGTCGATTAATAAAGCAGCTCAAACGTTATTTATTAGTCAGCCTAGTCTTTCAAACGCACTTAGTGAGCTTGAGGCTGAGGTTGGGATTACGATCTTTTTTCGGTCGAATAAAGGGATTACGATTACCCCAGAAGGGTCTGAGTTTCTCGGTTATGCTAGACAGGTTGTCGAGCAGAGTGAGCTGTTAGAGAAACGTTATATGAAAACACGATCAATTCAGCAGCATTTCTCTGTGTCCACTCAGCATTACGCCTTTGCAGTCAGTGCCTTTGTTCGTTTGTTAAAGGAATATGATCGTGACGAATTTGATTTTACTTTACGAGAAACGAAGACTTATGAAATTATTGATGATGTGAAAAACTTACGAAGTGAAATTGGTGTTCTATATGTAAATGAATTTAATCATAAGGTCATTAAGAAATTTTTGAGAGAAGGCAATTTACAGTTCCACGAGCTGTTTACAGCAGATCCTCATGTTTTTATTAGTTCAACGAATCCTCTTGCGAAACAGGAGTATGTGACATTAGCAGACATAAAACCCTATCCGTATCTTTCTTATGAGCAAGGAGATTATAATTCGTTTTATTTTTCAGAAGAGATTCTTAGCACTCTTTCTAGACCGAAGAATATCCGCGTTACGGATCGAGCGACGTTATTTAACTTATTAATTGGATTAGATGGTTATACGATTGCAACAGGTGTTATTAGCCATAAATTAAATAGCAAGGATATCATTTCTGTTCCTTTGAAGGTAGATGAACGGATTAATGTTGGTTACATCACCCATAGACATGTGACACACAGTACGCTAGCTAACATTTATATTCAATATTTAAAAGAATCGATTCAAGAAGAACTGAATCGGTTATAGGGAAAAGCTATAACGAGAGATAGGTTTTACGTGTTACCGTATAACAATTTTCCCATGCTACACTTACCGTAAGTTAGAGACAGAAAGCTTACAAAAGAGAGAGGGAGATTTGTTATGACACAAACAAAAGTGAACATTCCATTTAGGGCAGATCACGTAGGAAGTTTACTACGACCAGAAAGAATTCATAAGGCTAGAAAGGATTTCCAAGAAGGAGCTCTTACATCACAACAATTACATGCGATTGAAACAGAAGAAATTAAGAAGGTCGTTGATAAACAAATTGAGGCTGGCCTTGAAGCTGTGACAGATGGAGAGTTTCGCCGTAGGTTTTGGCATACAGATTTTCTTGAGCATTTAAATGGGGTGGAAGGCTATGTTCCTGAACGCGGTTATCAGTTCAAAGGGGAGGAAACGGAGAGATACAACGTACGTGTAAACGGAAAGATAGCGTTTAACGTCGATCATCCGCATATTAAAGAATTTATCCAATTTAAAGAAATCGTCGGAGGCCGTGCTGTTGCCAAACAAACGATTCCAAGTCCAAATCAATTATTTAATGCCGGGATCCGTAACCTAGACATTTATCCTGATATTGAAGAATATGCTAAAGATATTATTCAGACGTATCGAGATGCGTTAAGAGCATTTTATAATGCTGGCTGTCGTTATATTCAATTAGATGATGTTTATATAGCTGGACTTAATTCTGAGGGGATTCCTTTTAATGATAGTGGCTTTTCAAGGGAGGAATTGATTGATTTGGCTTTACGAGTGGCCAACGGGGTGTTAGAAGACAAACCAGAGGATTTAATTGTCACGACTCATCTTTGTCGTGGAAACTATCGTTCGAAATGGGCTTTTGAGGGAAGCTATGCCAAGATTGCCCCAACATTATTTGCTAAGGAAAAGGTAGATGCATTTTTTCTAGAATATGATGATGACCGTTCAGGAAACTTTGAACCGTTGGACTATATCCCTAATGGAGGACCATATGTTGTATTAGGCTTGTTCACATCAAAGCATGGGAATTTAGAGGATAAGGAAACGATAAAAGCCCGTGTTAAAGAGGCCACACAATATGTACCCCTAGAACAATTGTGTATTAGTCCACAGTGTGGCTTTGCTTCTACGCATCATGGAAATATTTTAACGGAAGATGAGCAATGGGCAAAGTTGAAATATATCATTGAGACCTCAAAGGAAATTTTGGGATGAATTTGGATTGATCATATTTTTACAGAGTAAGAGTTGTCGAAAGATAACTCTTACTCTATATGTCCTTAAAGTCTTATCTCTGTTGTAGATACCTTCTCTTTTCTAATAAACGCTGAACGCCATATAACAAATACGCTTTGTGGTGTATATACAGAAAAAATTGGAAATGGTTTAAGCGGTGGAGGCGAATAATTTTCATTTTTTTAAGAAAAGGGATGAAGAGGAATGAAAAGAGAGCATTGACAACAGCATTTAGTAATGCAAACTTTTTAAAGTTTCCATATGAATATTTGAGGATCCATATGGAAAGAGGGATATATGGACCGATATCAAATGGCAGTTCATCTCTCATAAATGATTTTGGCTTATCATAAAACTTCCACCAGTTACGATTATGTCCATAAACATGGTACAAACCTTCAACAAATCCTATTATAAAACTCGCTAAAGAGAATCGTTTCAAATCACGTTTGTTTATGAACAGTAATGATAACCATGGTATAGCTATTATGATGACATTAAACCATATGTGCCGTTTGGATGCCATAAGTGAAATTCACCTCAATCTGTATTATTCAATATTTAAAGTGCCCCAACAGAGTATAATCATCCACATTTAAATGATTGATCTACTGGTAAAACAGACCAAATCATATCTCCTAGTTGGTTAAGAGTCCACTGAAAAAGTAAAATCGACTTTTTCAGTGAACTCGGTTTATGTCCTTTTTGGAAGGGGCGGGAGTTTTTTTGAAGGAAAAGAATATATTTGATCAGATTATGAGCACAAGAGTAGCATCAAAGCTTTGGGGGTTGGAACAAGACTCTATTAAGCGGTTAGCTAGAATTGGGGCTATTATCGTTCGTAAACTCGATACCAAAGTCTTCTTAATATGCTTTAAAAAAATCAGCCTATTCCAAAAAAGAGATGGAAATAAAAAGTCAGATAAATTAGTGTTAACAATAATGAAGCGGAGATGCAGATAAATGTGATCTACATCTTCCATTTCGTTTTACGATGTTATTGTTCAACATCAACCTCTATAAATCCCACCAAGTAGAAATAGGAACGTCTAACATTTCAAGATCAACGGTTTCGCCAATTTTCGGTGCGATGAGATGCACGTCTTGCTCTTCTGCGGCAAGAAGGGCGCGTTCGACTGGTTCTGACCAGCCGTGATACGCCAAAGTAAAAGCACCCCAATGCATGAGCATCATCGTTTCCCCGTTAACATCGATATGAGCCTGCACCGATTCCTCTGGGAACATATGAGAGTAGGACCAGCGCTCATCATATTGCCCACCTTCGATTAAGGTGAGATCAAACGGACCATACGCTTCGCCAATTTGTCCAAAGTGTGGACCGTAGCTAGAGTCACCACTCGTGAATAGTCTCGTTTGCTCACCTAGAATGACCCAGCCAGACCATAACGTTTGATTTCGATCCCAAAGCCCTCTTCCAGAATAATGCTGAGCGGGAACTGAGGCAATCGTTAATCCATCCCACTCTACCTCGTCCCACCAATTCAAGGCGGTTATGTTTTCACTTTGAACGCCCCATTCTAACAGATGAGCGTCAACTCCAAGAGGAACAAAGAAGTGCTCCACCTTATCAATTAGCTCAACAATCGATGGGTAATCCAAATGATCATAATGATCATGCGTAATGAACACTGCATCGATTGGAGGCAATTCATCAATGACATGTAATAAGTCATCACTGAACCTTGTGCTTCCTACAAATGAAACCGGAGAAGCCACATCACCGAACATCGGATCAATTAATATTTTTTTACCATTAATACTTAGTAAAAAATTCGAGTGCCCAAACCAGGTGAGACTGTCCTCTTCGCTTCTGATCTTCTCCCAATCAAATGATGAAACAGGAAGACCATCAAGCGGATGACGATCCTCATCCCGACTCACCCAATCACGTAGAAGCGAAAACATCGTCGCGACATCCATCCCCATATCGATTTCATGCTCATTTACAAACTGACCATCCACATAGTTCTCAAGCTGACTATAGCTTCTCGCTGTTCTTTCGTTGGGCTCCCACCAAATGTCGGATGAAAATTCAAAAATAAAACACCCACAACGACACCGACTACTCCTAACCCAAGCAAACTGATGATGATTTTTTTCATATTTAACCTCCAAGCAACGAATCATTCTATTATTATAGTATATTTTGATGAACTGAGTATGAACGGAGGGGGGATGAAATGCCCATAGCAATGTCCTAGTTAGAAAATAGTTCACAGTTATTTAGTATTTCATCAGTACTAAGTAAGGTCGCCTCTTTTATCCCAACTTGATTGGCTTTCATAAACGACTGGACTGCTTGATACCCTACCGCATAACCTGCAAATGGTGATAAGCCAACAGGCTGATAACCTTGTTCTGTTGCAATGGTATCGCCAAACATATAACTGCTAACCTCAGCAAAACCTTTAATATTTAATGAACCTTTTATGACTTCGATCGAGTATTCTAAGTCTTCTTGATTGAAAGAAGTAACCCATGGTCCTAAAAGAGCTTCTCCATAAAGTTCTCTCGCAAAAGATTCAGCTAGCCCTTCTATAATTAAGTAATCACCAACCGTTACATTTCCATGATCCCAATCAAAATAAGAAAAACGAATATTGTGATGAAACTCATGGGCAATAACAGCGGGAAGTCTTGGAATGTTATAGGAATTTGGATATAGAACTACATGAATAAATCCTGGAATTCCACCGAATCCACAGTAGCCTTTTTGTAATTTAAGTGTATTCGGATCTGCTATATACAGCCCAAACCTTAATTCCTCAGCACGTATCTTTACGTTATTTTTTTTAATGAAATGAATACAATCGTTCAACGTATGTTCTGCTGTTTGAAGAGCTTGAATTTCTTTTAAATTCTTTAATGCTTCTCTGCCCATTTCAGTATCTGACATATTAAGATAACCAAGCATATTTGTGGCCATTATGACATCGTAGCCGTTAGGCTGCTTTGCTTTTAATGGAACATTAATCGTGTTCCACATTTGCTCAAAAGGCTTCATTATTGAGTACCGATAATAATATTCTCTGTCTCTTTTCTTATCGATTGAAAACAACTCCTCGTATTGTTCAATTGTGTCTTCTATTATCAATTTCATGGCGACCACCTTTGTATGAATGTTTGTAAAGACTGTTTATTTTACTGTAAAGTATGACATAACGTAAAAGTCAATAGTGGGGAGAGCGTATTTTATTGGTTGGATTTTTTAAAAATTTAAGTGAGGGTGTTATGAGGTTCCTTATTCCGCTAAATTGGGAAAAAGCTTGCTGATCAGAACGAAATGGATCCCCCATTCCGCTAATCAGGCAGAATGTATGAAAACAGTTGGGCAAAACAACAAATAGAGGAATGAGGAACCGGTTGGATGGTCAAATCAACTCTTTTTAGGAAATAGAGGAACGAGGATACCTTCAGATTGTTAGGGAGGTCATTTCAGTAAAATCAACATGTCCAAGTGATCGAGGAGGATGACGGTCATAATCAATAAATATTAATCATAGAATGGGAATTAGACTATTCGTCGTGTTTGCATTGATTTCTATAAGTATAACAGCATGTAATCATTCAGAAGTTACTGAGAAATATCATCTGTTTTCGCAAAGTAAAATGGGTAAAAAAGCGATGAGCTAGCTGGTGAGGCCCGCAATTTATAGGATAATCATTGACAATGATAGCGCTGTCATTTACAATGATGAGCATAGTAACAACTTTCTAAAAATTCGGTTAATTAAAATAGGAAGCAGTCGATCTAATTATGGAAAATAAAAAAGTAACCATTTATGATTTAGCAGAGGAGGTGGGGGTATCTACTGCCACGATTTCACGTGTTATTGCTGGCAATTATCCAGTTAGTCAAAAAACGCGTGAAAAGGTGCAAAAGGTCATTGATAAATACGATTATCGTCCAAATGCCATTGCGAGAACCTTGAGTAACAAAAAATCAAGATTAATAGGCTTTATCACTCCTGCTATTACAAACCCGTTTTTTTCACAAGTATTTGTTGAGGTGGACAAATACGCGCTTGAGAAAGGTTACTCGGTTCTGCTAGGAAATTCTATGCATAGCAATGAACTAGAATCAAGCTATATTCGAATATTACTTGAGCAACAAGCTGAGGGCATTATTTTATTAGGTGGGCTGATTAACGATACAGTACCAGATCCAAATAGTGTTCAAGAGCTAATCGAAGTACAGAAGGGAACAAAGCTGGTCACAATCAATGGCAAGATTGAAGGGATGAATAACAGTTCGGTTAGAACAGATGAAGCTAAAGGTATTGAGTTAATTATTAAACACTTAGTGAGTTTAGGTCATAAAAAAATTGGGTTAATAGGTGGAGTCAAGGGGATAACGACAACAGATATTAAGGTCAATACATTTAAAAAGGAACTTAAGAAGTACAATTTAGACTATAAGGATTCCTGGCAAATTTATAGTTCGTATGACATTGCAAGTGGTGAAGAGGGTTTTGAGGAATTAATTCGCACGAATAGAGAGTTACCAACTGCTTTACTAGGTATTAATGATTTGGTTGGGGTAGGCATGATCAAAGCCTCAAAGCGCCATCCTGATAAGAGTTTTGCTTTTGTTGGATTTGATGATACAAGCTTGGCGCAAACATCCTCACCAGAACTAACGAGTATTCGCCATCCTTATGAAAAACTGGGTAAAATGGCAATCGAGATGATTGATGGTGGAGGACCTAGTAGAGATATCATTCTACCCCCACGTCTAGTGGTGAAGGAGTCGACATTGAGAAACATGGCTGGCAAAGTAGAATTGTAGTCGTTCAGTAGTAACCGGTTACTATAAAGAATTCATTTTTACGTAACGAATGTAACCATCTGCTTTCTAAAAATTTAGGTGATTTTCATGGGTTACCCGGTTTCTAGAAGTAGAACTGTATCACTATGTATTGTGCTAAGGAGTCGGTGTTGGGAAACATGGCTGGCAAAGTAGAATTGTAGTCGTTCAATAGTAACCGGTTACTATAAAGAATTCATTTTTACGTAACGCATGTAACCACCTGCTTTCTGAAAATAAAGGTGATTTTCATGAGTTGACGGTTTCTAGAAGTAGAACTCTATCAATACGTCTTGTGGGTAAGGGATTCATTTTGAAATACATGGATGATTAGGCGAAATAACCTTAAGCAGCAGAGCTTAGAGGCTAATTCAGCAAAAAAGTAAGCGGTTACTACGCATAGAAAGGTGATTTTTATGACAAAAAAGTACAACGTGAACCTTGATTGGAAGTTTTTACTAGGTGAAGAGAAAAATGCTTGGTATAAAGGGTTTGATGATCGGCATTGGCGAGATGTGCAGCTTCCACATGATTGGTCAGTTGAAGCTCCTTTTTCAAAAGAGCATTCAAGTGGTACTGGTTATTTACCAGGTGGCATTGGCTGGTATCGTAAGTCGTTTCATCTACAAGAAGAAATAAAAGGAAAAAAGGTCAACTTAACGATTGAGGGTGCGTATCAAAATGCGAAGGTTTGGGTTAACAGCTATTATCTAGGATATAGACCATATGGATACAGCTCGTTTAGTTATGATATTTCTGATTTTGTTCATTCTGGTGATAATGTACTTTCGATTCGATTGGATCGCCCTTCAACGAGCGATTCTCGCTGGTTTACTGGTTCTGGTATTTATCGCAACGTATACGTGTCGGTTCAAGAACATACACGTATAGTACCAGAAAGCACGTTCTATTACACTAAATCATCTGATGAAAACAATGCAGTAGTTGCTGTGGAGACAACTATTGAAAACGATACAGTGTACAAGAAAAAGCTTAAAATTGAAAGTGTTCTATATGATGATCATGACCACATTCAAGGGGAGTTATCACAGTTGGTTACTCTACAGGCTAATGATGCCCAGCAGCTATCATTTGAGCTAAATATTGATTCCCCCCAATTATGGTCACCAGAAACGCCGCATCTATATCAATTGGTTACACGTGTTAGTGAAGCAGATGAACTTGTCGATGAACTGGTGACTACAGTGGGAATACGAAGCATTAGCTTTGATTATGAAACCGGTTTCTTTTTGAATGGGAAATCTACGTTACTAAAGGGTGTATGTGTGCACCATGATGCAGGAACACTAGGTGCTGCTGTACCTAAAGAAGTGTGGAAACGGCGTCTCGAAAAATTTAAAGATTTGGGTGCTAATGCAATTAGAATGAGTCATAATCCGCCTGCGCCAGATTTGTTGGATCTATGCGATGAAATGGGTTTCTTAGTCATCGATGAAATTTTCGATGAATGGGAAGGCCCAAAGAATAAATGGTCGACAGGTCATAATGTTTATCCGCCTAAGCATGATGGTTATTTTGAACATTTCCCTGAATGGGGCGAACGAGATCTGAAGGATTGGGTGCAAAGAGATCGTAATCATCCTTCTATCATTGCTTGGAGTATTGGTAATGAAATTGATTATCCAAATGATCCGTATTGTCATCCATCGTTTAAAGAAATGACTGGTAATAATGATAAAGATAAGCCAGTTCAAGAGCGGCAATACGACCCGAATAAGCCAAATGCAGAGCGACTTGTTTCGATTTCTAAAAAACTAGTTAACTATGTAAAAGAAATCGATACGACGAGACCCGTAACGGCTGCATTGGCTTATCCTGAGCTATCAAACTTAACAGGACTGTCAGACACATTAGATATCGTTGGTTATAACTACAAAGAACATTTATATGAGCAGGATCACAACAAGTATACTGGCCAAGTGATTTATGGCAGTGAGAACAGTCATAGTGTTGACAACTGGTTGGAGGTGGTTAATCGCCCTTATATTTCAGGTCAGTTTCTATGGACTGGAATTGATTTTCTAGGAGAAGCACAAGGTTGGCCGATAAGAGGATCGATGGCTGGCTTACTAGATTTAGCAGGCCGTGAAAAGCCGGGTTTTTATTTGCGGAAAAGCTTATGGTCAAAGGAGCTATTTGGCAAGATGACTGTCGAACAGATGGATAGCCACAAGGAACTTTTTATGTGGGATTATGATGAAGGTGATCAAGTCTTAATTAGAGGTTATACAAATGGTGAAAAAGCGGAGTGCTTCGTCAACGGAAAATCGTTAGGCGTTAAAGAAGTAACGAACATTGGTGAAGTGCCGGTGTGGCAAACAACCTTTCAAAAAGGCGAGATAAAGCTAGTCGTCGTCAATGATGATCATGAGTCTTTTGAGGATGTGCTTTACACACCAAGTCACGATCACTATCTACTAAAGGCGATAAGCGATAAAGACACATTAGTAGGAAATGGCGAGGATGTTGCTCATATCGAAGTGTATCTGACCGACCAGGAAGGGAAAATGGTGATCAATGATCAAGAAAGAATCGAAGTGAGTACTGAGGGAGCCATTGACATATTAGGGATTGAAAATGGAGACCTGTCTGATTTAACCCCATATTCAGCATCTCAGCGAAATTTTCATCAAGGTTATGTACTCATCTATGTACGTAGTAAAACTGAGGGGGGTGAGGCGGCGATTCATATTCGCAACACAGGTGCAAAGGATACTAAAGTGCCGTTTACGATTGTTTGAATGAGAAAAGGGGAGGCGTTATTAATGTTAAGAAAAATGGGTGGATTCTTGCTTCTAATGGTTATTTTTGTTCTAGTGGCGTGTGGAAATAATGCAACAGAAGATGTTAGTAGTGATAAAACAGAGATTCGATTTGCATATTGGGGCGGAGATTTTGACCAAACACGTATGGAAACTATTAAGGCTGCCTTTGAGGAACAAAATGATAGCATTGAAGTAGAATTAGTTAATGTTCCGGGAGATGAATATGGTCAACACCTGTTAACGCGCTTTGCTTCTGGTGATGTATATGATATTGTCCAGCTTGCTGAAAATTCCTATTATTTTGCTACTCGCGGCGTGTTAGAAGATTTAACGCCATGGGCTGAGGAAGATGATGACTTTGATTTAGATGATTTTTATGAAGTGGGTATTGAGGCCTATAGCCATAATGACCGCTTATATGGACTGCCGCTTAGATTAGGCACAGTCATGATGTTTTACAACAAGGATTTGCTCGATCAGCATGGCTTAGATTATCCTGATGAACATTCAACTTGGGAAGAAATTATTGAGATGGCTGAAGTGATTACCAATCCTTCTGAAGGTGTGTTTGGTATGAATCCATTAGGTGGCTGGTGGGCAAGTACAAGTCAATTTACGCGCTCACACGGTGTGAGAATGCTAAGTGAAGATTTTACCGAATTTCAATTAGATTCACCTGAAGGAATAGATGTAATCGAAAAAATGCGCTATTTAGTTAATGATTTAAATATTGCACCAAATGATTCACAAATTCCAGAGGGTATTGATCTTTGGACAAGTGGACGACAAGGGTTTTTAATTGATGGGCCTTGGCATATTCTGTCTAGTCGAGCGAATATTGAGGATTTTGAATGGGATATGACTAGTGCACCGACTATGCCAGGTGTTACTGATACTGCACCAACGTTCTCGAATGCGTTTCATATTGCCAATGCATCAGATAATAAGGATGCTGCATGGGAGGTTATTAAGTTTTGGACGGGAGTCGAAGGTCAAGAGATTCTAGCTAGCGAGCATGCTGAGACACCTTCGCGACGTTCGGTAGCAGAATCAGATGCTTACTTAGAAATTGGTGATATGGGTCCGGAAAACTTCGCATCAACGCTTGAAGCGGTGGAAGGTGCGTTTCCTCCTGAAGCATCATTAATGTGGAGCGAAATTAATGAAGAGGTACAAAATAGATTATCAAGAATTATTAATTTAGAGGAACCAGTAGATGTAGAAATGAAAGCGCTTAGAAAAGATATTGAACCGCTTCTTGAAGAGCAGGAACGATTATTAGAGAGCTTTGAATAAAGAGTAAAAAAGGCTAAATATAGAGGGTACTCCCCTCTATATTTAGTTAAATTGCATAAGAAAGGGATTTTACTATGAATAATGAAAAGAAGAAATTCTGGTTATATATTTCCCCTTTTATTATTGGCTTTAGCCTTTTTACAATTGGACCTATGATCGCGTCCATTTATCTAAGCTTTACCCGCTACGATGTACTAACGCCTGCTGAATGGATTGGTATAACCAATTATATAAGCTTGTTTCAAAATGAACGATTTTGGTCCTATTTGGGGAACACACTATATTATGTGTTTATAGGAGTTCCAATCACTGTAACGGCGTCGTTAATTGTGGCGCTCGTGCTCTATCGAAACATCCCCGCGATCTCATTTTTTAGAACAACCTTTTACTTGCCATCCATCTTTGGTGGCGTCGCAATCTTAATTTTGTGGAACTACATGCTCGCACCAGGGTTTCAAGGAGAGAATGTTGGGGTCATTAATGCGGTTTTAGCAACAATTGGTATTGAGGGGCCTGGTTGGCTAAGTGATCAACATTGGGCAAAGCCTGCGATTATTTTGACCCAGCTTTGGGGTGTAGGCGGGAGTATGCTGATTTTGCTACCTGCACTTGCTAGTGTACCACAGGATCAGCTTGAGGCGGCAGACATTGATGGGGCATCACCAATTAGAAAGTTCTTCTCTGTGGTTGTTCCTCAAATAAGCCCTGCCCTATTCTTTTTGTTAACAATGGGGATGATTGGTACGTTTCAAATGTTTAATGAACCGATGATTTTACCCGGAGCGGATCGACTATGGACCGATACCTTAATGGTCCATTTGTACAGTAATGCATTTGAAAGCTATCGTATGGGTTATGCTTCTGCCTTAGCGTGGGTCATGTTTGTGGTGATCATGTCCTTTACACTCATACAATTGGCCTTAGGAAAAAAGTGGGTGCATTATGAATAACAAACAAATAAAAAGATTGAGAGAGGTTTGGGCATTGCCTCCAAAAGAAAAGTTACTACTCGTTATAAAGTATGCCTTTTTGATCGGGTTAACCATTGCGTTCTTAATTCCAATCGTATGGACAATATCGGGTTCATTGAAGCCCTCAGGTAGAATTTTCACTGTTCCTATTGAGTGGATCCCATCGACCTTTCATTGGGAAAACTACACGAATCTAATAGATCGGTTTCCATTCTTTAAATATGCTTTAAATAGTTTCATATTAGTTGGCTTTAATATGGTGTTTACGATCATCTCGTCATTAATAGTGGCATACGGATTTGCTCGATTTAGACATCCGTGGAATCAGAAGGTGTTTATTTTCGTATTAGCGACGATGATGATTCCGCCACAAGTAACTTTAATTCCGCAATTCCTCATTTTTTCAAGCTTGGGCTGGGTGAATACTTACTTGCCTTTAATTGTGCCTAATTTATTCGGAAGTGCATTTAACATCTTTCTCATGCGTCAGTTTATTATGGGGATACCACGCAGTTTAGATGAGTCTGCTTATATGGATGGGGCAAGCTCATTTAAAATCTTAACGAAAATAATTGTACCTTTATGTATGCCTGTCATCATCACAATTGGTGTCTTCACCTTTAATAGTAACTGGAATGACTTTATGGGTCCGTTAATCTATTTAAGTACACAAGAGAAGTATCCTTTACAGCTTGCATTATATACATTAGACGCTGGTCGTCAAGGTCTTACCGACTTTGGTATGTTATTTGCAGCTTCAATCGTTGCACTAATTCCTCCGTTGCTTTTATTTGTTTTACTGCAAAAACATATAATGGCGGGTATTAAACTCGGTGGTTCAGTAAAAGGATAAATGGTTAGGAGGACGTGTTCTATGTTTTTGGAAAATCAACCAATCCTTCAAAAGCTATATTTGTTAGCTATTTGGATATCACGGTTAGCAACGGTAAACTTACTTTGGCTTGCCTTTACTTTACTAGGATTAGGTATATTTGGCATTGGTCCTTCCACAGCGGCAATGAGTGCTGTCATTAGTCGCTGGATAGATGGCGATAGTAGCTTCTCGGTCGTACGTCTTTTTATGAATGTGTATCGCAAGCATTTTATTAAGACGAATCTGATCTTTCTGTTGTCAGCGATCGTAGGTGCTGTTTTGTTGTTTAATTATTCCTTTATTCAAGCAAATAGTCTGCCTATGTTCTATAGTGTAATAACAGTGGCAATGGGAATGATTTATTTGCTAATCTGTATCATTATTATACCGCTATATATCAACAATCATGTTAGTATTATGCAGCTATTTAAAACAAGTACCTTGTTTGTTATAGGGTACCCAGTGAATTCCTTGATTATTGTTGTTGCCACAGGTGGATTAGTCATTATCCAGCTATTCATGCCAGGATTATTATTCTTTTTTTCAGGAAGTGCGATTACCTTTGTTGTTGTATTAAGAATCAAAAAAGCAATAGATAAAACAAGGGCAATACAAGATGAGATGAGAGAAAGTGTGAATGTTTAGATACTCAAAAAATAGCTAGAAAGTTGAAGAGGTTTCGAGCAGAATATAAACATATTTCTGAACCTAAAGGTAGGAAATAGATACAGCAGGCTTTAGAGAAAAAGGCAGTTCCTTTGAAGTAGAAACTGCCTTTTTGTGCGTGCGAGTATTTGACATAGAACTGGGTAAACGGGAGGCATCTGGGTTTATAACATTTTCATTAGGGGAAGTTTAATTTAATACTTTTTGCACATCTTCGCTAAAAGTATGGGTATAGAATAAGGAGGATTTTGTCAGAGATAAATATACGTTATTGATCAATAATTTTAGATGATTGGGGTTATCCTATCTTTGTACTAAATTGGAGTGATTTAGAATTGAATTTAAATTTCATTAGGAGGATAACAACAATGGGAATTTTAAGTGGTAATCCGCAAGAAGAACCAATGCATTACGGTGAGGTATTTTGCACATGGGGATTTTTACATGCTGCTAAATTAGCATTAATTTCTCATCAAACATTATTGAATCATACAGGTGATGAAGATTTACGGAAGTTTTTAACAAGTGTAATGGACAATGCGAAGCAAGAAATTGAGCAATTAGAAAAGCTATTAAAGGAGAATGAAATTGCGCTACCTCCTAGTCCACCAGAACGTCCAAATGCGGATTTAGAATCAATCCCGGTAGGAGCGAGATTTAATGATCCTGAAATTGCTGCGATGTTAAGTGCCGATATTGGAGCGGGGCTTATTGCTTGTAGTAAAAATATGGCACAGGGAATTAGAGAAGATATCATCATGATGTTCGACCAGTTTCATACACAAAAAGCAACACTTGGTGGAAAGCTATTACGCATGACAAAAGAAAAAGGCTGGTTAGTACCGCCACCGTTACATTTAAGTAAAGCTGAATAGATATAAAAGCAAAAAGGCTTAAGGATAGTTCCTTAATGCCTTTTTGGTTTCATTCGCATCTTCTTTTGGAGAATGTATCACTAAAAACGATCTAAAATAAGTGTTATCATAAATGGAGATTATGTAAAGAAAGGGGAAAAATATTGAAAAAAAGTTGTTTGTTATCTATTATACTTTTGATTATGCTCGTAGGATGTCAGAGTTCACCGACGGAGCAACCAGCAGATGAAGTTGCCGAAGATCAAAAAGAGCAGGCTTCGGATCAGGAAGATGGTGAAACAGAAGAATCAGTACGAGACGAACACAATAGTGAGATGGTGATTACTGTTGAGGAGATTCAACGGATTATCGAAAATGGAGACACGTCATTTGAAACGCAAAATCCATTGGTCGGGATTGGAGATACATATGAGGCCTTTGTAGATTTTTTTGGTGAGCCGGATGAAGGTGCTGGTATCTACTTTTTGTTTTTAAATAGTTATATGCCTTTGCTTGTGAATGAGGTAAATGATGTGCTGCATGTTGTAGGAGTTCACTTAAATTTTGAGAAAACGGATTATCCGGCAAGAACGCTTGAAGAGACAATGGAAGAGATCGCTGCATTTATTCCAACAGATGCCGAGGAGATCGATTTTTATGAACTTCCAAATGGACATGGCGTTGAATATTATTATGAAAGTAACTATATAGCCGATGTTTTTCGTGATCATATGCACATCTTTGAATTGGAGGAACAGGTGGCTTTTCTGTGCAAGCCACCTATGCTTCTGGTTCGCAAAAAGAGCTGTTTAGAGAAGTGGTTGTGACTGTAGGATATAAGGAAAATCCTGAGAGAGAAGAGGCTGGGTAATATAAGGTTGCGTGGATGATTACGAGCACTGAAAAAGTTGATCGCCAATTTTTTCAGTGCTTCTTTGTTTAGAAGTTTATCATGTGATTTTTTGTAATTGCTCGTATAATAGATTTATATTGGTTCGCTTGGTCGGAAGCTGGAGTATAAGTGAATGGTCAAAACGGTTCGCTCGATTCATTTCCAAAATGAGCTCACAATATGCAGTGTATCTAGGCATTTGCGTAAGAAAGGATTAAATTAAAATAAGACTATTACAACTAAGAGGAGATAGCGTATGTTTGATGTTGCTTTGTTTCAGATAGTGATTATGATCACTTTATTAATCGCTGCGTTTTTTGGGCTAGGTGTGTACTTACTCGTGTTCATGGGGATTGTTATGTTTTCGTTAGTAAATATTTATACGATTCAATTATTAGTTATTCAATTTACGACGATCATTACTGTAGGTTCAATAGGGCTTATCGTAGCTACCGTTGTTAGCTTGATTAGAAAATCGAAAAGCATCGCTTATTGGTTCCGTGTTTTTATTACGAATCATGAATATCGAAAGCAGCTTTTGATTCAGACGTGGTGTTATGGATTCAAGGTACTTCTGTATTCGTTTTATATGATTTTCATAGGTGTTACGAGTATTGTGATTTATAATGATTATGGTAATGGAGGCATTTCATATATAGCTGGCTTGGTTGTGATCTTCAGTTTCATCTATTACGTTATTTTTTTGTTTCGATTGAACAATGACTATGGTGGAATGGGTTGTTTCCTCATTATGATGATTTTAGCCGGGTGTCTATTGTGCATTCATTTTATTTCTGAATATGTAATAGAGAAGATTATGAATATGCGTTTTTCCGTTATTATGATTAGCTCTGCATATCAAGAAATCGATGTCGCTCAACATCTCATACGAATTATTGCTTTTAGTAAAAATATGGCACAGTGAATGAAGATATCATCATGATGTTCGGACAGTTTCATACATAAAAAGTAACCCTTGGTGGAACGAATGACGAAAGAAAAAGGCTGGTTAGTTCCACCACCAATTACATTTAAGTAAAGCTGAATAGAAAAAAAGGCATAAGGATTTCCCTTATGTCTTTTATTTACCGTCTTAATTATCATCTCTGAATAACTTATCAGCTAATTTTTGGATATTTTTTTTTCGTATAGCTGTTTCATCTTCTAACCTTTCAAAGCGGATGGAAAGCACGTCTCCTTCTTGGCAGCCTTCAGGCAATAGATCCGCTGGGAAATCAAACGTTTCCCTGTTCCATTCTAGTACTGCCCAGCTTCCCTCAAAACGGTCGATTATGCATTTGGTTGACTCCATCATCATCACCTCCAACGCAATAATACCATGCCAATATAAATTTAATTTTACATTTTCTTAAGAAAAGTATAAAGGAAACTAATCTTTGCCTTTACATTAGCAGTTTATATTGAAGTAGAGGGTCTTTACAACAATATAATTGATGGAGGGAGATTATGAATTTAAGTTCAAAGCTATGGAAGGTCTTGTTAGTTTTTGCTATTGTTTTTTCATTTGTTTTTACAAGTCTAGTCAATGAAGCAGACGCTTCGAACAATCTGCAAGTGCATTTCATTGATGTGGGTCAAGGAGATGCGATTTTAGTTAATTTGCCTAATGGGCAAAATATGCTGGTGGATGGAGGAGAAAATCATTATGGGACAACTGTAGTGAACTATATAGCAAACAGAGGAATTAGCCGTCTTGATTATGTAGTAGGAACTCATCCTCATTCAGATCATATTGGTGGGCTCAGTGATGTGATTAATCAATTTAGTATTGGAAGAGTGTATATGCCTAATGTTACGGCTAATACGAAGACTTATGAAGATTTATTACAGGCAATTGATCGAAAGGGTCTTACGATTACTCGTGCGCGAGCAGGATTAACAATTGTAAATACGGTTATTGACGGTAAACGATTACAGGTGAACATGATAGCACCCGTCAGGGATTCATATAGCAATATTAATGATTATTCGGCTGTAATGAAAATCTCATACGGAACGACTTCATTTTTGCTAACTGGAGATGCCGAGCATATTTCAGAAGCAGACATGATTAATTCGGGGGTAGATCTTTCCGCAAGTATTTTGAAAGTTGGCCATCATGGTAGCAGTACGTCGACAACAGACGCTTTTTTAAATAGAGTCAACCCTGCAGTGGCTGTTATTTCGGTAGGAGCAGGAAATCGTTACGGTCATCCGACCCAAACGACGATTAATAAATTAAAAGCTAGAAATATCGCTATTTACCGCACCGATATGAATGGTTCTGTAGTATTCACTACAACTGGTTCGGGCTGGTTGGTAAATAAACAAGCATGGTGGAGGCCATAAGAGTATAAATGAAACGAAAAGACTAGTTATGCATGTTAAGATGTATCATTGGTGTTTTTGGAATTTCCTATATTCACCCAGAAGTGGTCTATATATACTCTTGGAAATGACGTTGCTTTTGGAAGCAGAGATTCATTTCAACTTTCTACAATACCCGTTTTAAGAGGAAATGTCTCAAACGAATTTCAAACGTGAAGAGAATTAAAAGGGCACTGGAAAAGTTTAAAATCAAAACTTTTTCAGTGCCTTGCAGTTTATGGTCTTACTAAGATAGCTGAGCCGTTGGTCTGACGACAAGTTCGTTCACATCGACATCGTCTGGTTGCTCAATGGCATACGCTATGGCTCGGGAGATGGCAGATGCCGGAATGGCATTACGACGATACTCTTTCATGAATTCTCTTGTTTCGTCATCTGAAATGCTATCAGCGAGTTCAGATTCCGTTACTCCAGGAGATACAAGTGTAACACGAATATTTTGCCCGACCTCTTGTCGTAATCCTTCTGTGATAGCACGAACAGCATATTTGGTGGCACAATAGACTGTAGCCGTTGGAACTACAGAATAGGCTCCGATAGAAGCGATGTTAATAAATTGTCCAAACCCTTGCTTTTGCATGATTGGAAGGCCGGCAGCGATACCATGTAGCACACCACGAATATTGACATCAATCATACGGTTCCATTCATCAACTTTTAGCACTTCAAGTAAAGAGAGTGGCATTACACCGGCATTGTTGATGATGACATCAATATGCCCGAATTGATTCAATGCCAATTGAATAATTGCCTGCATTTGGTTAGGATCTGTCACATCGAGCTGTTGAAACTCCACTGAGCCACCTTCTTCTCGAATAGATTTCGCAAGAGCTTCTAGTCTATCTAGACGTCTAGCGCCTATAATGACATGAGCACCTTGTTGTGCGAGTAGTCGGGCTGTTGCTTCGCCTATTCCACTGCTTGCTCCTGTAATGATAATAACTTTTCCACTAACTGTTGACATTCTATCGTACTCCTTTATTTTTATTTTGCCTGTTTTTCTTCTCGATTAAGAATCATACCGGCGTGGTAGAGCACGTCTTCTCGGAAATCTCCATCCGCCGTAAAACCGGTATCATCGACAAATTCGATATAATCGCCTTTGATTGTATAGCTACCTTGATAGGCACTTTGACGATTACCTCGTGCTTCGTCGTAACGTCCGTTCTGTAAAAGTTCAAGTCGTACATGTCCGTCCTCAGTCACCCACATTCCAATATAAGGATGAGAGGTAGTAGTATGAGTGTTCATCTCATCTCCTCCTTCGCTGTTTGATTCTTGGGTCAAGTGATTACCTTGACACGCTTGTAGGATCATAAACCCTAACAGTATGACAAAAGCTTTCTTTTGAATAGCAATGAGCACGGTCACCTCCTCACAAGAATGATTACTTGAATCAAAATTTATTATGTCATCATTCAAATTGAAGGCGGTAGCCGGATGATACGGTATAATTGCCTAATCCTCCAAAAAAATATATGATGGACGTAACTTTTTCATCTAACTAAAACGTGTGACCTTGTATAATAATTTGTAATGGCTTAGTCATGGAGAGGAAAATAATAGTAACAGTTAGGGAGGCTCTAGGCATGGATAGTGGCTCGTTGAGGACTGTAATTGAGAGGTTTACGAAAAAAGATGGTATTCATGCAACAAGGATTCCTGCTTTAAGTTTTATTCGAGAATCTAAAAAATCCGAGGTCATTCATTCGGTTTATGCTCCTTCACTGTGCATTGTAGCGCAAGGTTCGAAAGTTGTGAGGTTAGGGGAGAGAAGCTACTTGTATAATCCAATTAATTATTTAGTTGCGTCTGTACATTTACCGATTACAGGACAAGTGGTGGAGGCTTCAACTAATTCTCCGTACGTAAGTCTTCAGTTGCAATTTGATATGGATCAGATTCTTGATGTCATTCAGGCTTCAGATCAAATGGCAAAGCCAAAGCGTGAATCTCCACAGGGCTTAGTAATAAGTCGAATGAATGATTCTCTTCACGATGCCATATTGCGGCTAGTTCAACTATTAGATGAGCCGGATGACATTCAGGTTTTAACACCTTATGTGATTCGTGAGATTATTTATCGAATTCTTCAGAATGAACAAGGGGAGATTATTAAGCAGTTTGCTCTAATCGGTAGTCACGCACAGCGAATTTCGAAAGTCATTAAGCGTCTGAACCTTGATTTTGCTCAACCTTTGCGCATTGAAGAATTAGCAGAGGAGGCTCATATGAGCGAATCTTCTTTGTATTATTACTTCAAGAAAGTTACAGCACATAGTCCGATCCAATATCAGAAGAAGCTGCGATTGCAGGAAGCCCGCCGTTTGCTTCTTTCGACAACAATAGATGCAGCAGATGCTGCATTTCAGGTTGGCTATGAAAGCCCATCACATTTCAGTCGAGAGTACGCACGAATGTTCGGATACCCACCAATTAAAGATGTTCGTCGTTTTAGGAACTCACTATATACTAACTAGATAGACTTTAATTTTTTTCTATTTACTTAATAATTAGTTTAGGAGGTCCATTTTATGAAGCCGCGAGTTACTGTAATTACTTTAGGTGTAGATAATTTAGAAAAATCTTTGGTTTTCTACCGGGGTGGTCTTGGTCTTCCTACAGAAGGCATAGTCGGTGAAGAATTTGAAAATGGCGCGGTTGCTTTCTTTGACTTACAACCTGGATTAAAACTTGCCATTTGGAATCGAAAAGATATCGCTCATGAAGCAAAAGTTACTTTATCTGCACCAAGTACTACCGAATTTACATTAGGTCACAATGTTAATAGTAAAGCCGAAGTCGATAAAGTGATGGAGCAGGCAAAACAGGCAGGAGCAACTATAACAGATCCCGCACACGACACTTTTTGGGGCGGATATTCCGGTCACTTTCAAGATCCAGATGGTCACTTATGGGAAGTAGTTTGGAATCCTCAATGGGATCCAATAGAATAATTCGATTTTGGCAAAGTTGGTAATTACCGGCTGTTTTGTTTAAACGTATTAGTGGCGGGGCGAGTGAAGGATAGTGAATACACAACTTAGATAATCTACACTGTTTCGAAACAAAAGTGAGCGCAAAGAATTGCTCCTGGCACATCTGATTGTCGATGATATAAGGATAGAAAAATGACATTCATATTTTTTTGTTGACAATTCTTATGAAAAGGTATATATTTTTATTTAACTTAATAATCGATAGATGTTTATTTAAAATTCCAATTAGGGTCTTTAGCATTCTTTTAATAGATCATATTGAAGTGGATGAAAAAGTTTCCTTAAGTATAAAGAACGGAAGAATGACATAAATCGGTATATGTATAATTTAGTGATTAGATTATACATATACCGATTATTTTTGACAGGAACATGATAAACATGTATTTATTATAACCTTTATGAAGGTAGCTCTTCAAAAAACGTAAGTTAGTTGAAGTGAAGCCGACAATTTTCAAGATTCAATGATTTTTTCATTGAAGATTTGAAATTGTCGGCTTTTTTATTGGGGAAAAACACATCATGCAAGGAGAAAAGAAAACGTATGATATCTGAATCTGTCTCATTATACGTTTACGTCACTTAAAGGAGGAATGTTATATGTTAGTTTTAGCGAATTCATCATTTTTTTTAACCTTATTTTTTATCGTGCTTATCATTTCTTGGCTAAGTGGACTATTGTTTTTACATCCAAGGATCCCGTTACGGTTTGTTCGCATTCACATTGGGATCGTAGCCCTACCACCATTGGTTTCCTTGTTAGCTCTTGCTAATACTAGTGTAAATGGAGTAGTTGGTCTTTGGTATGTAGATTCATTAGCTTGGTTATTGGCGTTCTTTGTTCTTTCAATTGGTTTAATCATCCAGCGTTTTTCCGTACGTTATTTAATGGGAGATCGCTCTTATCGAAAATACTTCATGCTTTTTACATTTACTACAGGTGCTGCTTCCATTGCATGGTTAAGTGGTGATCTCCGTTTATTGGTCATTTGTTGGGGGATCACTCTTATCGGATTGACTTTATTGATAAGGCTAAACAGTAGCTGGAAAGTAACAAATGAAGCTGCCAAGGTTTCTAGTCGTGTATTCGCATTAAGTTGGTTCGCTCTGCTTTTCGCTAGCATTTGGCTTTCTCAAGCGACTGGACAATGGCAGTTGTCGTTAGCTCTAACGAGTGAAAGTTTAGCTCAACTTGAAGCATGGGAGATAACAGGCATTAATTTATTGATTGTATTAGCGGTTATCATTCCTGCAGCCCAATGGCCTTTCCAACGGTGGTTAATAGAGTCTGTTGTCGCTCCGACTCCTGTTTCTGCAATTATGCACGCAGGTTTAGTCAATGCAGGAGGAGTCATTTTAACTCGATTTTCTCCCCTTTTTAATGGGATATAGCTCAGATTGTTTTACTTGTTTTTGCGAGTGTTTCTGTCTTAATCGGATCAGGCGTTAGTTTAGTTCAGGTCGATTATAAACGTCAGTTAGTTGGCTCAACGATTACACAAATGGGATTTATGCTTATTCAGTGTGCGTTAGGTGCATATTTAGCAGCCATTATTCATCTTGTGTTACACGGTTTGTTCAAAGCGACACTGTTTTTGCAGGCTGGTTCGGCAGTACGTCGTTATGAAGCAGTGACTCGTGCAACTGAACGGTCTTCTTATTTATGGGTCATCGCAGGGCGTGCATTAGGCTTACTTGCTGGGGTTGCCTTTTGGCTCCTCGCTTCAGGAGAGGGTTATCAATTAGTAAGTGCGTTAATCTTAGGGTGGGCATTGTCTGTTTCCTGGACACAGCTCGTTGCTTTTGGAGAGGGAAGAATGGGTCGAATTGCAGGCGTTTCCTTGTTAGGAGGATTTGCGATTGTTTACTTCATCACTCATAGCCTGTTCTTTGAATGGTTGCATACGACTGGTTATCAAAGTGTTCAGCCTCCAATGGCAGTGGTTATCTTTGTCATATGTCTCTTACTGTTTGGCAGTGCTCTAGGTACTTGGGCTGCTCGTAACCGTTCTTCGGTTTCCTTTGCTGTACTCTACCTTTGGTTAGTGCGATTAGGTGAAGCAAAGCCAAACGCGGTAGACAGTCATCCAAACTACCTTAAACAATATCTTTCACAAGGAGGTAATCGCTGATGGTCTTGACATCTGTACTCACTAAGGAAGCAAATGGTCAAAATAAAGAACTTAATACCGATTTTCAAAAAATGGATATGGACGCTTTAGTAAAATCAGCTAGCCGAGTTATTGCGCCGCTTTGGCCTATTGCAACCTTTGCGGCACGTCATCCATGGATGGGGCTTGAAAAACAATCTTTTGAACAGGTCGCAAGGTGGCTGAAAAATACGCGAAATGTTGATATATACCCAAGTGCTTCCATGATTCAATCGGCAAAGGATCGAGGTGAAATTGATGAAGATTTTCTAGAATTGGGATTGCAGCGTTGGCTTTCCTCACATTCTATTAATATACCAAGAGAGATGGCAGAGCGTTTCTGTCGTGCTTCCTTAAAGTTGGATCCGTTACCTACTAATCTCTTGTCCTCACCTGAGTTAAATACATTGGTAGAGGGACTAAGCGTTTTGAATCCGGATCGTAAATTTTCAATGAAGCCTTTAAGTTTGTATGTTAAGAATCAAAATAGTGAAAGATTAGTAAATACACTCGATCATCATATGATCAAGTGGTGCAAATTTTACCTCGATGACTCTCAGGCTGGTTGGACAATGCCCAATCGTGAGAAAGGATTTTATCGTGCTTGGAAACAGCTTATTTCTCATGATCCTGCACTGAGTAAAGGTCAACGTAAGCTCTTAAAAGATTGGCCAGAAGAGACTCATGTCGCTTTAACAAAGGCACTAACAGCACTAGAAATCCCTGAGTCACAGATACCAAATTATCTTGAAGGTCATTTACTTTCTTTACCTGGATGGGCAGGAATGATGCTTTGGCGATCACAACAGTCTTCCCTTGAACGTTCTCTTTTAACGGAATATTTAGCCGTTCGAATATCGATGGAGTGGGCTTTATTGAAGCCATACTTACCTTTGTCTAATCAACAGTCTCATAAGGACATTTCGGTTGCTTCTCTTCTAGCATCTTGGATTCACTGGGGGAGTCTTACAACCGAAGAGTGGTCACAGATGTCTACAATTGAACAAAATGAATATTTAACCTTTGCTTACCGCTTTGATGAGACGGTGCGAAGAAAGCTATGGTTGGAAGCTTGGGAACAAACTTATACAGAACAATTAAGTGAGAAGATTAACTCGAAACAAAGTGTAAAGAATGATAAAGAAACATTAGCTCAATTGGCATTTTGTATAGATGTTCGTTCAGAGCCTTTTCGTCGCAAGCTGGAAAAAGAAGGTCCATTTGAAACCATTGGTATTGCAGGGTTCTTCGGGTTACCGATTGCAACTAGTGAGCTTGGTTGTACACATAGCCATTCCTCTTTGCCTGTTATACTAAAACCGCAACATAAAATAGAAGAATCTACAGGTGAAAGTGAACTCAAACAATATCAACAACGTAAGCAAGTGGCCAATTCACTCAGCTATACATTTAAAAGAATGAAACAGAATGTATTTGCGAGCTTACTTTTACCGGAAATTAGTGGGCCTTGGCTTAGCTTACAAATGGTAGCACGAAGTTTTGTTCCTAGAAGAGCAAATGGTGCCATACGTAATCTTCGAGAAGCATGGCTACGCAAGCCTGATACAAAGCTCTCACTTCAGCATGTTCATGATACAAAAGCAGATATACCTGTTGGTTTTTCTGAAGAAGAGAAAGTAAATTATGCACGACAAGCTTTGTCAATGATGGGATTGACAAAGAATTTCGCTCCATTAGTTGTTATTTGCGGACATGGAAGTCAAAGTACAAATAATCCCTATGCTGCTGCTTTAGACTGTGGTGCTTGTGGTGGTGCGGCAGGAGGATTTAATGCTAGAGTTTTAGCCGTTTTATGCAATCTTCATGAAGTAAGAGAGAGTCTTTATACGGAAGGTATTGAAATCCCAGAGGACACGGTTTTCGTGGCCGCTGAGCATAAAACAACGGTAGATGATTTACATTGGCTCTATGTTCCTAAGCTTTCGCAATCAGCTCAAGAAGCGTTTGATCGTATTAATGCTGTTTTACCGAAAGTAAGTCATGATGCAAACAGAGAGCGATTATCACATTTGCCTAATTTTCACTCACACTTTAAAAATCCGAAGACAGAGGCACACCGATTTGCAGAAGATTGGAGTGAAATACGTCCAGAATGGGGGCTGGCTCGTAATGCTGCATTTATTATCGGGCAACGAGATTTGACTGAGGACTGTAATTTAGAGGGGAGAGCTTTTCTTCATAGCTATGACTGGAGACAGGATCACGATGGTGATCTTCTGGCCAATATCATTGCTGGACCAGGGACGGTGGCTCAATGGATTAACTTACAGTATTATGCCTCTACTGTTGCCCCTCATTACTATGGGAGTGGAAATAAGGCAACACAAACGGTTACAGCAAGTCTTGGCGTCATGCAGGGGAATGCAAGTGACTTATTAACTGGATTTCCTTGGCAATCTGTCATGAAATCAGATAATGAGGTTTATCATTCTCCTTTACGTTTGTTAGTGGTCATTCAAGCCCCACGGGAATATGTAGAACGACTATTAAATAATGACCCAACGTTCTCTCAAAAAGTTGAAAATGGCTGGATTCGATTGGCCACTGTCAATCAAGAAGGGAATTGGGAGAACTGGTAATTAGTATGTTTCGTGTAATAATAGAACTTATATAGTTGTTTAAAGGGAGGATTATATGAATAAAACGAAAGGCTCGTTTGAATCTGAAATCAGTAAAGCTGTTACAAAATGGGAAAAAGATTATCTTGGACGTGGCCCCATCTCCGTGAAATCAGATATTTTACGCGATATGATTATCGTAACATTAAATGGAATATTAACTCCGGCTGAGTATAAGTTGTGTAAGGATAGAGAAGGAATAACGACAATTAAAAGAACTCGAACTGAATTAGTAGAATCAGGTGTAGAAGAGTTAAAGGAAGTTATCTTCACGATAACAGGGAAAGAAATCGTTAGCTTTCATACCGATCTAAGTACACGTACTGGCGAAAGGATCATGGTCTTTAAAGTATCAAATGGGTTTGATGAAAAAAGGTAACCATAGGAGGAGTGAATGAAATGAATATGGATAAAAACAACAAAAAAACGTTATTTTTAATTGACATTGACCCTGAATGGGAGACGATCCTACAAAAAGTAGTTAATAATCAACCGGAAAATATGTTAACTTTACAAAGCTATGGTCCCGAAATTTCTCATCCCTATGGTGATATAATGAGATCGATCATCATCGCAGTTTATCAGGAAAATGTTGAAGAAATTTTTGTAGTAGGGTCAAAAGACAAAGGGACGGAGTCAATTGATATAGAAAGTTTACTGTATTCAGAGAATAATGATATGAAGGATAAAGTAGAAAGATTGGACTATCTTTTTCAAAATTGCAGACCTGAATTTTCAGGGGGCAAAGTAATAGAGTGGTTAGAAGGTAAAAAGAATACTATAGAAAGTATTGAAAAGAGTGTTGATACGATTCGCAATCATCCATTCATCCCATCTTACGTGAAAGTACGTGGTTTAATCATGAATAATAAGAGTGAAACGTCCTCAGTTATTGATGTGTCCACAAGGAAACCCGTAACTTTAACGGATTGTAGATCATAAATTGTAATTGACCGATCTGAGGGGAGTCCTATAAGAATTTTTTTAGGTTGTTTATAGAGTCACTTACGCTCAACGAAGCGGGTTGCCAAGCGATGAAACGTCTCGATGATTACGAGAAAAGCATTAAGTAAGAATGAGAGACTGTCCTTTTGTAAGGATGGTCTCTTTTACATATGGGAAGAAGGTGTTTTGGGATCGACTTATTGCTTGCAATGTGAAGTCTGTTTTTGAAATGAGTGATCAAACGGTCTCTCATTCCTCTATTTGTGAGAAATGCGAGTAATGATGCAAGAAACGGTCTCCTCATTCCTCTATTCTGACAAAATCAGAAGGGAAAGGAGGAAAAATGGGTGAATAGCGGAATGAGGGTGCTATAACAACCTAATAAAGGCTAAATGACGAAAATAGAGGAATGACGATTACATAGGAAAGAGAGCAGAATTGGAGGAGATCGTAACGCTCAGCGCGTTGTAAGTAAGAAAAGCTGCTACTTGAGACCAATGAACAGTGTAAATCGACTTTTACTTCAAGTGAGCTTTAAAAACAAGCAACGGTTACGCCCTTTGTTATAGAGCGCCAAAAAAATTGAAAACCAAACTTTTTCAGCGCCCTGACTACTTCGTTTTTTATTCCGACTTATCGTACCAATGCTGCGGAATGATGTCCTTTTCTAATTGCAGTAGCTCATAAATGATCTGATCAGCATCAGCAATCGAATGAACTAGCGGATCTGTTAACATCGCTCTTCGCAATTTCTCATAGCTTTCTTCTAAGACAGCTTCAACAGTAAGTTCATGAGTATCTAAGACGACCTCCTGCATTCCTCTAATACCTCGAGGCATTTCCACTACAGGTAACGGCTTCACACCTTCCATTGTCACTTCGCATAACAGTTCTAGAAAGGCATCATCACTCATATTCGGAACAGCACCTTCGTTCCATGTATTAATGTAAAATGGCTTACCTAATCCACCTACCATATTTTCAATAATATCTGTGGCGTGATCTGGACCGAATGAAGTCATATATTCTTCAATCGGAGTTTCACCATTTAGAAAACGATCCACCTGTTCCCACATTTCCTCATGTCGTTTATATCGCTCATCTGTTTCCCAAATAGAAAGGGGAGGGATGTCTTCTTTTAATTTTCCGAGTCCTTGCCAATATGGTACATACTCTTTTGTATGGGCTGTACATGTTGGAACACTTCCGAAAATGTCATATAATTGATAGCTAATTTTATCATTAAATAATGCCTTTGCACCTGTATCCCCGCCTACCGTTTCTGTTTCGGCTGAACGTTTCAGCGATTGTGCAATTATAGGAAGAACATTTTTCCTTTTGTACTCCGCTTTGATCAACCAAGTGAAATGATTGACGCCGGCAATGTGTATATCAAACTGACTGTCAATATCTGCTGTGTACTCTTTTGCATCGTTAATGATCCCTGCTCGCTGTGCATATAATATTTTCTTATGTGGCATATGATGGGAATCGCACAAAGCAAAGCTTTTCAAATTTGGTGCATATCGTTTCAAGGCCATTCCATGGACGGTCGATGGGTTAATATAATTGATCACCCACGCATTTGGGCAAATAGTCTCTATGTCTTTTGCGCATTCCATAATAGTCGGTAACTCTCGCATCGCTCGAAAAATTCCACCAGGACCAATCGTATCGCCTGAACACATTCGAATGCCATATTTCTCAGAAACGGTACAATCAATTCCTCTATACTTCACTGTATCAACAGCAAAGCTAAGGACGACAAAGTCAGCATCTTTGAGCACCTTCGTTCGATCAGTGGAGCCTTCAATTTTCAACTCTACGTTATTTGCTTCTACAACCATCTTAGCGAGCTTAACTAACTTGTTTAACCGATCTTCATTCGTATCAACTAATGCTAACGTACCTTTATTCAAGTGTTCTGAATGAACCATTTGCCAAATAGCTTGACGACCAAAGAATAAACTTCCTGCGCCTAACACAACTACCTTCGGATAATTAGCGATTGTCATCCCCTCCAAATGTTATTTGTTCCAATTATAAAACAATGACTAGAAATAAAAATGTACGTAGGTAAGCATAAGATGTCATTTAGTAAGATTATTTCGTTTAATTAATTCCTATTGTTATAATTAAAAGGAATGACTATGTCTAAAAGTATGAGGTTGATGAATCGTGGATAACGTAACTCTTTTTAACGAGCTTTCCGAGCATGCGATGCTACGTATATATGGTAGTCAAGAAATTACTCATCCTAGCCATTGGATCGAAAGTAAAAATCATCTCGATTATGACCTATGGTACATTCAGAAAGGAAGAGTAGAGATTCACATTAATGAGGAGGTTTACGAGGCATCAGCAGGCGATCTTGTTCTATTTAGCCCAATGGTTGCTTACACCGCAACAACAGTAGATGGACCTTGTCAGTTTATTTTTACCCATTTTGATTTCATATTAGGAGATCGCCTTGACTTTTTAAACCATTTTCAATTGTCAGGTGTGATCAAACATGGACTTGTGAAAGAGGAAGTTGAACTGTTTCTTGACACGTATAACCAATACAAACAGAACGCCCCGATGTCAGGAATCCGCTTAAAAGGATGTCTAACCATTTTGGTTGCCAAAATTATTGAAAAGTACGGAACAGGGCAATATCGAGGAACCTTTACAAACCTAGCACCTTCTCACAATCAAACGGGGCATTTGGACCACTTAAAACCGGTCTTTGACTATGTGAACGAGCATCTACATACACCACTCCGCATTAAGAATTTAGCTACTCTTGCTGGAATGTCTGAGAAGTATTTTATCCACTATTTTAAGCAAGCACTTGGTATGACGCCAGGAAGATATATTTATCAGCTTAAAATGAATCGAGCTCGTGAGCTGTTATTTAGTAAACATTATACGATTCAACAAATTGCCAACAAGTTAGGGTATCCAGACCCTTATAGTTTTTCAAAAGCATTTAAGAAGCATTATAAAGTACCGCCTTCTCATTTTTTTAGGTAGTTTGAGAGAGGGGCTGCTCTGTATCGTTTAAATAAACATGTGTCTAAGTTGAATTGGTTGTTAGAAGAGTTTTTCCGAGTGGGAAGCTCTTTTTTTTGTTTATGAGCTATGTTCAATATTAATTTAGGCAGTTGAATTTAATTGAAGTATTTTTTCTTGATTTATCAGCTGTTAAAAAGAAAAGTCCTTCTTTATTAGGATATTAAGCGTTTACAATTTCATGAGAAATTTATATATAAATGGCTTGGAAAAGAAAACAAATGTTACCGATATAAAAAAGGAGAAAAATTATACGAAGGAACTAAACTATTTTTATCGAGGCATACGAGTTTAACAAATGTTAGAGGAGGTTGTTATCTTATAATGTTTTTATTTATGATATTATTAAAAAAAAGAAAGCGTTTACTTCTTAGGGTTTTATTTAGAACCGTCATTACATAGAGTGGAGTGAATGGATGTATGAATGCTTTTGAGCGACTTCGAACCTTTTTTGTATCAATGAGCTTGAAAAGTAGAATTTCAATTCTCTTAGGGACAGGTACTTTTTTATTACTAGCTTTTACAATTTTATTCTCATATTTCTCCATGTCTTCTATTTTGACTAGTAAACTACATTCTACTTTCAATAGTAATGTGCAACAAATTAGATTATCAATTGAAAATAAAATAGATGATTTGAATTATGTCGCTCAACAAATTGTATTCTCTGATAACATTACTTATAAATTTTATGATTATTTACATCTTCCGCAATCATACGAGCGTGTCACGCTGTATGATGAAATAAAAAGTGAGTTGAATTTAGTCACATTTAGTAATCCGAGTATTGGCCTAGTTTTTATTTATATAGAGGGAGAGGAAGATTATTTTTTTAATAACTATGGTGTAAAGGCCCCATTTGTCATTGATAGCGATACAATTATCAGTGAAGGTTCTAGTATGTATATGTTTGGCCCACATGTGAGTATGGAACGGTATAAGGAGTCGTATGTTCTGTCGATAATTAGAGAACTTAATATGGGGATTGATCGAAATGTTTATGTTTACTTAGAATCCAATCTCGATCTAACGAATGATTTATTAGCAGTAGACCAAGTTATGAATGATGCAGAGTATATGATTTTAGATGAATCTGATCAAATCATATATAGCGATAGTGAATTGTTTCCGAAAAATCAATCTTTTAATCGTGAAAATAGTACTTATGGTAAGAAGAACGGCTACTATTGGTTTCAAGAGCAAACGGATGAAGGCTGGAGTATTATTGCACTTATACCTATATCAGAATATAACCAAGAAATGAATCAATGGGTTCTCTTAATGATTTACATTATGATCTTATTTGTCGTGATCAGCTTTCTTGTATCTTTAATTCTATGGAAAACGATTTATAAGCCAATCAATGAATTTAGACGAGAAATTAAGCTTATGGGAAATAATAATTTTCATACTGATATCGTTGATACGAAAATACCAGAATTTTCTGACCTTGTTACACGATTTAGAGCGATGCGAGCGAGAATTGCAGAATTGATAAAAGAGATTGAAAATAAAGAAAGAAAAAGAGCTGATTTAGAAGTAGAAAAATTAAAGCATCAAATAAGTCCTCACTTTTTAATGAATACATTAGACACGGCAAAATGGTTAGCCATTTCAGGAGAAAGAAAAGAACTAACTCACTTGTTAACGTCTCTAAACAAATTGTTATATTACAATATGGGGAAATTAGGAATTTTATCAACATTAAAAGATGAGTTAGATTCAATGGAGCAATATTTGAAGCTACAACAAATTCGTTATGATTTTTCTTATGAAACAACTATTCAGGTTTCAAGCGAAGTACTCAATACAGTCATACCAAGATTCATTTTACAGCCAATCGTTGAAAATTCAATCTACCACGGGCTAGTTGATGAAGGGACTATTCGTATAAACGTTAATTGTAAAGAAAATAGAATCATCATTGAAATTACTGATGAAGGTAGAGGTATGGATGAAGAGAAAATGAAAGAGATTCTTTATAAAGAAAATCATAAACAAACAAAGAGTGGGATGGGAATTGGATTAAACTACGTAAAGAGGGTTATGGATAGAACCTATGGTGAATATGGCAAGCTGGAGATTCAAAGTACATTAGGCAAAGGAACTACCATTCGATTATCAATACCATTAATTAAGGGGGAACACCCATGATAAATGTACTGATTGTAGAAGATGACAAGCTAGTTCGTAGTAGCCTAATTTCGACGTTTAATTGGGAAAAATACGATATGCACATAGTAAATGATGCAAAAAATGGTGAAAAAGCATTAGAAATAATAGAACAAGAATCAGTAGATTTAATCATTACAGATTTAGCTATGCCCATAATGTCTGGAATTGAACTAATAAGAGTCGTCACACGAAAATATCCGCATATTGCTATTGCAGTGCTATCATTACATCGAGATTTTGAATATATTCAAGAGGCTATGAGATTAGGCGCAATTGATTATATAGCAAAAGTTGAATTAGATGAAGAAAGTATGGATGAGAGTCTAAATCGCATTAAAAACCGAATTAAAAGCAAAAGTCATATTCCTAAATACTTTGATGAGGAAAGTATTGAAAATGGCTATGTATTGCTTACAAATCATGCATTTGAGTGTCAAACTATTTTGAAAGATGTGCTAGATTTCCACCATATGAAAGTAGCAAATGAAAACTGTTTGATCATAAAGACTAGTCGTTATTCGGTTGAGATGGTCGTGGACACATTAATAAAATACCATCAAAATATTGGTCCATTATTATGCATTACCTCAAATGAAAACAAAGATAAGATAGAAATAAACAAATTAATAGACCATTATGAACAGTTAATCTTTTATGAATTAGATTCAGATTATAACGTATCAATAAAAAAAATAGACGAAATCCTGTTACCTGAACGAATTTCAAAAGAACAACTTGGTATATGGAAAGATCAAATTCATTCGTTAGAATGGATTACGAGTGAATTAGAATTAACGAATCTTTTGCAAATGTTAAAGAATGCTCGCCTTAATAAGAGCCAATTAGAGGATATTTTATTATGGACGATGAATAAGTGTACTCGTATGTTCTATGAACAATTATCATTTGAGATTCAAATTCCTGATGAATTGGCTCACTGGAAAGAAGTGGAGAAGTGGTTTTATGAAGTGAAGCAGAAAATATATGTTGAAGCTTATTGCTCTAATTACACACCTGAAGCGAATAAATGTATTATTCAGGCACTATCATTGATCGAAAATAATATCGGGTCACCCATTACTGCGCATGACATATCGGAACAGGTGAATATGAGTAGAAGTTATTTCTCTAAATGCTTTAAAGATATTGTTGGTCAAACATTTAATGAATATGTTCGGTTAATGAGGATTCACAAGGCAAAGCATTACTTACAATATACGAATGAAAAAATAGGTGTCATTTCAGAAAAAGTAGGATATATTGATGTGAAATATTTCAGTAAAATCTTTCGATCAGAGACAGGCCATTTGCCGAGCGATTATCGAAAAATAAAACAAGAGTCCTAAATGTGTGACTGTCATTAAAGCTATAAGAGCGTGTTTACCAAGTATCTCATGAAGCATGGCCATGGCTCCGTTCGCTACGCATCATGTGGGGAGAAAATCGCTCCCCACAAGACTTTTTAAAAGATGTAGCGACTGCGCACATGGCCGCAAGGTTGTTCAAAATGGTCAAAAACCGACCTTTTTGAACAACCTCTATAATCATTGAAAATAAGTGTCAAATGACCTTTAGCTATTTATCAGTTTAGGTTAGTTGATGCTTTTTTTATGTGCAGGTTGTACCGGATCGAAGTGGCGCTTACATCAGTGAAAAGTATAAATAACCGACTAAGGTAGACAAATGAATAAAATGTGTATGACGAAAGTGTTGTAATAGTCAAAATATTCCTTAACCGATGAAAATGTAGCACAAATCTCTCCGTATTCTAAAAACAACCATCCCGTTGTATGCGCTTTCATTTATAGGTATGATGAACTTGTAAAAAAAACTTATTGAGAACAAGGGGGAAATAACATTGAAAAAAGTAGTTGTATTGTCGCTGTTCTTATTCGTATTGATTATCGCTGCATGTTCTAATGATGAGCCTTCTGAGGGACAATCTAGTAATGACACGGAAAATAATACGTCCTCAGAACCAGGAGATCCGTTTGGGGCATATGATGAGACAATCACTATATCAATTGCACAAGAGGTAGACCCGAGTGATACATCATTGCCAGAAGACGATACGCCACTTGACAATCAGTACACTCGTAGCGTGAAAGAGAATCTTAATATTCAAGTAGAGCATGATTTCACTGCTTCGCCATCAAACTATAACCAACGAATTAGTCTGGCAATTGCAAGTAATGATTTACCAGATGCGATGATTGTCGGTCCAGTAGAATTACGCCAACTAGTAGAAACAGATCAAATCGCCGATTTGACAGATGTTTATGAGAATTATGCTTCTCCAGCTATCAAAAGAATTGTGGATAGTACAGATGGCATTGCGAAAGAAACCGTCACATTCGATGGTCGAATGATGGCTATTCCAAATGTTCAATTACAAGCGGATGGTATTCACTTGTTGTGGATACGACAAGATTGGCTTGATCACTTAGGGTTAGAAGTACCACAAACAGTAGAAGAATTAAAAGAAGTAGCAAGAGCATTTACTGAAGATGATCCGAATGGAACAGGAGCAAATGACACAATTGGTCTTGCAGGTCCAGGAAATAATAATAAATTATATGCGAACTTCTTAGAGTCAACGAATAACTTGTATGGATTTGACGGTGTTTTTGCCGCATTTGGTGCTTATCCAGGCTTTTGGATTGAAGATGATAATGGTGATGTTGCATACGGAGCCACTCAAAACGAAACGAAAGAAGCTTTATCATTTTTACGTGATATGTATGCAGACGGGTTGATTGATCGAGAAATCGGGGTAAGGGAAGATCCAGGTGAATCCGTTATTAGTGGTGAAACGGGGATGTTCTTTGCACCGTGGTGGATGCCATATGGTCCGATAACGGATGCTGTTACAGAAGATCCAGATGCGAACTGGCAAGCATATACAACTCCATTGAATGCCGATGGAGAATATCGACCCAATTTAAGCTCACCATCGGCGAACTTTGTCGTTGTAAAAAAAGATTATGAACACCCGGAAGCTGCAATGAAAATATTAAATAATTTATTAGATAATGAAGCAACATTTGACCCAAGCTTAGGTGGACCAGGCTATTATCCATTGCGTTTAGTATTTGCACCAGCTGATGAGACTGAATATAGCGTAGAGGCATTAAGAGAAGTATTAAATGGAACGAAAACTCCAGCTGATTTTGAAGATAAACCAGAATACAAGCTATTAGTTTCCGATGCTGAATCAATTACAGATGTTAAGACAGAACCTTATGATGATAATAGTATTGAGTATTGGGATATAGAGTCAGATCGAGGTGCGTGGACAAGAGCTTATGCTCTAATGGTAGGTGGTTCTCCATTAGTAGATAATGAAATCAACGGTGTTCACAGTCTCGCTTATTCTCAAACCGATACGATGGAACAAAGATGGGTGAACTTAAAAGCGATGGAAGATGAGACCTTTTTGAGAATTATTATGGGGAACGCTCCGCTAGATGACTTTGATACATTTGTTGAAGATTGGTTGAACCAAGGTGGCGAACAAATTACGAGTGAAGTAGAAGAAGTACTAGCATTGACTGAATAAAGATAAAGGCGTCGGGTTTATGGTCGGCGCCTTTCTATAAAGAGAATGTATACTATTCGAGGAAGAAATGGGGACACGGCAAAGAGGGTGTTGGCAAATTCCAAGGAGAGCGTTGGCTTCGCTCGTTACACGTTATTCTGAAAGACCCCCACTTTTAGAATAACTTCAAACCAATGTAACGGCTCTGCACAATGAAAATAAGAAAAGACGCTATCGCGAGAGCACTGAAAAAGTCCTTTTAAGGCAACTGAAAAAGTGAAAATTGTACTTTTTCAGCAGCCTTGCTTTCGCGTTTTTCTTATTCCATAGGCATGTAATGGAAGGAGTATAAAGTCATGAGAAATAAAAGCTTTGCAAAAGATTACTATATTATGCTTTTGCCTGGAATTGTTTGGATTGTGTTCTTTAGTATTGTTCCCATGTTCGGTATATTTATTGCTTTTCAAAATTATAATCCTGTTCAAGGAGTTTTAGGTTCTGAGTTTGTAGGTTTAGACGTATTTCGATATATGTTCCAATTAAATGATACCATGAGAATTTTTTTTAATACGATTTATATCGCTGTGATGAAAATAATTGGGAACTTGATCGTGCCGTTAGTATTTGCCTTAATGCTGAATGAAGTTCGTTATATGGGATTGAAACGAACGATACAAACAATTGTCTATCTTCCACATTTTTTATCGTGGGTTATTTTAGGTGGAGTCTTGTTAGACATCTTTGCATTTGCCGGTCCAGTTAATCAACTATTAGGGTTGTTTGGACAGGAACCTATTCTATTCTTTGGAAGAGCTGACTTATTTCCATATCTAGTAGTAGGTAGTGATGTTTGGAAAGAGTTTGGGTTTAATACGATTATTTATTTAGCTGCGTTAACTGGTATTAATCCAGCATTGTATGAAGCTGCGGGTATTGATGGTGCATCAAGATGGAGAAAGTTATGGCATGTAACGTTGCCAGGTATTCGGACAACAGCGGTTTTATTAGCTGTACTGAGCCTAGGAAATGTATTAAATGCCGGTTTCGACCAAATCTTCAACCTTTACAATCCATTAGTGTATTCAACAGGTGACATTATTGATACGTGGGTGTATCGTGCTGGTTTACTTAATTTACAATTTGAATTGGCAACAGCTGTTGGGTTGTTGAAATCGGTTGTTGGATTTTTATTAATAACGGTTTCTTATTACTTGGCCTATCGATTTACAAAATACCGTATTTTCTAAAGGAGGTGCTGTTATGGTTAAAGGACATCATTTATCATCAAAAATAGCGGATGTTATTCTCATTATCATTCTAGTAGCAGTTGCCATAACATGTATACTTCCGTTGTGGTATACATTAGCTCTATCATTTAGTTCTAGCTCTGCTGCATCAGCAGGAGCTGTTACTTTATGGCCAGTAGATTTTAACTTCAATTCTTACAAACAACTATTGCAAGATGGGCAGTTTTTTAAATCTTTTTGGATATCGATTCAAAGGGTCATACTTGGTGCTGGATTGAATTTAATTATCGTACCACTAATGGCTTATCCTCTTTCGAAGACAGTCAAAGATTTCAAAGGTCGAAATCTCATTATGTGGACATTGATATTTACGATGCTATTTAACGGTGGATTGATTCCCCTATATATTACGATCCAATCGTACGGTTTAATGAATAGTATTTGGGCGTTAGTTCTTGTTGGAGGAGCTCAAATCATTGTTTTTTATATTATATTAACCATTAACTTTTTTAGAAATTTACCTCCTTCATTGGAGGAAGCAGCATTAGTTGATGGTGCTGGACCGTGGTATATTTTATTCAAAGTATATATGCCATTATCTGTACCAGTGCTAGCGACTATTTCATTGTTTGGTATCGTCTATCACTGGAATGAGTTTTTATACGGCTTAATTTTTATGACTAGAGAAGAATTTTACCCTTTGCAAACTTATATCCAACAATTAGTTGTTTCTGTTGATCCGTCTACGATGACCGAGGATCAGTATAAACGAATGAGTGAATTATCGAATCGAACTTTAGATGCAGCCAAAATATTTATTGCTATGATACCAGTGTTAGTTGTGTATCCGTTCTTGCAAAGGTATTTCATACATGGTATTACATTAGGGTCAGTAAAAGAGTAGGAGCCATAGTATGGCAATGGAGAGAATTTATTATTTTGCTGAGTCTATCATCCGACTAGTTTATGTTAATTTGCTTGCTATTGTATTTAGTTTACTAGGGTTCATTGTAGTTGGTTTTTTTCCTGCCATCGTCGCAACCTTTTATATCATCAAAAAATGGTTAACGGGTTTTAACGACATACACATCACAAAACATTTTTGGAAAATTTTCAAAAAAGAATTAATACGAAGTAATCTATTAGGCTGGTTATTAACAGTAATTGGGGTATTGCTATATATTAATATGAGTATTGCGGAAGTGATTGGTCATTCAATCGTTCAATATAGTTATTACCCTATTGTAACAGTATTTAGTGTTTTTATTTGTCTCTGCTTGTTTGTTATGCCCATATATGTTTATTATCGTGTATCCATTTTCGCAACAATTAAGAATGCATGTATATTGTTAGTCGTGCATCCATTAAATACGCTATTTATGCTAGTAGCTACTGTTTTATTTGTTCTATTCATTCGAATCATACCAGGTTTCTTTCCTGTCATTGGAATTAGTGGATTTGCTATGATTATTATGTGGTTTAGTCTGAGAACATTTGCAAGAGTTGATCATATGCAGAAGGGAGAGAATAAAGGGGTGAATTAGACGTATTTCTGAAACGGAATGGAAGTGTCGAAACAGAGATTACTAAATGGTCAAAGAGTTCATTCCCTGAATGAGCTCTTTTTTTACGGTCAGCTAAATACTTAGCTTCCTCATCTATTTCTCTTTTGAGCACGGTGAAGTGTTTTTTGTCTTTCTCTACTTTACTATTTGGAAATTCTTTAGATTGAGAGGGTAAATCTATAGTTTTTAAAATGTAATGTATGCGTTTACATTCTATAATTTACAAATAGAGGGGGTGGTTGTAAGATGATTCAAAAAATTGATACTTCATAAATCATGTATGAGAGGACATCATTTTGGAAGTAGTTTGTAGGTAAGTAGTGCTATAAAAATATTAGGAGGGTAATGTATTATGAAGATGAATAAGAAATCCTTAACTGTATTTATTGTAGCTATATTGAGTCTGTGTATGATTGCATCCCCCGTAAGTGCGAACACGTATTGGCAAAATTGGACCGATGGTGGTGGAACGGTAAACGCTGTTAATGGGTCTGGTGGTAATTACAGTGTCAACTGGACAAATACAGGTAATTTTGTCGTCGGTAAAGGTTGGGAAATAGGCTCGCACAATCGGGTTATTAATTATAACGCTGGTTTGTGGCAGCCGTCCGGTAATGCGTATTTAACGCTTTATGGATGGACAAGAAACTCTTTGATCGAGTATTACGTTGTAGATAGCTGGGGAACATATCGACCTACTGGTACACACCGCGGTACGGTGTTTAGTGATGGAGCGACATATGACCTCTATACGACGATGCGATATAATGCGCCTTCCATTGACGGAACACAAACGTTCCAGCAGTTCTGGAGCGTGAGACAGTCGAAGAGACCGACGGGGAACAACGTTAGTATTACATTTAACAACCACTTTAACGCTTGGAATAATGCAGGAATGCGCCTAGGAAGTAATTGGTCTTACCAAGTATTAGCTACAGAGGGCTATCAAAGTAGTGGAAGCTCTAATGTAACAGTGTGGTAAATGAAGTGTAAACAGTAAAACTGACGGGAATCAGATTCATAAAAGAAAGACAGCTTTTGGTCGTTGATTGCTATGGCAAATAGGTTCTACAGCCAGCCGTTTCATTTCACCAAAAGATACTTACCTATTTACTACTTCATTCTATCTTGCGATTGAGGATAACCTTTATTAATCATGGGATTGCGAGCATTCTGAATCATGACTAACTTTATTACTATTGATACTAGACTAAGAGACAATAGGATGGTCTCTTTCCTCTAGCCATAACCGTCAGTATGGTGTGATTCGCTTCGCAAGACGAATGGCAAGATTCGGCGATAGTAGAGGTGAGTTATAGATCATTGTGGCCTATAGCTTGCCCTATTCGTTTAGCGAAGGTGCAAGAAGTCATTCAAACAAGGGTAGTATTCCCTTGTTTATAAAGGAGATATATGAATGAGAAAGCTACTTATGATCCTGATCTTACTAGCGATGTTCGTTGCGGCTAGTGCTTGTTCGCCAGAGGAGTCTGCCACCAATGAAAGTCTAGATCAGGATGATCGTTTTGTATTCGTTGAAGGTGGCTCCTTTGTGTATGAGGACTCTAATTTTTATGGTTCAGATGTGATCATAGACGATTTTTACATCGGCAAATATGAGGTAACTCAAGCAGAATGGATTGAGATAATGGGAAGTAATCCCTCGTATTTTGAAGGAGATAACTTGCCTGTAGAAATGGTTAGTTGGTATGACGCGATTGAGTATTGTAATGCCAGAAGTATGGATGAAGGTTTAGTGCCTTATTACAATATTGACAAGGATAAGAAAGATCCGAACAATGAGAGTGAACATGATCATGTCAAATGGATTGTTACGATTAATGAGGGAGCGAATGGTTACCGGTTGCCGACAGAAGCAGAGTGGGAATATGCGGCAAGTGGAGGTCAGTTGAGTGCCGGTTACACATACAGTGGAAGTGATGAAGTCGATGAGGTAGCCTGGTATTGGCGAAATGCCGGAGACCAATATTTAAGAGGAGACTGGAACTGGCCGATTATTGAAAATAACCAAACTAGAACACATGATGCCGGAAGCAAAGAGCCTAATGAGCTAGGGCTATTCGATATGTCTGGTAACGTAAGGGAATGGTGCTGGGATTGGTATGGGGACGACGTGAATCATGAAAGCAATAGTGGTTCCTATCGTGTAGTCAGAGGGGGCGGTTGGATCGGTGATGTGAGCAGTAGCGAAATATCGTTTCGCGGTCAGTTCGAGGCAAGTGGGAGTGGTCCGGACCAAGGCTTTCGTGTCGTTCGAAGTAAGTGAGAAAGGAACGTGCTCGAAAAGGAAACGGACATGCTATAGTTGAAAAAGAGAAGGTTATAAGAGGAAATGAACCTTGTTTGTGCGTGACCAAGGTTCGTGATCTTCTTGGAAGCCCTTCTCTTTTTTTATTTCTAGTCTTAGGCTTACACACATTTTTTGCTGTACAAGTTGATAGACGAATGACTAGTGAATACGATGGATTGGAAACCACTGAAGGAGTGATCGTGTGTATACTAATCATGAACAACAACGATGGACATGGCCGAATGAGTATGGGCAGATACCTACTTATTCTATGTCGGATCAAAGATTCTTCATTCCTGGCTTTCCTCAAGGGGGAGGACAAATGGGACCACCACCGGGATTTCCAAGCTCAACGCCTTCACCAGCTCCACCTAGTCAAGGCCAACAAGGTGGACCACCGACATCGCCACCACCGTCATTTGTTCCTACACAAGCGCAGCAACCAGAAACGTTTGCGGTTGATTCAGGCAGCATTAGAAGATGTCTGTTTAGGTTCACGTATGTATGGCTAAGAGGTGCTCAGCAATTCTGGTTCTTTCCGATTTTTGTTGGACCACGATCTGTTTCAGGATATCGTTGGACTGGGTTTAGATGGGTCTATTTCGGAGTGAGCTTACGACAAATTCAATCGTTTACGTGTGTGTAAGAGGGAGCATAGAAGGGCACTGGAAAGTTGATTTATACTTTTTCAGTGCCCTTTGAGATTGAGGGAAGCCTTTTGTGAGAAAAGAGTGGTCCCTCATTCTGTTAAAAAATGAAAATAGTCGCGTTAAAGGCTAAAATGTAATCTTCATTGAAGAATCGTTTTTCTATCGCACATCATACGATAGTTGCTATAAGTGCTTCAAAAGCAGAATCAAATGGAATCCTTATTCCACTAAAAGGAGAAAATAGTCGCTTTCCTTGCCTAGTTGTAATCTTGGTTCCGCTAATTGATTGATAAGAGTCCAATTTGATGTGGGAATGCCGAAATAGCGGAACGAGAAACCGTTCCGATGAGAAAAAGGGAATTCTAGTGAAAATAGAGGAATGAGTGGACCGTTTCCATACTGTCCTATAGGCTCAACTCCGACCTACGCCTCCGTTTGTCCAGAAACTCCAGAGCTGTACCTCTCCGTATTAACGTAGCGAGTTCTTCTGAAAGGCTAAGCCCTTGTACTGGCCACCACAGCGTAATGAAGAAAAAGCGGAAGCATCTGTCATAAGTAGAGATATGTGCTACAATGTACTTAAAGGTAAAATATGGGGTTTTTCATATGGGATGGATAATCGCTATTGTTTTGGGAGTTATATAATTAGCGAGCCGTTAAAAGTTAACATGGAGGGGTTTAATTGGAGACCGAAATCAAGTTTAGAATGGCTAACGAAAAGGATTTAGACCGTATTGTGGCAATGCTTGCTGATGACGTTTTAGGAAGTAAGCGTGAGCGTTATGAAAATCCACTTCCTCATAGTTACATGAAAGCGTTTGAGGCTATTACATCTGACCCTAATAACGAATTAATAGTAGCTTGTGACGGAAATGAAGTCGTTGGGGTTCAACAAATTACGTTTACCCCTTATATCACACATCAAGGTGGATGGAGAGCTACTATCGAAGGAGTAAGGACGTCAGCTTCGGTAAGGGGAAAGGGTGTAGGTACTGAGCTTATAAAATGGGCAATTCAACGTGCAGAAGAACGTGGTTGTCATTTAGTACAGTTGACAACTGATAAGAAAAGGCCAGATGCATTAAGGTTTTATGAACGATTAGGCTTTAAAGCAACGCATGAGGGTCTGAAGCTAAAACTATAATCACTTCTTTATTGAATAATGAGGAAGGAAGTTTAAAAATAAAGGGGCGTAATGTGCTTAAGAAGAATATACAATTCGCTTTAATACTTTTGGCTGTCCTTACAATGAAGGATGTATTTTTGGATGAAAACATCCAATGGGGTGGGAATTTTATATTTGTTGCTGTCACATTTTTATTGTATTCTTTATGGGGTTGGTCAAATACACCTTATGAATGGAATAAAAATAAAAGTAACGATAGCCGATGAAGTTGTTGTCTTATTAAACTTGGTAGCGTTTCTTGTATTAGAAACGCTTTTTGTCTGTAAATAAAAAGGAAATGAATGTTAAAATGAAGAAGTAGTTGGGTGTAATAAATAAAGAGATAAACTAAAAAAATTAATGCTAATTAAGGAGAATACATGAATATTAGAAAACTTAATAAGGGTGAAAAACCGCCAATGGAATTGTTATTGCTGGCTGATCCTTCAAGAGAGATTGTGGAGGATTATATTAAGAGGGGGGAATGTTACATAGCTGAAATCGAGCAGCGTGTAATCGGTGTTTATGTGTTACTTCCGACAAGACCAGAAACAGTTGAGCTTGTGAATGTTGCAGTCGTAGAAGAACAACATGGTCAAGGTATTGGCAAACGATTGGTCATGGATGCCATTAAGGTAGCTAGGTTAGCAGGCTACAAAACCGTTGAAATAGGAACTGGAAATTCAAGCATAGGACAGCTGGCTCTTTATCAAAAATGTGGTTTTAGAATAGTTGGAGTTGGTATAGACTTTTTTGTTAAGCATTACGAAGATGAGATTGTTGAAAATGGAATTCAGTGTAGGGATATGATTCGTTTGTCTCAAGATTTATAGGTTAGCCAGGTGAATGGTCATTGCTGCTGAATCATATAGGAGGGGACAATTGTGCTCACACATTTGGCTAACCTTTGAGGCTCAGTTATAGTATTCTCAACATTGTAAGGAAAAAAGGTATGATCTGAGCAATATAGAAATAAATTAGTCCAATTCAAGGGGGGATATGGATTGAAATTTATTTTTTTAGACTTTGATGTAATCAAAGGAGAAGAAATTGATTTACATTTGATCAAAACAGTACCAGGAAACAAGGATAAGAATTGGGTGCCCGCTTATCATTTTAATATAACATTGAGTGATTCATTTAAACCTATTGGAAACATAGATATTAGAATTGGATATAACGACAATTTATATTATGGTGGTCATATTGGCTATTCCGTTCATGAGGCAAATAGAGGCAATCACTATGCTGCAAAAGCTGTCTTGCTTTTAAGGGAAGTGGCATATGCTCATGAAATGGAAAAATTGTTCATTACGTGTAATCCAGATAACATCGCTTCAAGAAAAACATGTGAGTATGTCGGAGCTAACCTTTTAAAAATCGTTGATGTCCCAGAAGACAATGATATGTATCAGCGAGGAGAAAAGGAAAAATGTATATATGAATGGATCTGTACTTAAAGAAAGAACAGACCTTAATAGATGAAGGAGACTATTCATGGTTGTTAATGACGAAATTTACGGTGAGTTTGTAGTAGATAAAGTGCTAGAAGAGTTAATTTTATGTGAGCCTGTTCAAAGGTTAAAGGGAATTCACCAAGGGGGCGCAAGTTACTTAGTGAACGAGAAATGGAATGTAACACGTTTTGATCATTCGATTGGTGTCATGCTGCTCATTCGTAAGCTTGGTGGCTCATTAGAAGAGCAAATTGCTGGGCTATTGCATGATGTTTCCCACACCGCTTTTTCTCATGTTATTGATTTCGTTTTTGAAAATAAAGAGGAGGATTATCATGAGAAGATATATAGCTCTGTTGTGACAAACTCGGAAATTCCAGTCATTTTAACTAAGTATGGTTATAGCTTTGAGGACATTCTATTTGATGATTCTAAGTGGACATTGTTAGAACAGCCTGCACCTGAATTATGTGCGGATCGGGTAGACTATACACTTCGGGATATGTATGTTTATGGATATATTTCGTTAGAAGAAGTCAATCGTTTTTTACATAATCTAATCGTTTACGAAGGGAACATGTATCTGCAAAGCATTGAGGTAGCTGAATGGTTTGTCAGAACGTATTATAAAGAAGTCATTGATTTTTTTATGGACCCGTTGAACATATATGGTTATGATAGGTTGGCTAAGATTCTGAAGCTATCATTAGAAAAGAAAATATTAAACCTTAATGATTTCCTCGGTAAGGATGATGAATTAATAGATAAAATAAAATCATCAGAAGATCAGCAGTTGCTTAGTTTGTTCAAAAAGCTCAATCCAACTGTGCAAGTAAAAGAAGATAGAGTTGACTATGATTTGCATAGGAAAAATAAACTTCGCCTCATTGATCCATCCATAGTTAAGGATGGCGAATTAATACGAGCATCGGAATTATCAGAAACAATAAGAATGATGGGGCATACAGCATATGAGAAAGCGACAAGAGGGATGTATGTAAAAATAGTAGATAACTAAGGTTAGTAAAGAAGTATTCCCTGTTCTTCTTTCTATAATCATTTTGCCGTTTTTATATCAACTTGTAGGAGGGGCTATATGGAAGCATTAAAAACTGAAAGGTTAATTTTAAGAGAATGGAAAGAAACTGACAGCCAAGACTTATATGAATATGCTAAAAGTGAATTAGTAGGTCCTAATGCTGGATGGAAACCGCATCACAATGAAGAAGAAAGCAAAGAAATTATTAAAATGTTTATAAGAAGTAGTGATACGTATGCTGTTGTTTTAAAGGCAGAAAATAAAGTGATTGGTAGTATAGGGCTTCATGATAGAAAGCCAGACGATAGTCTTGTCGAATTAAAGCAAAAGGAAATAGGATATGTGCTACACCCTGAATATTGGGGAAGAGGGATTATTCCAGAAGCAGTAAATCGTGTAATTACATATGGTTTTAATAAACTAAATTTAGATTTAATTTGGTGTGGTCATTTTAACTTTAATCAAAACTCAAAAAGAGTAAGCGAAAAATGTGGGTTTACATACAGATTTCAAAAAAAAGAAAAGTTAAAGTTGTTAGGTAATAAGGATGTTACAACTCTATATTATTGTATGTTTAAATCTAATTATATTGAGGATAACGAATCATTTAATAAATACTAAAGTAAAGGGAGCTTCTTTCAACAAGGGATGTTTTTTCTATCATGATATTGAATTAGAATTAATATCGAGTATATTAGAAGGAATTCTCACCTCCGTTGTTGAAGAAAGTTGTAATCATTTTTTAATAGGCAGGTTTTATCCATAGAACAAGAGGTGGTGATTAAATGAAAAACGAGAAACATATATCTATGAAATCAGCCGTTCCAATATTACGGAGCTTAGACGAACAGAAAGCAAAGGCATTTTATGTAGATTATCTTGGATTCAAGATTGCTGGAGAGCACCGGTTCGATGCAGAAATGCCACTATATATGATGCTCTATAGGGATGGGTGCATCCTCCATGTATCGGAGCATGCAGGAGATTGCCAACTCGGCGGAGCTGTTCGCATCGAAACGAATCGGTTGAAAGATTATTATGAGGAGTTACTCACTAGATGTGTGGGGAAAGCCAGACCACGTATCGAAGAAGTGTCTTGGGGGTTTATGGAAATGTGTCTTGAAGATCCGTTTGGGAATCGGATTATTTTTTGTGAGAAATTATAGGTGTGTATGTATATGTTGAAAATGAATGAGAAACTGAATCTAATTATATTGAGAACAACGATTAATTTTAATTCCAACTACTTTCTAAACGTAGATCCGAATATCGGATATACTTAAGTCCTTTATTCGAATTTTTTCTATTTGCTTTTAGAATATAGAAAGAGAGAGAAAAATATGGATAATCAAACTGGAACATTTCTTAGTAAAAGCCTTGCGAATGTACAATTAGATGTTTCCATCGCAGCTTACACAAAAGTTCCAATGTCTTGGAATGATGAAGATTATACGACTGATTTTAATAAGTTATATTTCATTAAGGAAGGTGAAGGATACGTCAAAGTCAATAATGAGACATTTTATCCTAAACCAGGTGAGCTATATTTGCTTCCTTCAGGATCTGTACAATCCTACGGAACCATTAATAAAAATACATTTGGAAAATATTGGTGCCACTTCACAGCCAAAATTGGGGATTTACATTTGTTTCAGCTTATGAAAACTCCTGTATTTATCAAGCCAAATCACATTGAACTAGAGGAGAAATTCCAGCAGCTAATTATGTATATACATAGTGATCATCTCTCAAGCACCTTCCGTGTTCACTCCATCTTACTAGAAATTATTGCTATATTCATTGAAAAAAGCCATCAAGTGCATTACAAAATGAATGTATCCCCTTCCTTTGAAAAATTGGACGCAATTTTAGCGTATATTGAAGAGCATTTGGACGGAAATGTGACGGTAGGGACTCTTGCACAAATGGCCAATTTCCATCCAAATTATTTTATTTCTGTTTTTAAAAATTTCACTGGTTCCTCGCCAATTCAATACATAAATCGTCGGAAAATTGAAAAAGCAAAAGAATTACTTGTTGTAAGTGAACGTACTGTATCGGCGATTTCAGAATCCGTAGGTATGGAGCTTTCTTATTTTTCTCGAATGTTTAAAGACTTAACAGGACTCTCTCCAACTTCTTTTCGAGAATTAGCAGCGAAATCCCAAATAAAACCAAAGTAGGTTTACGGATAAAACGGATTTGCTGGCGTTGTAGTAGGACACCATCTTGAGTCAAATAAGAACGTAATTAGTGCTTTGTTTGCTTGCTCTGTCCCAATATAACGCAGAGCTTCTGCTGCATGAGCGCGTACATATCGATTTTTGTCTTGTAAGGCGATTCTCAATTGAGGAACAGCTGATTCTGCCGGCGCACCGATTCTGCATATAGAAAGACCTGCCATAAAACGAACTTGTGAATCCTCGTCTTGTAAGCAATGGATCAATCCATCTACAGCTTCCTTAACAGGATGACCGATCATTCCAAGTGCTTCTGCAACAGATCGGCGAATCAAGACAGAATAATGGTCTAATAATCGATTTAAAGCAGGAACAGCTTCAGCTGCCATATGCCTATGTTCACTAAGAGCAAAAATAGCGCGAATGACAGTTGCGGTTCGACTATCATCTAATGCGAGGATTAATCCTGGTATGGCATCTTTTCCTGCAATTGATAACCCGTACGCAGCCAGCCTTGATACATTGCCATTTTCATGTTGCAACGCGGTTAATAGGCTTTGGACGCCATACTTCCCACAGGAGGCTAATTCATAAGCGGCATTTAAGGCAATTGGTTCATAATTATTCTCTAACATGCTAAGTTTATTTTCCACAATTTTAGACGTGTGCGTGGCTGTTTTGGCCATGCTGCCCAATTTCCCCGATAACCAATTCCATGTTTCTTCCCACATCACATCATGCTGAGCAAATAATAAGCTTGTTGCTTCAGGAAGCCTCCACGTACTTTCAACATTATTCCAACTCGGCTTTGTCGGTGCTTTTGTACGCATAAACTCAAACTTTAGCATAAAGCGAGGATTTCCAAGCGTATTTGAAGTTGCACGGTGCCAAATATCATAGTGAATTAATGCAAAGGTACCTACTTCTCCAGACGCTAACACCTCCTGATCCAATTCGTCAGCATCAAAAACACGTGAATCGTAATTCTGGGTGCCAGGCAGGATTCCAGTTGGTCCCAACTCCGCTGGTGTATCCTGTGGGAAATACATGATCATCGCCCACCATGGATGATGATTTCGCATTCGATTGTAGCCCCAATAGCTGTCTTTATGCCATTCGCCGGGTACTGAAGATGCATTATAATGTCCATGTCGATGTGCATGCAGCATATAATCTGGTCCAAGCACGCTTGTCAATGCTCCAGTAATAACCGGGTGTTCAAAAACTCGTTGGAGCTCGGTTACTCTAGGTAATAAGTTATTTCCTGGATTGCCTTCCTCCTCGTAGACATTTAATAACTGATCATTTAATTTTTCATGAAATTCCTTAGAAAAATCAGTTTTTAATATAAGAAAGCCATCTGTAATAAATTTTCTCATCAGCTCATCTGTTAATAAAAGTGGATTGTTTTGTTCTGCCATTCTCTCATTGCCTCCTTTTATCATTTGTCTAACACTTCACGATTATTATAAAAGAGCTAAAATTAGAAAAACATTAAGAAAATTCATTTAAATTTACACAATACTAAGGTGTTTCCTTTAAAGGGATTCTGGTACATGCCCATTAAAGTGAGAAAAAATCATATTTATCTATTAAAATCATAACCCTTGTAAAATCGTAATCATTACGATATGATGTAAAACGTAATTATTACGAACTGGGGGAATTTACACGATGACAAGTTTGAATGATACTCTTTTTCTTGGACTTTTTAAGAAAACTGTTATTATAGTAGGAATTTTTTTAATATGCGCTGGTTTTTTAGCAGCTTGTGGGGACACATCGACGAGTACAGAAGGAGAGGGAGAGAATAAGCATATTGATTTTCTCTATAATTTCTCTACTAATTCGTTAGATCCTCATGTGGACTCAAGTTATGTTCCATTAAGAGCGGGGATTACGGAAACATTAGTAAAATTAGATGAAGAAAATTTAACGATTGCACCATGGTTAGCTGAGAGCTGGGAAGGCGAGGATGGTATCAATTGGACGATTCACCTTCGCGATAATGTGACATTCCATAATGGAAATAAAATGGATGCCAACGCAGTCAAGGCTTCACTTGAACGTGCCATTGAAGAGAATGTTGTGATGAAAAATGCATTGAAAATCGATGAAATAGAAGCAGATGGCTACACATTACATATTTCAACGACTCAACAATTTCCGGAGTTTATATCAGAGCTTGTTAATCCGAACGTGGCCATTATTGATGTGACAGAAGAGGATGTTATTAATAAACCAATTGGAACAGGGCCGTTTGTATTAGAGTCCTTTGCTCCGGGAAGTAGACTTCATTTAACACGTTTCGATGATTATTGGGATGGTGTTTCAATGCTTGACTCTGTTACATTTTCATTTAATGAGGATGCTAATGCCCGTTCGTTTGCATTAAAGTCTGGAGAAGTTGATATTGTCTATCGTCCAGAGGTAGAGAGTCTTGAATCTTTGGAGGAGATGGGAGAGATTAAAGTAGAATCGACAGCAACATTCCGGGTTCATCAAATAACGATGAATATGCAAAGAGAGAGTATCCAGGATGTTCATGTTCGTCGAGCGATCGATGCGTTGATTAATCGCCAACAAATTGTCGATACGATTCTTCTTGGTCATGCCGAAGCGGCTGAAGGGCCATTTTTACCTTCTTTGCCTTTTGCCCCTTCATACGAAGAGCGTCAATCAGGTTCTGATGCAGCGATTGCATATTTAGAGGAAGCAGGATATACGCTTGAAGATGGGATCATGCAAAAAGACGGGGAACCGCTACAATTTACGTTATTAACTTATAGCGCAAGAGCAGATCTACCATTAATCGCTCAAGTATTTCAATCAGATGCAAAACAAATTGGCATTGATGTAGAGATTCGTCAAATCGATACTCCAGAAGACTATATGGCATCTAACCGTGATTGGGATTTGGCTACATACAGCAATTTAACGGCTCCTCGTGGTGATGCGGGGTATTATTTGAATGCGACTTATCACCCAACTGGGGCGTTAAATTTCAGTGGTGTCGAAAATCCTGAGCTAACAGAAATGATCGATGAGCTTAATCAAACGGTTTATCAAGAAGATCGCGCCATTCTTGCGGAACGTATAGCTGATTATGTAAATGAAAATATGATTAATTCCTTTGTATTACACCCTTCGACCATTGTTGCTTATAACGAAGACAAAGTTGAAAATTGGGTGACAACGAAAAGTGAGTATTACATGATTACGAATCTATTGGATGTGAAGTAAATTGTTATCCATTCTTACACGGAAATTTCTTGAAGTTCTCTTTTTCATCATGTTTATCACTTTTATTAGCTTCTTGTTTATTCGGCTTACTCCTGGTGATCCGGTGTTGACGATTTTAAATGTTGATGAACTTTCGGTGAGCCAAGAGCAAGTGGAAGCATTACGAGAGGATATGGGGTTTAATAAGCCGTTGCTCATTCAATATGGGCATTGGCTTCTTAATTTTGTCCAACTTGATTTCGGTCATTCCTATGCTACAGGTCAACCTGTCATGGATATGATCATGATGGGACTTCCAGCCACTCTAGAATTAACAGTAGGCTCGCTTATTGTCATGTTGGCGATAGCGGTCCCACTAGGCTCAGTATCAGCGCTGTATCGCAATAGTTGGATTGACCAGGTAAGCAGGTTGCTTTCCATATTCGGTGCTGCAATTCCTAGCTTTTGGCTGGGGCTCATTTTTATTGATTTATTTGGTGTGCGCCTTAATTGGTTGCCTACAATGGGCAGGGATGGTTATGTGACATTAATTCTACCTGCTCTCACCCTTGGACTCGCTATTTCAAGTGTTTACGTACGTTTGTTACGTTCAAGTTTGCTAGATTCATTAAGTCAAGAATTTATACGTGCAGCAAGAGCGCGGGGATTGACAGAACGTCGTATATTCTTTGTTCATGCATTTCGACATAGTCTACCACCTGTTATTACGGTGTTTGGAGTAAGCTTAGGAAGTTTGATCGGTGGTGTTGTCGTGGTCGAAGTTCTATTTGCTTATCCAGGAATCGGAAAAATGGTCGTGGATGCGATCCGACAACGCGATTATCCTCTTATACAGGGCTACATATTGATTATGGGGGTCATCGTTTTTATGGCTAATACATGTGTTGACCTTTCTTATCGATATTTAAATCCAGAAATGAAATTAAAAGAAAGAGAGAACAGCTGATGAAAGGTTTTTCGCTAAAGACGTTCAAAGGAAATAATAGACACAGTTGGCAGCTAGTTATCGTTTCCTTTTTTATTGTATTTGTGATCGCAACAGTCATTTATACATTTTTCTATTTGCGTTATGATCCGACTTTAACGAATTTAGAAGGTCGCCTTCAGAAGATTAGCTTTCAACATCCATTAGGAACCGATCATCTAGGTCGGGATGTGTTAACTAGACTTTTACTAGGTGGCCAGCAAACGATTGGATACAGTTTACTTGCACTTGTCGCGGCTGTTTTGATTGGAATTCCCTTTGGCCTTATTGCTGGATACAAACGAGGAATGATTGATCGTATTTTTATGCGCATTGCAGATGGTTTTTTAGCTTTTCCAGATACGATTGTTGCGATTGTGCTTGCTGGTCTACTAGGAGCAGGAATTGGGAACCTCGTATTAGCTATTATTTTGGTGAAATGGGTGAATTATGCTAGGCTCGTGCGGAGTACAGTATTAACGGAAGTTCAAAAAGAGTATGTACTCGTTGCGCGAATTAATGGATTGCCGGCCTCTACGATTATGAGTAAGCACCTGTTACCGCACATTGTAGGCCATGTGCTTGTCATGGGCAGTCTTGATCTTGGGAAAATTATATTACTCATTTCAGCATTTTCGTATATTGGTCTAGGCGCTCAGCCGCCAACTCCTGAATGGGGAGCAATGTTAAACGATTCACGTCCTTATTTCCAATCGATGCCTGAATTAATGATTTATCCAGGTCTTGCGATTGTCATTGTCGTATTGATATCCAATATGGTAGGCGATTATTTTCGAGATCGCTTTGATGTGAAAAAGGAGGTTCGGCAATGATTCTAGCCATTGATCATGTAACGATTAGTAGTCAAAAAAAGAAAATTGTTGACGAAGTTTCCTTGTCTGTTCATAAAGGTGAGTGGTATGCAATTGTTGGGCAAAGCGGAAGTGGAAAAAGTCTGCTTTCGCAAGCGATTGGTCAAATGCTACCGAATAACATGCATGCTGAGGGCAAAATTCAGTTTCAAGAACACGATTTATTGTCACTACCAGCTAAACAAATGCAAAGTATAAGAGGGAATAAGTTATCTTATATTTTTCAAGACTATCAAGGTTCATTTACGCCTTTTCGGACGATTAGCCAGCATTTTAATGAGTATTTGAAGTCGCGCGGGTTATCATCAGCAAAGAATAGAGAAGAGTTGGCGCTTAAGGCGATTGAGTCTGTTGGATTAGATGAATCGTTGTACCAACAGTATCCGTTCCAGCTAAGTGGAGGCCAACTGCAGCGTGCGTCTATTGCGTTGGCTCTTCTTTTGTCTCCGGAATTGGTCATTGCTGATGAAGTGACAACGGCTCTTGATAGCGTATCTGGTCACCGTATTTTAGAATTGCTTGCTAAGAAGCAAAAAGAAACAGGGTGTGCGATTTTATTTATTACTCATGATTGGCGTCATGTCAGACGCTACGCGAACCGTATAGCTGTCATGAAAGAAGGGAAAATAGTGGAAGCAGGTGGAAAGCATCGTATTCTTGACCATCCGCAGCATGAATATACGAAACAATTAATTAAAGCTGCGCCTGTGTTTGGAAATAGTCTTCCATCTGGTTTGCAGAAGGTGGATAATGAATGAGTATGCTTACTGTCAAAAATGTAAAGAAAACATATAAAGATGGACATCCAGCTGTAAACAATGTTTCATTTGAATTGAAAAAGGGTGAATGCTTAGGCTTAGTTGGTGAAAGTGGTTGTGGAAAAAGTACATTAGCTCGTTGCATACTTCGGGTTGAATCGATTGATAGTGGTGCGATCTATTTTAAGGAACAGGCGATTGAACAGCTGAATGAGCGACAGCTAAGACCATTCCGGAAAAACATCCAAATCGTGCTTCAAAATCCAACTGCTGCTCTCAATCCTAAACTAAAAATAAAAGATTCTTTGTTAGACCCTTACATCCAGTATCAAAATGAACTGACATTAACTCATTTTTCCTACAGCTCAAAGGATGCCTTCGTAAAGCAGCTTCTTGAGGCTGTTAGTTTACCAGCATCTATCCAATCGTTATCCTCATGAAATTAGTGGGGGACAAAGACAGCGGGTAACCATTGCCCGGGCTATCAGCATTGAACCAGATCTCATTGTTTTAGATGAACCGACAGCAAGCCTTGATGTGATTTCACAAGGAGAGGTTCTGAATCTATTGAAGGAGCTTCAAACAACATTACAGCTATCCTATTTGTTTATTTCACATGACCTCGCAGCAGTAAGTCAAATGAGTCAGCGGATTATGGTGATGAAGAATGGGAAATTGCTCGATCAATTTAGTCAGATTGACCTTTTCGACGAAGAGCGCCATCCTTATACGAAGGAACTGATTTCGATTTTTTAATGGTGTAGGAGATGAAAAGGGATAAAAGTAATAAGTATTAATACGATGGAATAAATATTTTGTTTGGTTGGTTTATTATGGGTTTCTTAGGAGAATTAACGTGACCAGTCTTTCTACTGTATATGTAGCTAGTCTCTAGTTTGATTTGGCTCGTCGTCTTTCAAATGTATTCGTGTGATTGAAAGTAACTGGGGAGTGGTACTGGTTGCGGAAAAAGCAAAATGTGATTACGAAAATTAGTGGAAAAGAATAAAATAGATTTACAGTCTAGAGTCGTTGTGAAAAGAAACGACTCTTTTTTGCATTCCTCAAACGCCACGAACATCGACACCTTCTATATAAGTGACGTTGAACGATGAAAAAAGACTTAACCTCAATAGGATTTTTGGGATGGATATATGGTTAAAAGCTATAGTTTCTGTCATGAATCACAATGTAAACCCTTACATTATTCTATGTTCGGATAACATCATTCTATTTATTTTTAGTTAATTAACTAGTAAAATTTTAGTTATATTATATATTTTAACAAAAATATAATTATAGGAGGGTTAAAATGAAAAAAAAGGGGCTATTTTTCATTGTTCTATTGGCATTGTTATTATTCATCATGGTTGCTTGTGGGAACAATTCAGACACTGCTGGGGACAATGGTGGTGGAACAGCAGGAGACAACGATACTAACTCTAATGAAGAACAAGAAGGATCAGGGGAGGAGGCGACACTTAGATTTGCGATTTGGGACTCGAATCAAGAGCCAGGGCTGCGACAAATAGCAGATGAATTTCAAGCAGAAAACCCAGGAATCAACATTAATATTCAAGTGAATGGCTGGAGTGACTATTGGACAGCGCTTGAGGCAGGGGCGACTGGTGGCTCCTTACCTGATGTGTTTTGGATGCATTCAAATGAAATTTATCGCTATTCATCTAATGAGATGTTATTGAATTTAAATGACTATATTGATAGCAGTAGTCTAGTTGAGATGGACAAATTTCCTGAAGGTTTGACATCCATCTACAATCATGAAGGGAATCAGTATGCCATTCCAAAAGATTATGACACGATTGGACTTTGGTACAACAAAACGATGTTCGATGAAGCTGACGTTTCTTATCCAGATGACACATGGACATGGGATGATTTATATGAAGCAGCACAAGCACTTACTAAAGATGATGGATCACAATATGGTATTTTAACACCGTTACACAATCAAGAGGGTTATTATAACTTTGTTTACCAAAATGGTGGAACGATTATTACTGACGATAAAGTATCGGGGTATGATGATCCGAACACAATTGAAGCGCTTGAATATTATGTTCGTTTTGTAGAGGAAGGTTTATCTCCACAAGAGTTTGGTGATGCAGAAAGAGCGAACCATCTCCAAAATGGATATGCTGCGATGGGATTCTTTGGTTCATGGAATTTAACAGGGTTTACTGAAAACGAATACATGGTAGAGAACTTTGATGTAGCCGTATTACCAGCTGCAAATGACGGTGGAAGAGCTTCTATCTTTAATGGACTTGGCAATGCGATTGCTCATAATACCGAGCACCCTGAGGCTGCGTGGAAATGGGTAGAGTATTTAAGTTCTGAAGAAGGTCAAACAAAACAAGCTGAGCTAGGTATTGCTATTTCAGCATATGACGGAGTAGCTGACGCATGGATCAATTCTAACGATGTGTATGATATTGGTGTATTTATTGATATGGTCGATTATGCACAAATTAGACCATATTCGAATACAACAGCGGTTTGGGAAGATAGGACGTATGAAGAACTAAGAGGTGCATTTACTGGTAATAAAACCGTAGAACAAGCTGCAAACGATGCGGCGGCCATTATGAATGAAAGCCTTTCGCAAGAATAATAGAACATGAAGATAGATACGGTAACATAATCTGGTGTTGCCGTATCTATCTCAAGTATTATTTGCTTCAATACGAAGAAAGTATTCTTAAGCTGGAGGTGAGAAAATGACTATATCAAACATGGTGAAACGAAAGCCAACCAAGAGACAATTAAATGAATGGTATTGGGCATGGTTTTTAATAGCTCCAACAATGATTGGCCTTGTTATTCTAAACATCATACCGATCGTTCAGACGTTGTATTTAAGTTTATTTAGAACAGGGGATTTTGGTCAAGGGAATGTATTCGTAGGTTTGGATAACTATATACGGATGTTGAGCGATGTTCAAGTTTGGCGAGCGACAGCTAATACGTTGCTGTACACCATCATTGTCATTCCAATCTCTATATCGATTTCACTCGTTGTAGCCGTTTTCTTGAATGAAAAAATCTTTGCTAGAACTACATATCGCACGATTTACTTTATACCGATGATTGCTGCTCCAGCTGCAGTAACGATGGTTTGGAAGTGGTTGTATAATAACCAATTCGGTATTATCAACTATATGCTAGAAGGGATTGGATTAAGTCGAGTCGATTGGATTAATGATCCCAATGTTGCACTTATTTCTGTATCGATTATTGGAATTTGGAGTATTATCGGGTACAACGTTGTTCTTATGTTGGCGGGGTTACAGGAAATACCGAAGGATTACTATGAGGCTTCGATGATTGACGGAGCTGGCCCATTATCGAAACTTTTAAATGTAACAATCCCTTTGCTGTCACCAACGTTATTTTTTATTACTGTTACAACTATTATTCAATCTATGCAAGTATTTGATTTTATTTATATGATGATCGATGTGACAAGTCCAGCATATGATAGCACCGTTTCATTAGTTTATTTATTTTACAATAATTCATTTAGGTATAGCGAAAGAGGTTATGGCTCAGCTATTGTGATGTTGCTACTAATTATTATTTTAATCATGACCGTGTTCCAAATGAAAGCACAGAAAAAGTGGGTTAATTATTAGTGAAGGAGGTGATTAATCATGCATTCGAATCGAAATAAGATATTAAAAAGAATAGGTATCCATACGTTTTTGATTGCTGGAGCGATTATCATGATTTTCCCCTTTGTATGGATGGTGCTCACTTCTTTTAAAACGGTAACTGAATCGACATCCATGAATCCATTTGTTTTCTTTCCTAGTGAGTGGAGATGGGAAAACTATACGGTCGTATTAGAACAAAATAATTTTATTATTCTTTATTACAATACGTTAGCGATGATGTTTTGGCGTGTTATATGTGGAGTGCTATTTAGTGCGATGGCCGCTTTTGCATTTGCCAGGCTTACATTCCCAGGCAGGAACTTTCTATTCGGTATGGTTCTCTTTCAAATGATGGTTCCAGTACAAATCTTTATCATTCCACAATATTTAATGGTCGATGCTGTGGGAATGAGAGACACGATATTCGCCTTAGCATTTCCGGGTTTAGTTAGTGCTTTTGGAACTTTTTTATTAAGACAATTTTTCATGCAACTTCCGAAGGAGTTAGAGGAAGCGGCGATATTGGACGGAGCTAATATTGGTCAAATATTCTTACGTATTATGCTTCCTTTAGTCCGATCAGGCTTAATCGCACTTGGTATTTTTACGGCATTATTCGCATTCAAAGATTTAATGTGGCCGCTTATCATAAATTCTGATCCGGAATCGGCAGTCTTATCGTCTGCGTTAGCGAGAATTCAAGGAGCGTATTCAGTGATTTATCCTCAGCTAATGGCTGTATCAGTACTTGCCATTTGGCCAATGCTCATTGTGTATTTAATGTTCCAACGAAAATTTATCGAGGGTATTTCAACTTCAGGTGGAAAACTATAATTCTCCCTAATCATTATAGTTCGAAATGGTTCACTTAGCAGGAGCTTGGAACAGAGAACGAGATGTGAAAGTAACAAGAGCAAGGTCCACAAGAGTTAAGGGTGTTCAAAAACTTTTGAGGTGCCCTAAGTTTAAAGGTAAGAGGGGGCACGTGCTCACATACTCTTGAAAAAGCTAATGGATTTTTTAGTTATTTTTTGTCTGAAAATAAAGGGTCTTGTTTTTGGGCTCGGTACCTTTTGGGGCTTATTCGATAATAGTTTTTGAACACTTTTGAAAAGGTTAATGGGTTTGTATACCCAACTTCAGCAGCAATTTCATTAACGAGTAGATCAGTAGTTTTTAACAGCGTGCAAGCCTTTTCAAGACGATATTTAACTAAGTATTCTTGTGGCGATACTTTTAAGATTTTCTTGAAAATGGTTGTTAAGTAACTGCGATTAATCCCAATATAGTTGGCGATATCATGTATCTTAATGTTCTTTTCATAATTATGTGAAATGAATTCAAGTGCATGTTCAACATAAATGTGAAAAGGATAATCATAGCTTTTCGATTCTTTAGTCGCCATGTGATCCTTTTCTTGAATTAATGAAGAAAGAAACATATAGAGATACCCTTCACGTTTCAGTTCATTAGCATAAGTGAGTTTACTGGCATCTAACATGTTATTGACATAATTCGTTAAGTCTTCTTCGCATTTAAATGTTTGCACACGTTTCTCTTTACTAAATGATGCGTTGATTAGACATGTTTCTGCTTTTAAACCGTCAAATCCGATCCAAATGTATGTCCACGGATCATTTTTATCAGCTTCATAGTAAGTAACTTCAGAAGGATAGATTAGAAAGGCTTCATTTTTACTAATGTGATAAGTTTTACTACCTACTTTCAAAATTCCTTTACCTTTAATAATGTAATGCAATAAATACTCAGTGCGGCTTACAGGTCCATACGAGTGGTTGGGGTCACATTCTTCTTTGCCACAATAACAGAGGTATAAGTCATAAGAATTCTTTTTCAAATGTTCTAAACACTTGTAGCGCGCTGAATTAGTGAATTTAGTCTGCATAAACATTTCTCCTTAGAAATATCGTAAACTCTCATTTATCATATCACTCCATGTAGATTATGGTCTAGCTACGAGCGATGAACCATTTAGTAGATATAGTAGAACAAATATCTATCACACATGTAAATGTTAACATTCATTTTAATTTCGCAAAAGATGAGGTGCCACTTCATGGTAACTATAACGGATGTTGCTGAAGCAGCTAATGTTTCAATTGCAACAGTTTCTAGAGTATTAAACAACGATAAGAAGATGAGTGTATCCATTCAAACAAGGCAACGAATTTTGGAAATCTCAAAAAAATTGGGATATGTCCCAGTAAAACAAAGAAATTTTGATAAAGGTGAGCCAGTACATAAAACACATATCGGCATTATCATGTATTGCTCTCAACAATACGAGTGGGATGATGTGTATTTTATGTCTATCCGAAAAGGGATTGAAAAAGAGTGCAATCGAAAAGGTCTAACTATTAAAAAAATCTTTCATCTCGGTAATGGTCCTAGTTTAGATAATAGCGTTCTGAGAGAATTAGATGGTGTTATTTTCGTTGGTGGTCCGAGTGAACTAGAGGAAGCCCTCTTATATCGCCGGTTTGATTCAAATATTGTCTATGTTAATCACCTAGCAAACAATGGTCAATATGATCATATCAGTATTCATTTTAAAAAGGCTACACAAAAAGTATTATATTACCTTTTCTCATTAGGACATAAACAAATTGGCTACATAGGGGGAATTGAGCATCGTGGTCAAACGGGACCTGAGATTGAAAACCCGCGGAAGGTTGCTTTTCAAGAAATTATGATGAAGGAAGGTCTTTACTATGATGAATTTGTTCAACTTTCGAATGGCTTTTTGATGCATGATGGTTATCAAAGCATGAAGAAAATCTTACAGAAGGGGACGCTACCGACGGCTTACTTTGTGGCAAGTGATGCAATGGCTATTGGAGTTATACGAGCATTGCATGAGGTGAATATTAACGTGCCAGGTGATGTTAGTATTGTTAGTTTTAATGATATTGATATGGCGGAATATACTCAACCTTCTTTGACAACTATTAAGGTCCATACGGAAGAAATGGGGAAATATGCGGTCAAAATGCTATTGGATCGTTTTGAAGGGAGAGATATTCCGATAAATGTACTATTTCCTACTAATCTAATCATCAGAGAAAGCACAAAAGCGTTAAATGTGAGTAAAAATCGTAACTCAGCTAGTGAAATAACTAAAGTCTAAAATAGAAAAAATTGATTTTAGACTTTCTTTTTTTGCGAAGGAATGTATATGAATAACTTGAAAGGGCTTACAATTGTGTGTGTGTTAATGTTTTGGGAAATAAGTACTTACTTATTCAGTAAACAAAGCAGAATGTCATCTAAGATCTTACACTTCCTCAAGCTGTGATTTATTTAAGGGGGTGATTGTCGAAGGGATCGTTATTTCGTAACAAGAGTGGTCAGATTTTTAAAATGATTAGAAGGAGTGAAATGGTGGATGCGAAATTTCAGAAAAGTGTTAATGGTTCTATTATCAGTTCTTTTGCTATTTCCAAATATGTCACTTGCCGTATCGTTGAATTCAACTGACAAAACCAATGTGGAGAATACGATTCCGGATCCGTTGTATCATTGGGGGTTTGAAGAAAACGAGGTTGATGGAGAAGTTATTTCGAACCAATTAAATAGAGAAGACAACAATGATGCTGCAGTCATGCGAGAAAATGCAGCTGTTGTAGAAGATGATGAAAGAGGAGACGTTTTATATCTACCAGGTAATGGGTGGTTAACATTGCCGGATGATTTATATAAGGACGTCGATGAGGAGCTTACTGTTTCAATGTGGGCAAAGATTGCTAATAACGCTGAAATGTATTCAAGATTATTTTCCTCAACCATAACGGAAAAACACCAGCATTTTCAAGGGGTGAGTGGTTCATGGAGTGATCCGGAGTTTTCCATTGCAGCAGGGGGCGGAGAATATAACCACTTAATCCATTCAGGTACAAACCCAGAACGTGCTGCGGATTATCGTGCTGGGCTCCATTGGGACAAGCAACCACCAAGAGAAGCGTGGCACCATATTACGGTTACAATGAAGAATGATGGCAGTTACCAAGCATACTTAGACGGGCAAGAAATTGCGGTTGATGGGTTAGATCCTCAAGCGAGTAGTAGCGATGCAACGGTGGTAGAAGCAGTCAAACAATTTTTTGACTCAGATAACTTAGAGGCATTAACGTATAATGATTTTGGACGATCCATATATACATCTGATGGGGATGTAATAGGGTACTTTGATGATATCAAAATCTATAATCAATCCTTATCAAAAGAACAGGTTATTGAAGATATGGGCTCTGAATATGATGCTACTATAAAGCATATTTCAATAAAAGATGATCATATTGATGTAGACAGCTATACAATCACATATGAAACAACGGAAAGTTATCTTGGACTTGAAGATATCATCATCGAGACGTCACATCCAGATGCAGTAGCGGAGATTGATAGAGTCAGTTCGTTTGATTTTGATATAACCGTTACGTCGCCAAATGAACTGAAAAAAATCACATACATGCTTAAACTATACAACCCGAGCATTGGTGCGATCGTGAGTTTTAAGATGAATGAACGAAATGAAGACATTATGCATGGTGCTAGTGGTTTTTTATATGGGGTTAGTGAGCCAAATGTTCCAACGATTGATCTATTAGCCCCACTTAAACCTCAAAGCGTAGAGCAGAAGCCTCCTAATGGTCTTCAGCATCCAACTGGTGATGGACTAAGAGTTGCTGACACCTATTTTGAGGCGGGGACAAGGTGGATTCAATTAGCTGTTCAAGATATGTATTTACAATGGCCCTACGAATATGAGGGGCTCGATCATTATGAGGTATTAGTAAGGAAAACGGTTAGAGCCTCGAAAGCAAGTGGAGATAGTGACAAAATCGTTTACGTTATTTTTAATGAGCCTAGTGACATTTGGTTTAGAGATAATATGGGAGAAGACGGTTTCTTGAGTGCTTGGGAAAGAATGTATAAGGTCGTAAAGGAAGAAGATCCTGACGCAAAAATTGCAGGTCCAAACCTATCGCACTATCAGCATCTGTTCCACGAGCAATTTATGGAATTTGTAGTTAGAAATGATGTCATTCCAGACCAATTTACATGGCATGAATTATCAGGAAACCATTCTCTTCGTAATTGGGACGAGCATATGAATCATTATAGAGAATTACAAGCGAAGTATGGACTTGACATACCAATTGTAATTAATGAATATGCGAATCCAGAAGTAAATGGAGCTCCTGGCCGATTGGTTCGCTGGCTTTCTAGAGTGGAAAATAGTAAGGTCTATGCTAGTCTAGCATATTGGCATTCAGCGAATACGTTAAATGAGTTAGCTGCTGATGCGAATAAACCAAATGGAGCATGGTGGTTATACAAATGGTATGGCGATATGACAGGTCAGACGGTAGATATTGAAACGAATAATACGAGCATAGATGGATTGTATGGTTTAGCCTCTATTGATGATGAAAAAGGGAAAGCGTATACCATATTCGGTGGCGATGATGGAATGATTACAGCTTCCTTAGAGAATCTAGTTGAAACAGAGACATTTGAGGGTGCATCGTCTGCCCATGTTAAGCTGTATCGTACCAAATATACAGGGTTTATGGGAAGTTATGAGGTACCTAGAGTTGAATTTGAAGGGAATCTTTCATTTGATGGTGGAGACTTAAACATTATGGTTCAGGATGCTCATCATTTGGATGCCTTTCATGCAGTCATTACACCGGCAACGGATGATTCAGTTATCAATCAACAAGACTATGATCGAGTATGGACTGAATCATATGAAGCAGAAGAGGCAGAATTAAATGGTGCTTACTCTCAGAGGTCAGGTTGGGGAGTTGTTTCCAATGATCAATTTGTTAGAGGTTTAGATTCACCTGAAAAAAATGTGAGTTTTCATGTGGAAGTGCCGAAGGATGGAATGTATTTATTTGAAGTGTTTTATGGGAATGGTGCTCCACTTACCGATGGACAAAATCGAGCACAGGGTGAACTTGCTCAGCAATTATTAACGTTAAATGGAGAAGAATATGATGTTTTAACCTATGATTCTACCATCGACTTAGATAAATTTGCGAGCAAGAAACTTTATCTTGATTTGAATGAAGGTACGAATACGTTCAAGTTCAGTTATGCAAGTGGAATGGAAGCCTCACTCGATAAAATTGATTTAACATACGTAGGTGAAATTGGTGAAAAAGTTGTGAAAGAGTATAAGTATGAAGCTGAAGAAGCTTATTATACAGAAGGCTATACTCTTAAACAATCAAAGAATCAATTTAGTGGTTCTGGCTATATTGAAGGTAAGGGTGAGAATGAGTACACGGTTGTTGTTGAAGATAATGGCTATTATGATTTAGAGCTAGGCTATGCATCTGAAACAGATCAACAGCTTAAGGTGCATAAACGAATTGTGAACTATGCATCTGATGCGACATCTGACTCTGTATTATCTACAGATTGGAAGCAGATCGCGAGCTATAATGTTGGAAAAAGTAATGATTTTACCTCTGTATCTGGGACAAGTGTATATTTAACGGCCGGTGCAAATTCATTGAAGATTACAAATGAACGTGATGTTGCAATGGATTATTTGAAGGTAACCTATGATCCGCAGTTAACCGAATCTGAAACGATACAAGTGGAAGCGGAAGATGGAGATTTGTTCGGTGAAGCAACGATTACGGAAAATGAATATACTTCCGGAGGGAAAATTGTAACAGATATTGGTGAGAGTCAAGAGAATGGATTGTCTTTTACCGTGAATGTAGAAGAAGCGGGTGCGTACAAGCTTTCTGTTGATTATATTAACAATGAGCCCGCACCAATTATGTATACCGATAATCACCCGGATGGCTATCTACACCCGTATAACAAAGATTTAGTGGAGCGTTATGCACAAATTGTTGTTAATGACCAAACTCCACAAACTGTTTATTTCATCAACACCTTATCATGGGATTCGGTGAGAAATCATGTTGTGGATATTGAACTTGAAGCTGGAGTAAATACGATTACTCTATATAATGATAACTCCTATCGATTTAATGATGTCGTTCAGTATGCCCCGCATTTTGATAAATTCGAAATTGCGAAAGCAACCATAACTGAAACGGATGCAGGAGAAGTAGAGGAGAAACTAACGGGTATTTATGTAGAACAAGAGGAGCTCCTATTAGAAATAAACGAATTAGTACAAGTGAATGTAACGGCAGAATACGAAAATGAGGATACAGTAGATATTACTGAGGAAGCTACGTATAGCGCAAGCGATGAAAATGTCGTTACGGTATCGGATACGGGAGAAATAGCAGCGATTGGTCTCGGGGAAGCGCAAGTTATGATATCGTATGAAGATCAAACGACTCAAATAAACGTTAACGTTTATAGTACTGAAATCGGATTAGGGGTGTCAGTTGAAGTCATACCTGGTCAATTGTATCGAATCGAAGGGTCGCATTCGACGATTAAAATGCCTGATGACTTACCAGTAGGTACAACAGTTATTATTAAGAAATTAGACGGAAACGATGTGGAGCATGAAGGTTATGTTGTTGCAGGTGATGTCTATGATATCCAATTCACGTACCCAGAAAATGAGTCATTTAATGAAAACTTCACATTATCCTTAGAATATGATTTGGAGCAATTTAATGAAAGTGAAGTGCAAGTATTCTATTTTAACGAAGGTTTGGGTAAGTGGGAATTGCGTGAGGGTGAAGTCAGCCATCGCACAATCGCTATTGAAGTTTCGCATTTCTCTATATATGGAGTATTTGCAAAAATGACTACGGACGGAGAAGATCCACTAGAACCACCTTCAGACGATGATGATAAAGATAAGGATAAAGATAAGGATAAAGATAAGGATAAAGACAAGGATAAAGACAAGGATAAAGACAAAGATAAAGATAAAGATAAAGATGATCAAATCAAAGATTCTAATGATCAAGAAAAAGATGAGACGCTGCCTAGCACGGCAACATCTATGTTTAACTGGATTGCAATAGGATTGGTCTTGCTTTTTATCGGTTCAGCTCTATATGTTGTTAATAGAAAAAAGAATCTAGTGTAATAAGAACCTGTTCCTTACTATATAAACGCATTTGAGAGTCATTTCTCAAATGCGTTTTGTTTATACTGGATTATATAGAGAGATTTTGCCATTTTTAGAAATGTCAATTAGGGAATTATATACCCCCCAATAACTAAAAAAAATGCTGAAAGATAAAGCAAAGTATGGAGTAGGGATTGATTACGGTTACGGTGTTATGCAATTTAAACATGTTCCACTTCTCATGCCAAAAAAGTTTACAGTATGGGGTCATGCGGGGGCAACAGGTGCTTACATGTTTTATCATGAAAAGTTAGATACTTATCTAATTGGAACCTTTAACGGTTTTTCATATGAAACAAAGGCGGTTCGATTTATGTTGATGAAGGTCATTCATCAATTAGCTAAACATACGTAGAGCTTTAATAGAGGAGTAAGCATTTTTTGTCATAGAATCGAAAATGGCTGTTACAATGAAGAAGCACTGAGTGAGATCGTTCAAATAGAAATTCACTTAGAAATAAGCATCGTTATTAACCGTATAGGAGTGTGAAGGATGGAGCATAACGTTTTTGAAGAAATGGCCAAAAGGTATGATACGGAAGACAGAATTCAATTAGCAAAAGTAATTGTTAAGGAATTAAGACCAGTATTGCAAAATAGTCAATCAAAATCGTTCATTGACTATGGAAGTGGTACGGGACTCGTTAGTTTAGAATTGTCAGATCTAGTCGGGTCCATGTTGTTAGTAGATTCATCCAAACAAATGTTGGAAGTGGCGAATGCTAAGATCCAGCAAAAAGGAATACGTAATGCCAGTGTACTTCATTCAGATTTCACTCAAGAAACACCCGATTTCAAATCAGACATAATCTTACTGTCATTAGTGTTGCTTCATATTCCGGATACTAAAAAAATATTAAACAATCTGTTCACCACTTTAAATAGTGATGGCAAGCTAATCATCATTGATTTTGATAAAAACGACAAAATCAGCCACCCGAAAGTTCATAATGGATTTTCGCATGATGAACTGAAAAGAACATTATCTGAAGCTGGATTTAAATCAATTGACATTAAAACATTTTATAATGGGAAGAAGATTTTCATGAACGAAGATGCTTCTATGTTTATATGTAGTAGTGTGAAGTGAAGACTATCTACTTGTTGTTCTAATAAGAGTTGCATGTTGCAGCTCTTATTTTTGTCCTTAAATAGTGAAAAATAAAAGCCTCCTTATGAAAATATAAAGATCACATACTTATGTAGTAAGGATTATATAAGAGTAAGTAACTAACTATTACTAAAAAAATCTTTTTATTGAAAAAATAGGAATATATATCTATATCAAATTTGTTAATCATTTGTTATTTTATTTATGTAAGCGCTTTACTTAGCTTGCGGTAAGGAGGTGAAGGAAGGGCTACTAGTACTGCTAGAGTTTTTAAGTCTCTTTACAATCTGACAGGGAAAATTAAGAAAGAATGCCGCCTCGTGATGAAAGACATTCATTTTACATCCAAGTGTAACTATACTCGAAGCATGTAAATCTAATTAAATGCGAAGGGAAGGATGAAAATGAGAAAAGGAATTAGCTTGCTTATCGTAATTGGATTGGTCGTTTCGTTTTTCGCAGTGGGGAATCAAGCCGTGGAGGCATCGCCGTTTCAAGCAAATTCGTATTATCAGCTTATTAATGTGAATAGCGGGAAGTATTTAGAAGTGGAGGCTGCGTTAACGGAGAATGGAGCCAACGTTCAGCAATGGGAGAATACGAATTGCTTATGTCAGCAGTGGAGCTTAATTGAGAATAGTGATGGCTATTTTGAAATCGTGAACCGTCATAGTGGGAAGGCGTTGGACGTGTTTGAACGTTCGACAGCAGACGGTGGTAATATCGTGCAATGGGATCATAATGGAGGAAGTAATCAGCAATGGAGCCTTCAACAAGTTGGCAATTCGTATAAGCTCATTAGCCGTCATAGTGGAAAGGCACTTGAAGTATTTAATCATTCGACCGATAATGGAGCCAATGTCGTACAATGGCAAGATTATAGTAATCCGAATCAGCTTTGGACGATTGTTCCGGTAGGCTCCGGCGGCCAAAGTCCGGGTTTCAGTGCACCATTGGGATATGCATCAATGAATGGCGGTACGACAGGTGGACAAGGTGGTCGTGTCGAATATGTTAGTACCGGTGCTGAGCTCCAGCAAATCATTAATGATCGAAGTCGAAGCAGCAATCCAGATGAACCGTTGACGATTTATGTGACGGATACGATCACTTTACAAAACTCATCAAGTGATAAAATCGAAGTGAAAAATCACCGTGGTCAGGCTCATGAAATACGTAACATTTCGATTATTGGACAAGGGACAAACGGAGAATTTGATGGCATCGGTCTCCGACTTATCAATGCTCATAACGTCATTGTACGAAATATATCTATTCATCATGTGTTAGCAAGCTCAGGTGAAGGAACTGCGATTGAAATTACGGAAGGAAGTAAGAATATTTGGATTGATCATAATGAATTCTACAGCCAATTTGATGGAAACAATAATCCTGATTTGTACGATGGTCTTGTTGATATTAAGAGGAATTCAGAGTACATTACAGTGTCATGGAATAAATTTGAGAATCATTGGAAAACGATGCTCGTTGGTCATACGGATAACGCCTCATTAGCACCTGATAAAATTACCTATCATCATAATTTCTTCCACAACCTTAATTCACGAGTTCCATTAATTCGTTTCGCGGATGTGCATATGGTTAACAATTACTTTAAGGATATTCACGATACGGCGATTAATAGTCGTATGGGCGCAAGAGTGTTTATTGAGAATAACTACTTTGATAACGTCGGTTCTGGTCAGAACGATCCAACGACAGGTCATATTAAAACAGCGGTTGGCTGGTTTTATGGTAGCTCGACGACAGGGTATTGGAACCTTAGTGGGAACCAATTCATTAATACTCCTCATAGTCATCTGTCTTCAACGACGAATTTTGTCCCACCGTACTCGTTTCCTGCTCAATCAGCCAATGATGCAAGGCTAGCAGTTGAACAGTATTCGGGTGTTGGGGTGGTTGATTGATAGCTCGTGAGTGAAACAAATGAGTGATCTGGACATGCAGATTTTCTGTGTGTCCTTTTTGCAGAATGAAAATAATGTGGGGGAAACGTTGAGATGTTGGCTTCGCATGCTACAAGTTGTTATGAAAGAACACTACTTTTCATAAACACATCACGATCATGTAACGGCTAAGTACAATGCATTTAAGGTAATAAGCTGAAGTAAGTGATGGATGGTGATTCTTACCCTTTGGCTTAGCACGATGCAATGAAAGAAGAGAGAGATCAACCAAAGCTCAAAGAGAATTTTCTAGAGCTTTGGTTTTGATCGTTGAACGACCGTTAGAAGGCTCCAGACCCGCCGCCGCCTCCACCAGCTCCAGTACCTCCTCCAGTAAACGATCCACCTGAACTACTCGTATCTGGTCCAGTTGTCTTTTGTGCGGATTGGAAGGTGGATGAGGCAGCACCAGCTACAAGAATCCACGTTGGGTCAAAGCTATATGCGCTATGAGTAGCCGCTGTTGGTTGTGCACTAGTAGGTTTCTGAAATGCTTTGGCTAGCTCTTCATTCTTCTTGGTTACTTCCTTATCATTCGTACCTAATCCATATAAGAATGCGCGCATTTTGTCATCTTCTGATAAGCTTTTCCATTCGGGGGATTGAATCGATTTAAATCGTTGTTTGAATGTTTTCCATTCGTGTTTGATTTTCTCCCCTGTCCACGTTCGTGGGTGATAGAAGAGTGCAAACGATAGTAAAGCTATACTTAGTCCAAGTGTCAAGATAAATAATTCGAATAGATCATGGACAGCTAATAAAATGGAGAACACACCTAAGCCAACACTAAGCAAACTGAGTATGACTCGATAGGTGCGACGGTTTTCGTATAGTTTAGCGGCTTTCACCTCGTCTTTGATTTCACGTTGCCACATCGAGTATTTAAGCTGGTACGTTTCATGATTCTTTTTATTTTTCGTATAAGCGTTAAGTTCATCAAAACTAAATTCGTGGTTCTTGCCAATTGTGTCGAATAACCATTCAACGAGAACTTGTTCATGTCTCACTAACCCAGTTCGATTCACGATTCGAAAACGATTGCTTTCAAGCTGCTGAACATTCCCTTTACGCACGAGATCTAACAGGGATGCTGCGATCGATTCAGGTGACAGAAGGTAGTAGTTCGTAAAATAAATCGTCGAAGGGAGTGGCAATTCCTGTGACGGAAGCAGTTGATCTGTCTCGTTTTTCATCAAAGCGACTTGTTTGCTTCTTTTTTCAAGCCAAGCATGAGTCAATGCAATTAGTAAGATAAGGGCAAAGACGATCGTTACAGTCTGCCCGACTGAAGCGAACCATTCTGTTCTTTCAGCTCTTGCTATTGCTTGATCTATTAAATGTTGTTCAGCCTCTACAATCTCAGCCCTCATCGGTTCATCCTTCGTCAATGAAGCTGTCGGGAACAGGGACGCATCATAGGCGACTCGAATATCGCCATTTTCACCACTTGGTACTTCTCCAAATAAGAATTGCACCTGTCCACTTTCGGAAATGATATCTGTTTCAAAAGCGGTATCATATCCAAATGCAATGACATCCGTTGTTTCCGTTGGAGGTGTGACTGTGATCGTTAAGTCTTCATAGGTTGATTCATTGCTCGTATCAAAGAAAGGCCAGTAAAATTCCGCTACGTCAGAATAAACGGAAATACCATTAATAATTTGATAATATAAATCGATTGTAATCGTCTCACTATCACCAGTACGATGGATACGATACTCTGTTTGATCTTGTTCAACCAGTAATTCGTTCTCATGTTCAAAGGCAGAAAAGTCAACAATGTCTGAGTCGCTCTTCGGAATTAATTCACGAATGATTCCATTAAATTCACCAGAAAAAGAATACGTATGGCTTTCATGAACAGCTACAGTTCCATTCTCCTGTAGTAACGCATCAATTTCGACGTTTGTAATCGTGTAATCAACAGCGAAGGCGCTAGCTGGGAACATGAAGTAAATCAGACATGTCATGAGTATGCTTGACACAATTCTATACACAAAATCACCTTACCTTTCAAAAAAGCGTTTAAAGGTAGTTCTATGTATGATATACGGATTAGGGAGTGGGGAGGTTTCGTTTAATTTGTGGAGGAGAGAGAAGGTTCGTTGGAGTTGCTCGCTTGTATAGCGAAGGGAACCTCATTCCGCTAAATCATGCATTTGCTCTTAATCGCCTGTGAAACGGAACCTCATTCCGCTAAATCGATAAAAAGAGCAAGAAATAAGCCTGAAAAGCGGAAATAGAGAAATGAGAAGTACATAACGAGTTTCATAGAGATGTTTTTGAACAAATAGCGGAATGAGGAATACTTTTGCGAAATGGATTCGTCCGATCACTAACAATATACTAACGTAAAAGCATTTTCTCACAACGATAAGAAGTACTGAAAGGTGTACTAAATTGAACGTGATTTCAACGATTATCACGTATTTTATTCATTTTCGTTTGTACGTACACAGTGAATTTCTAACAGTAAGACCTTCGAGAAGTCATAACCACAAGGTTGATAAAAATAAGAAAATCATCCTACAAATCGTAAACACCATTCAGGAACTACTAATAAGCCTCTGCTAAAAGCCATAGTACAAATTACTTAAAAAGAAAAATCTCCCAAATATGAATTGAAAAAAATGGATAGCTTATGCAAGAATGAGAAGAGCTTCGAGGAAGGGAGGAGGTTCTTTGCGAAAGCTGAAAGGAATCGCCTTAGTACTAGTAATGATCGTAACAGGAGGATGTATGATGAATACACCAGACGTACCTGCGTTTGAAGATGAATTTACGAGAGAATTTATGAAGTCGACGAAGGAAGTAGAGGAAGGGTTTTATTTGTTTGAATCGAAAACAGGCGGATATACAATTTGGTTTCCGGAGAATGCGGTGACGGAACCAGATTTTTATTACAAACAGGGTGATGGAAGAGAAACTATGAGTATTAAGGAATTGTACGGTGACAATTTAATTTATCGTGCAACACTAACCTATGAGCATAGTAGGTTAACAGATTCAATCGATACCCAGTTAAGTGTGTTATCTAGCTTAGCAAGATATGAAGGAGTTTACGGAGAATTTCAATACGGAGATAATTTATACTATTATGCAAAATCCGTATATGAAATAGATAACGATCCAAAAGCATATCGTTTTTTTAGTTATATCAAATCTAAAACATTTGAGAAAAGTATAAAGTTCATTTATGAAGTAACATGTTATACTTTTGAACAACCTTGTACTATAGATGTCGACCAACAAGAAGAATATGCTTTAAAGCTAATGAAATCAGTGGAGTTTCAAGAATAAGTGATTTTGAGTGGAGTTGATCGTTATTATGAATGCTCAAAAAGTACTCGATTCAGACCTATTACGGGCTAGAATCGTTAGTATGGAATATGATGAGGTAACGGAATCAGAGGTGAGAAGGTTAATCCTTGAAGAAACAGGTAAAGAGACACCTGAAAATATTACAATCTATCATTCTAATGATATTGATGCAATACATAATAGTGAGGTGTACTCAGGTTTTGATGGAACTGTGATTCATATTTATGATGAAGTTCAAGGTATTAATCAAATGTATACAATAGTAAGAGGGAGTGAGGGGACCGAAAAGGATAGCTGGAAGCCGAAAGATTGGATTTATAATGGAATGGCAATTGGAGCTGGTCAAAGTAGTGCTCAATACCTAGACACTTTGACTTTTCAAAGTGAGGTTTCGGAACTAATAAGGCAGAGAACTCCCAATAATATTTCATTAGAAAGCTACGGCATAGCCCACTCTTTAGGTGGTAATAATACCATGAATGCACAATTAACTGATGGAATCTTTGATAAACTTTATGTCTTTAATCCAGCGCCTCCTAGTGTTTTTCACCTTGCTTATTTAGATAGAGATTTTAGGATTAGGATAATGAGTAGCTTTGGAATTGAACATGACTTCTCCCAACTCCGATCTATCCCCCCAGACGAACTCGTTGCCTTTGGTGAGGAATACTACAAATCTCGTATAGACGAATCGTCTATTCAGCGTCTCGTTATTAAAGAGGAAATGTTATTTGGCTTGCTGCAAATGCCGGGGTTTATGGATATTGGCGAAGGTGAGGTCATCTCAACGATTGATGGGCATGATGGGATACAGAAGGTGGCTGCGGCGATTCCTGATGAGGTGATCTTTGCGTTTCAAGAGTATCTGTCTGAATATGCGGAAGTTTACAATCAAGAAGGGTTTGATGGTTTTTTTCGTGAGATGACGGGGATTCGGCCAGGGCTTATGGATGCTATTAGTGATTTGCGTGAAATAAGAAGTAGGGAGACGCCCTATACGCTGCAAACATTTGTTGATACAGTAGGAGCTTCGGCTAGGTATTCCTATCATCTTATTCTTTCATTAAAACCGACAATTGAACGTTTAAAAGAAACGATTCCCCAAGTACTGTCACTTGTTCGTACTTTGCGTACCCATTTGCTAGATATCGTGGAAGTCATGGTGGAACAGCAAGTGATAACGTTTGAGCAAGGGCAAGAGTTAGTGGAGGCGGTTGAATCGTTAGAGGCTGAACTAAACGGGATGCATTCAGATGTCAATAAGATGCTTACCTTATATCAAACGAATGTGATGTTTGTTCCTATTGGGGTTTTGTTGGACGATTTCCTTTTTGAATTTGAAACGTTTGGCAAGAGATTAGAAAAAGTAAATAAGGATTGGACGACCATCCAAACATATACATCGACAATCGTCGATTATTTTCATGTGAGTGCAGAGGCTCATAAGATGGATCATATTATTGATTATTTGGGCAAAAAGTCGGGTTCGGATATTTACAAAGTGTATGATCCTGAATCAAACGATATGATCTATGTTCATGACGGCTTAACGTCGGAGGCTTTGTTAGATAAGTTGGCGAATGTTAATTTATTTGGTGCAGTAGGTGGAACTAGTCGAACCAATCGCTCAGGTGGACAGGAAGTCTATGTGAATATTTCCTCGGCAATTCGAATTTTTCGAAAAGGGAAAGAGGTTTGTGCGAACTTATTAATGGAATTGTCGCGAATGCAGCAGGCGTATGAACGGGACGTACTTGGTGATGATGAGCGAAGGAAGCAGCGTTTGCGTCAGCAGATTCATCAAATGGAGCAGAACCCGAATGTGTATCAAAGGCAATTCTTCGGTCAAACGACGCAGGTCTACTCGATACGAAGAATTTCTGTACAAGAATTTATTCCGGCTTTGCCACAAACGATCACAGACTCTTTCGAGGAATTTTTTTACCACTATCGAAAAGACTTAAGGCAAACGACGATATTGATTGAAGAAATGAGAGTAGCCATCGAGACGTTGTTTGAACATGATGAACATATCTCGAACATTTTTAAATATGCATAGAGAAGGTGGAAACCATCATGATGAAAACGATGAAAGTGAATGTCCCCTTTCATAGCTATGAAGATTTAACCTACAAAGCGGCTCCCTTTCAACGACAATTGTTACGTATGAGAAGCGAGCACCAAGAGCTTAATCGCTTCATCCAAGGGGAATTAAAGCAATCAGAAGGAGCTGTCATTGAAGGAATGCTAGGTGCGATGAACCGCCAGCATGCCAGTACGATTGATATGATCGATACATACTATGATTTGATTGGCCGAAGCATGTCGGATTATTCAGGTTATATGAACCGAATGCGGAGACAAGATGTACTCGTGTATTATGAGATCGCGAATGGAGCGCTTCAGTAGACATGTAAGGTGACGGTGATTATTGCTATAAAAGTACAAGGAAATGCTGAAAAAGTGGCTGGGACAAAAGCAAAGTGTTTCTCTCTGAAGACGAACAAGTCAAATAAGTGTTAGCAACTTCCTTTGCTCAGGGCGAAGTGGATCACTTGCAACAATGAGATCGTACTCTCTTTTTGACTGAAACTCTTTTGTCCCAACTTCTTTCTATTAACCTAATACGTCAGATATATTTTTGCGAATTAATGACGATATTTTATAAAATATTTAAAAATGTATACGTTTCCATATTAAAAGATGTTTAAATAAAATTGTTAGATTTTCGATTACCACAATTCAAGGTGGCGGTAGTTTCTGCAGGAATTGGTAATTTAATTAGCAGCTATACACAAGTTGACTTAACGAATGCAATACCTGATTTTAATTACGGATGGGTAGAGGGTGGCCAAGCGAATATGGGTGCTACTTTATGGGAGGAACGAGAGCGTTTTATAAGAAATTCACCAATCTTTGATTTTCATAAAATTAACACGCCTGTTCTAATTGTGCAAGGGACGAGAGATCATATATGTCATGCGGAAGCAGGCCCCATATTTTCATCCTTAAATAGATTAGATAAAGTAGCGCAATTGGTCCTGTATGATGAAGAGCATTCTCAGGGTTCGTGGTGTCAAGCAAATGTAGAGGATTATTATAATCGCATTTTTGAATGGTTAAATAAATTTCTTTAGGGTCACTTTTATTATAAGTAGTCTGCATGTTGAGCATAAGTGTGATCAATCTTAGAGTAAGCGTGCTTTCAATTTGAGGAAAGCACGCTTTTCCGTTTGTATGATAAATGTTATAGAGCTTGAAGAAATCAACGCCCACGATTAAACCCACTCTCGTCCATACGTTTGAATAAACGCCATATCGTTTTGATAATGTTCAAGGTGCCCTTCTTCTATCATCTTTTGAAAGGCAGGATCACCTTCATTGGCTTTCCTTTCAATGGTTTGACATAAACCTTCTAATCGTAATAATACCGTTTCCAAATAATCATCTTTCCTTGTCTCACCATAAGAGTCAAAAAACAGTTGAACTCTTTGTTTTACACGGTTCGCATGCTGTGACGTTTCATAATAAACCTTTTCACCAGCTTCAGATAGATAAAACCTACTTAAAGGGACACATGTATAAAGTGTATAAGCGATATCCCAAAGTCTTGGACCAGGACCAGCAACATCAAAGTCAATAATGCCAACGGGTCTTTCATGGTTAAAAATAATGTTGTATCTAGCAAAATCATTGTGGCATAGCACTTCGAAATGAGGGGGAGTTTTGTCTATCGGCTGCCAATCATCTGATAATGGAAAGTCACTTACAGCGTCATGGTAAAGGCGTAACATTTTCGCGATTTCTTTCAGAGATTGATTAGACCACATGTATGCTTTTAAAGGGTCATTCCCAGCTTCACCTTCAATAAATGATAATACCTCTCTCCCTTTTTCATCAATACCTAAAAATTTTGGTGCGTAATGGTAACCTTTGTTCTCCAAATGCTTTAATAAAGAATGGATTTTCATACTGTCTCGCTTTAAATCTCGTCGCACCGTATCTCCTAAACGATAAACGTTAGACACATTTCCTCCTGTAAGCAATGACTCTTTTTCATGCTTTCCCATCGATAAATCCTCCTTTCTTTCTTAAGACTCACCTACTCCTATTACAAGAACGGACTTCTAGCTTCATTGACATACCAGTAATATTCGATAAAAGACGTTTCGTTCCTTTCATTATTTGCTGGAAGAATGATAAAAAAATCTTAGAGCTTCTACCAATATTTTAGTTATGATCCTAGTTTGTCGGGCGTACAAATGAGGGAATGGCTTAATTAAAAGAGATGTGTCGGCTCCATTTGTTACAAGGTTGGATGCAGGCAGAGCACGTCAACCCACTTTAATGTAGAGGGTAATTGAAAAGTTAGAAACCAAACTTTTTCAGTGCCCTTAATGTAACAACTAAGCACGACGTAATTGTTGGAGGGAGATGGAAAGATGATTGAACTAACATTTGTCCTGTATACGATGAATATGGGAATAGCTGTCTTTGTTAGTGGGTTTTATGGCTCATTCATGATTCAAAATACGGGAAAATTTGAGGTGCATTCGACGATCGCAGCGTGTATTCATGTTGTCTTAAGTGTGATTGCTATAAGTAGCTGGTTTCAACTTTCTTTGATTGTAAGTTGGTTTGAAATTATTGCTGGACTCGTACTAGGCTTATTCTTATTTATTATCGGACAAATAGCTTTATTTATATTCTTATATGAGCACAAGGAGAGGTGGATGAAGATTTACGATAGTCAGTTCGCCGAAGCAGGTCACTCCACTAATAGTTAACGTTGAGAAAGGAGAACCTCATTTCGCTATACAGAAGAAACAGGCCTTCTGTAAGAATGAGGTTTCGATTAAAGATTGGCGTGTCCTTTTACGAACCTTATGAAAAAGACAATCCTGCCTTTGCGAGTATTACCTCGCCATCAAATACTTCCTTCGCCCTTTTTACTAAATCTCGATGGTCGCCGAAATGAGGCAGGTGGGTGAGCACTAACGTTTGTACATTCGCTTCACGTGCCAGCTTTGCGGCGAGTACAGGGGTCATATGGCCTGTTTTGGCTGCATGCGTATCTTCATATAAGGAAGCTTCACAGATGAGAAGATCGGTACCTGCTGCAAATGTGACAAGCTCATCGCACCAAAACGTATCGGCTGTGTAGACGAACTGTTTCCCTGTTGTTGGATCTAGAAATTTCATAGCTAAGCAATAGGCAGAGTGCTCGGTTTTGCAGAAGGTTACCTGCCAAGGTCCGATTTGGACGGGCTTGTTTTCTTCAATAACATGGCCTTCAGTCACATCGTGAAAATGTAACGATTTGAATGCAGCTTTGTTCTTATTGTGTCCATAGATTGGAAAGAGGGTAGATGACTTGTGTAATTGATTATATATTAACCTACTATACTGTAAGCTCCCAACATCGGCTATATGATCATGGTGATAGTGGGAGAGAATGAGCCCGTCTAAGTTGTGCAAAGGTAAGTAATTTTGTAATTGAGCTAAGGCTCCACTTCCACAATCAATGAGCAAGTGGAAATCGTTTTGTTCTAGTAAATAGCAGGACGTTGCGGCGTTTTTCTCAGGGTATGCACCCCAAAATCCAATAATGGTTATTTTCATACGGATCTCCTTTAAGAGGCTTCTCTTTTGGAATGACTCTTTAATTGTGTGTGACTTATTAGACAGTGTGCCCCATGAATGAACGAAACATTTGATTCATTCCTGTAATAAGCGTAACATACAAGCATCTACTTATTATAGGATTGAGCAGGAGGGCAACATGAATCGGAAACCTATTCATTATTATGTCTTACTTTCGTTGCTTATTGTAGCGATTGGCTTTTCTTTTTATTATTATCAACAAGTGCAAACGTATGAACATAGGATTGATGATGAGATCGCTCCTGATTCATCACTTCCGACCTATCACTTTGTGTTAATCGGTGAGGAGATGAATCATGATTATTGGCGTTTAGTTGGAGAAGGGGCGAAGCAGACCGAAGAGCGTTATGATGTGTTTGTTGAGTATAAGGGGCCAAGCCGTTCGAATCCGGAGGAGCAACTGAAGCTGTTAGATATGGCGATTAAGTCCAAGGTTGACGGAATGATTGTGCAGGCGTTAAATGAGTCGTTCACACCGTTGATTAATCAAGCTGTAAATGAAGGCATTCCTGTGATGACAATAGATACAGACTCGCCAGAGAGTTTACGTGCTGCTTATATTGGAACGGATAATTATGTAGCTGGTCAATTAGCCGGTGAAGCATTAATTGAAGATACGAACGGACAGGCGACGGTAGGAATAATAACGGGTAGCTTTGACAATACGCATCATCAGCTACGTGTTCAAGGGTTCAAGGATACGATTGAAAAGGTTGATGGAATTGACATTGTAGCGGTGGAAGAATCGAACATTACGAGAGTGGAGGCTGAGGAGAAGGCATACACGATGTTAAGTGAGCATGATGAGATTACGGCGATGATTGGGACTAGCTCGTGGGATGGCATAGGAATCGTGGCAGCCGCCCAAACGCTTCAGAAGCAGGAGAGCTTGTACGTCATGACGTTTGATCCATTGGAGGAAAACATTCAATTACTCGAAACGGGCGAGTTGGATGCAATAGTAGAGCAACAGCCACTCGAAATGGGCTACAGAAGCATTGAGATGATGCTTGATCTTATTCAGGGGGACGTGGTGGACGAGATTTATCATACGAATGCATCCATTATCCGAAGATCGAACATAGATAGCTGGAAGCGTGAAAAGGGTGAGTCGCTATGATCAAGATTCGGACGAAGCTACTTATTTATTTTGTCGCACTCTTATTGCTAGTTGTCCTCGTCTTTTTCGTTCGCGAGCAAAGTCATCAGCGGGTGCTGGAGTTGAATGATGAAAGTGTTGAACAGCTTCTATTGCTTAATGAACTGACGAGAATGACGAGTGAAACGTTTCAATCATTGCAAATCTATGTCCATGAACCATTACCGCAAAACCATTCCTATTATGAAGAGGATCAAACCCAGCTCCTTCGCTTGCAGCAGGAGTTTCAGAGGACAGAAAAGGATGGTATTGCTAAGAAGAACTATTTGAATTTGCTTAGTAGCTTTCTTGAACAGACAGATCAAACGGTCGAAGGTGTTGAGCGACGAGATGTCCAGCAATATTCACTCTCGTTAAATGAAGCAGAAATCATCGCAGGTTATATTCATGAACAGACGCTTGAATTGATTAATGATGAATTGACAGATTATAAAGAGCTATCGCTATTAACAGAAGCGAAAATCTCCTATACAGAAAAGATGGGGACGGCGATTATTGGTTCGATTATTCTATTGAGTGTCCTGTTTGCCTTATGGTTCTCCGATGGAATTACGCGGACGATCGGACGTTTAACGAAGGCAGCTCAACGCATTGCTGGAGGGAATTATTCAGGTGAAGATGTCATTGTAGCAAGGAAGGATGAGCTGTGGTTTTTAACGAAGACGTTCAATGAAATGAAGAGGAACATTTTGCAATCTGTGACAGATATCGAAGAAAAAGCGAGGTTAGCGCAATCGCTTAAAGAAATGGAATTGAAAAGCTTACAAAATCAAATTAACCCTCATTTTCTTTTTAATACGCTGAATTCCATTTCGAAAACGGCCTATATCGAAGGGGCAGAGCGGACAAGTGATTTGATCTCATCGGTCTCAACGTTGCTGCGTTATAATATTGGCAATTTGAATCGAGAGACGGTATTGAAGGATGAAGTTCGAATTGTGAACGAATACTTTTTTATTCAGAAGACGCGCTTTGGTGATCGGGTGACGTTTGTAGAGGATGTTGATCCAGCGTGCTTATCGACGCCTATTCCATGCTTAACGCTACAGCCTATTATTGAGAATGCCTTTATGCACGGGATTGAAGAGATGAGCGAAGGAGCTCATATTGTTTTATCGATTCGTGAGGAGAATGAGAAGGTTTGTATTGAAATTAAGGATAATGGTGTCGGGATGGATCAGGAAACGATTGATCGATTACTGGATACTCACGCTAATAGGAAGGGAGGCTCTGGCCATTCGACTGGTATCGGGATGAGAAACGTCATGACTAGGTTGAAGTTGTTTGATAAGGAAAGCCAACTCCATATTGACTCTGAGCGTGGCAGTGGCACAACTGTAAGGATTTACGTAACAAAACAGGAGAGAGGAGAGAGACATTGATAAAGGTAATGCTAGTAGATGATGAGTCGCTTGAACGGGAAGGCTTGGAGCTTATGCTATCAAACAACCGCTCGGGATTTGAAGTGGTAGCACAAGCGCAAAATGGTAAGCAGGCTGTTGAGCTTGCACGAGATAAGAAGCCAGACTTGATTTTTATGGATATTAAAATGCCGCAGCTTGATGGTCTTCAAGCCATTGAGCAAATTCTCGCTATCGAGCCAAATGTGAAATGTATTATGGTGTCTGCCTTTGATATGTTCGATTATGCACGCCAAGCGATGAAGTTTGGTATTAAGGAATATTTGCTGAAGCCGAGTAAAGTGTCTGAAGTGCTTGAGGCCTTCGATCGAATGGTAGCAGAGATTGAGGAGGAGCGAAGGCAAGGGAGTGAAGTATTAGAGCTGAATCAGCGAGTAGAGAGAGTTGGTTCCTTTATCGAAATGGAATTGATCGTTTCATTAATGCTCGATCATGTTCATGAGTTTGAGCGGGAGGATTGGCAAAAGTGGCTCGATCTTGATCAAAAGCAAGGCTTTGTCGTTGTTTTTTCATTTGATTCTGAGAAGCTTCACCCTAATAGGCAAGAGAAGAGTCGCTGGTATAAAGTGTTGAAACAGACAATGGATCAGGAGGGTGTTTCTGCACTTGTCGGACCATTAACGGGGTTTCAAGTGCCGAGCTTTATTTTATTAACAGATGAAGATGGAGCGGGGGAGAAGCTAAGGCAGAATATAGCAGGAGCGATTATTCATCAGGTGCAAAAGCAACTAGAGGGCTGTCGACTGTTGGCAGGAATCGGCTCGATTGTATCGGATGTTCAACATTTTTCACAATCCTATGAAGAAGCGATCTATGCCTTAGAATTGGTCTATCATCATGAACGTGCCGCCTATATGGTTTACAGTAGTCATTTACGTAAGCAGCGAAAAGAGCTGGTTCCGTATGAAGTAGAGAAGAAGCTTATGCATGCGGTTAAAACAGGCGATAGCCAGCAGGGGCTGCAGCTGTTTGATACGTATTTCCAGCTCATTCAGCAAGCGTCTCATTCAAAGATTGAATTGATAAAAAAGGCGACCGAAAACTTCTTTACCGTGTTAGCGCGAGCGATGAATGAGCTTGGCTTTGACGATGATGTTCAGATGAGCTTTGAGCAATTAGAAACAGCTAGGCAAATCAAGGAACGCGCGAAGACACATTTGCTCGTCATTATTGAACGGTTAGGAGAATGGAGGACGACCGGTGTCGATCGTTTACTTCTACAAGCGAAGGAATATATTGATGGTCACTATCATAAAGCCGTTACGTTAGAAGAGGCAGCTGAAAGAGTAGGGCTGAGCTCTTATTACCTAAGCAAGCTTTTTAAAGAGCATTTTCAACTGACGTTTATTGAATATGTTACACATACGAGAATGACTAAGGCTAAGGACTTACTGTTAGACGGGAAAACGCCATTAAAGGAAATTGCCTTGACGATCGGCTATAAGGATCCGAATTATTTTAGTCGCGTATTTAAGAAGGAAACAGGTATGAGTCCGAGAGAATATCGAGGCAAGTATCAAGGCCACGGAAAAAGTTAAAACGAAACTTTTTCCGTGGCCTTAATTTGTTGCTATAGAACGACAACGACGTTTATATGAAAACCATTACAAATTTGTCTAGGTGATAACAAAAATGTGCAGGTGATTATGATTTTGAGCTAGATTTACTATGTTACATTGTCTGTAAACGTTTTAAGCGTTATGAAATGAATAATGAAAACGACAACATTTAGAGAAGAAACAGGGGGTGCTAGGGCATTAGACTATGTCGATTTTCAATGATTCACTTAAATGAGATATAGAAGTAGTACGTGATAAAGATAGGAGTGGATTTCAATGTTACAGAAACAGTCATCATGGTATGTCATATTAATTGCAGTTGCGGCTGGGGTAGCGGGGCTTATGTATGGTTTTGATACCGCGGTTATTTCAGGGGCGATTGGCTTTCTTGCTGAGCGCTATGAGTTAACACCTGCGATGCAAGGTTGGGTTATTTCCTGTGTGATGGTCGGTGGTGTGCTCGGGGTGGCACTGTCTGGATTCTTAAGTGATCGATACGGACGAAGAAATATTATGTTCTTATCAGCAGTGCTCTTTATTATTTCGGCAATTGGCTCTGCTTTTGCAACAGGTGTGTCGATGCTAATTGTGGCGAGAATTATTGGTGGTTTTGGAATCGGTTTCGCGTCGGCTCTGTCTGTGACGTATATTAGTGAGTGTGCACCGCCGAAAATTCGTGGAAGACTCGGTTCGCTTTATCAGTTATTTACGATCTTCGGGATTTGTGCAACGTTTTACATTAACTATGCAGTGGCCAACAGTGGTACGTATGCGTGGGGATTAGAGGAAGGCTGGCGCTGGATGCTAGGCTATGGCGTATTGCCAGGGTTAATCTTCTTCGTCTTATTGTTCTTCATTCCAGAAAGTCCACGTTATTTAATTCAAAAAGGGCGTGAGAAGGAAGCGTTTCAAACATTGACGCGTATTAATGGAGAAGAAGTCGCAAAGCAGGAAGCGAAGGAGATTAAAGTCTCGATTGAAACAGAGAAAAATACTTCTGTTAAACAGCTACTAAAGCCAGGGTTGCGTATGGCGATGGGTGTCGGGATATTCCTTGCTCTCTTTAACCAAGTGATAGGTATGAATGCGGTCACATACTATGGACCAGACATTTTTCGTAGTGTAGGCTTTGAAAATAATACCGAGTTCTTGGCGACAAGTATCATCGGTAGTGTACAAGTTTTATTTACGATTGTCGCTCTATTATTAATTGATAAGCTTGGACGTAAAAAGCTCATGGCAGTTGGTTCGATTTTAATGGCACTGTTCATGGTGTTAATTGGTAGCGTCTTCTATTTTGAACCGGCTAGTAGTGGTCCTTTACTCATCATATTCATAGCGGGCTTCACCGCAGCATTTTGTGTATCAATGGGACCTATTCCTTGGATTATGATTCCGGAAATCTTCCCGAACCACTTGCGTGCGAAAGCAGTGGGAATTGCGACAATGTTCCTTTGGGGAGCAAACTGGGCAATTGGTCAATTCACACCGATTTTAATTAATAATATGGGTGGAGCATTCACGTTCTGGATGTTTGCTGTTATTAATGCGATTTGCTTCACATTTGTTATGACGATCGTTCCTGAAACGAAGAACAAGACACTCGAGGAAATCGGGCAAATTTGGTTGAAGAAAAAGAACGCAGCAGAGCCTGAGAAGAATGTATTTACTGAAAATAGTGTGCAGGAAGTGGTTAATAAATAATAGATGAATTTATTTTGATCTTTCTAGAGTTGAAGCCTAGTTATAAAGGCTTCAATTCTTTTTTGTGAAAATTAGAAGGGATAAAATTCTTAGTTGAACCTAAAAGCCTTAGTAACGACTTTACATTACGCCATTTTAAAAAAGACGTTAGCACATTTTTCTTATACAATTTAGTATGATTGAATAATAGCTTAGCATAATATAATAGAGAAAACGTGAATAAGTCTTTCGTTAAACGCTTGAATGTACGTACTAATTTTAGTAATATAAACATATCAATTTAAATATACGTACAAGATAATTGATTCTATTTATGGATATTACCATGTAAAAAGAAACGGATGAGAAGGCTATGAATCTAGTGGAGGCGATAGTATGAGTATTGATGTGAAAAATGCGATTCAAAATGGGAAGACGTCACTTGGCATAGAGCTTGGATCAACACGGATTAAAGCAGTTCTGATTGGGGAAGATCACACTACCATTGCAACAGGCAGTCATGATTGGGAGAATCGTTACGTCGATCAAATTTGGACATACAGTATTGAGGAAATTTGGAAGGGCATACAAGATAGTTATCAAAAGATGGCTCACGATGTGAAGCAGCAGTATGGTGTTACGTTACAAACGGTCGGAGCGATTGGTTTTAGTGCGATGATGCATGGGTACATGGCATTTGATCAACAAGATCAGCTGTTAGTTCCATTTCGTACGTGGCGCAACAATATAACGGAGCAAGCTTCTAAGCAGTTAACGGAGCTATTTAACTATCCGATTCCACAACGTTGGAGCATTGCACACTTATATCAAGCGATTCTAAATGGAGAAGAGCATGTAAATGATGTGGCATTTCTAACGACTCTAGCTGGCTACGTTCATTGGAAGCTTACAGGGGAGAAAGTGCTAGGAGTAGGAGAAGCATCAGGTATCTTTCCTATTGATTTGAGCAAGAAGGATTTCAATCAAACGATGATTGCACAATTTAATGAAAAGGTCACTGCAAAGCAAATCAATTGGAAGCTAGAGGATATCGTGCCAAGTGTGCTAGTAGCAGGTGAGAGTGCCGGCTTGCTGAGTGCTGAAGGAGCTAAGCTACTAGATGTTACAGGTGAATTGCAGCCTGGAATTCCACTTTGCCCGCCAGAGGGTGATGCAGGTACGGGAATGGTAGCGACTAATAGTGTTGCCAAGCGTACAGGTAATGTGTCAGCAGGGACATCAGCCTTTGCGATGGTTGTACTCGAGAAGGATTTATCAAGGGTTTACCCGGAAATTGACCTTGTCACAACACCAACAGGTAACTTAGTGGCGATGGCGCATTCGAATAACTGCTCATCTGACTTAAATTCATGGGTTGGGCTATTTGAGGAGTTTCTAGGGGCAATGGGTGTTCAAACGGACACAAACCGAATATTCGAAACGTTATTCAAGCAAGCTCTTCAAGGTGATCCAGATGGTGGCGGCCTCTTGTCCTATGGTTATTTGTCTGGAGAGCATATGACTCATTTTGAAGAAGGACGTCCGCTATTTGTTCGTTCATCAGAAAGTAACTTTAATTTAGCGAACTTCATGCGCGTGCAATTATTTACAGCATTTGGTGCGATGAAGATCGGGATGGATATTTTGACGAAAGAAGAGAATGTGAAATTAGATGAACTTCTAGGACATGGTGGAATCTTTAAGACAGAAGGTGTTGGCCAATCGATTCTAGCAGCGGCTATGAATGCCCCTGTCTCTATCATGAAAACAGCCAGTGAAGGCGGAGCTTGGGGAATGGCTCTACTTGGAGCATATATGATCAACAAAAAGAACGATGAAACGTTAGAAGACTATTTAAATGAGCGCGTCTTTGTTGATCAAGAAGTGAAAACGATCGTACCAGATCCAGCAGATGTAGCCGGTTATGAGCAATTCATGGAGCGTTACAAGCGAGGTTTAGCCATTGAGCGAGCAGCGGTTGAAAATCATCAATAGATAAAGAGGTAGGTGGAGAACGATAGGGGTGGTCCTGTCGTTCTTTTGGTTGCTAAGGAATTTATATGTGGTTCTCAATTTTAATTTCTTCGATGGACTGTAGGATGGACAGAGACGGGGCGCATCGGTCAAGTGCTATATGCGGTTCCTTATTCCTCTATTTTTTCTGAATCTCACTTTTTCATGTTGTTACGGTTCCTTATTCCTCTATTTTGGATTTTATTGCTCCTTTTGGTCTTATTTAGCTTAAATAAAAGAATGAGGATTCCTTTTTCTTCTCAGGAAGTGGATTTTTCCTTATTTAGGGGAATGAGGATTCCCCTTTCTAAGCAGCTATTGAGGGAAATTCTGCTGAAGTTAGACTACGCAATCAAAATCAATAACTATGGGTAGGTGCTATTTATATGAATATACTAATTGCTCCTGATTCTTTCAAAGGTTCGCTTGATGCTAATCAAGTTTGTCAGACCATCAAGGAAGCCATTCATTCGATCGATTCCTCTATCAATATAAAAATGGTTCCATTAGCTGATGGTGGTGAAGGGACAACCGAAAATATGGTGCGTGCGACAGATGGAAAACGAATCAAGATAAAGGTTCACGATCCTCTTAATCGGGAAATTGAAGCTTTTTATGGTGTATTAGGTGATGGTGAAACGGTTGTCATTGATGTAGCACAAGCATCTGGTTTACTACGCTTAGATGAAAAAGAACGAAACCCACTCATTACAACTAGCTATGGAACAGGAGAGCTTATTAAAGCTGCTCTTGATCACGGATATCGGCGCTTTATTATTGGTTTAGGAGGAAGTGCGACTAACGATGCTGGAGCCGGTATTTTACAAGCGTTAGGGGCTCGGCTTTTACAGAATAATGGTGAAGAACTTCCGCTAGGTGGAGGCGCGCTATCAGCACTATCATACATTGATTTGTCTCATTTCGATAAAAGGATTAACGAATCATCCTTTTTGGTGGCAAGTGATGTGACAAATGTTCTCTGTGGAAAAAACGGGGCGTCGGTCGTATTTGGACCTCAAAAAGGAGCTACAGATGAAATGGTTCCGCTGCTTGATCAGAACTTAGCTCACTTTGCTTCTGTCGTAAAGACATTGAATGGTTCCTCTCTTTTTTCTATAAAAGGTGGTGGTGCAGCAGGAGGGATTGGCGCAACTCTTGTTCATTTCTTTCAGGCAAAGATGAGATCGGGGATTGATTTAATGATGGAGGAGGTTCATTTTCGATCATTATTGCAAAATGTGGATCTAGTTGTGACTGGAGAAGGGAAATTAGATAGTCAGACTTTATCAGGAAAGGTGATTAAGGGAGTTGGTGAAGAAACAAAAAGACTGGCTATTCCGACTATTGCGTTTTGTGGTCAATTGGATTTGAGTCCAAAAACGTTAGAGAAGATCGGTATTACAGCTGCTTTTTCCATCGTACAAACAACGTGTTCGATAGATGAAGCTCTTGAAAATAGTGAAAAATGGTTAAGGATGACGGTAATGAATGTATTTTCAGTATTACTGCCAAAGTCATAAGCATGTGAATGAGGAGGAGTTCGTATGGGATTCCGCTTGATTTTGATATGCATGATTCCTATTATTGTATTTAGATAGATATTGAAATAAAAACCTTGGTGGATAGTGTTTATTCTGCCAAGGTTCCTTGTGTTTAAGGGGGTAAAGTAAACTGAATAGACTATGTAAATCCTCTCACTGAAATCTCACGCATCTATGGTAAAATGAGTGTTGATATTGAAAGTAGGAGTGGAATATAGATTGAATAAAAAAGACATCGCCCATATGCGTAGACAGTTTAGAGTGAACAATGACAAATTAGAGATAAAAGAAATATTTAACGTGTACATTATGAAAGAATCAAGTGAGGTGTATCATCAGCAATGCTTAGCATTTGAGCTATTAGAGGATGAACAGAAAGAGTTATTCATGATTAATTTCAAGAAGGTCCTTTCTGGGAATTTGGACGAGAAGCTGTTTGAGTTGAAGTTTAAGCGTGATGCGGAAAATAGTAGCCAGCTCATTCTTCATCATGGGCTGATTAGTCAAGATACCGAGCAATGGACGAGTCAGATGCTACAAATCGTTGAAAAGATGCTGAAGGATAAGCAATATGAAATGGATGTTGTGATTACGTTTATTCGTGGTGAGTACCGAAAGCCGATGAAGCGTCAAAGTGAAGAGGTAGAGGGAAGTAATCAAGACACGGTGTATTCTCATCCATTTATCCTATGTAGTATGAATCGAACGGAAGATCCGAAGAAGGAATTGCTGTTTGATTACGTTGAAAAAGAGTTTAAATATAATGTAGTCGTCGATCCGATCATCGATTTAAAAGCGCCAATCACAGGCTTCCTGTTTCCTTCTATAACGGATCATGCTTCAGATGTGAACCATATTCTTTATTCAACAGGCAAGTCGAATGAATTGAACGAGGATTTCATTGAAGACGTGATTAATGCTGAAGAAATCATGACAGCGCAAGATGACAAAGATGCATTTGAAGAAATTGTTCGCAGCGTTGCTGGCGATCAAATGAATACAAGGACATTGTCGAATGTATACGATGAGGTAAACCGAATCATGGAAGAAAATGAGGAAGAGGAAGTACCGAAATTAGATTACCGCGATGTCGAGAGAGTATTAACAAGTAGCGGTATTGAAAAGGTCGATCAGGATAAAGTGGAAGTTGCCTTTAAGAGCGTCATTGACGATGAGAAATATGAGTTGAAAGCCAATAATATCGTTCCCAAATATACGTCTAAATCAATTAAAATAAAGACGAAAATCGCTGATATATCCATTAGTCCACAGGATTTACGGTATGTACGTCAAGTTCATGTGAATGGCAAACAATGCTTATTAATTGAAGTGGAGGAAACGACGAAAATTGAAGGATTTGATATGATTCCAGAGGTTTTGTTTGAAAAGGCGGATGACTTGGGAGAGTAAGAGACTGTGTATACCACTTGCAACCACCATGAAACGGTGTATAATAAAAATGAATTGCATAGAATAAATGTTTTCTAGGGTTCCGCAACGCTTTGTTGGTCTGGTCCGAGAGAAAACTCACAGCTATGCTGTGTCACGGAAGGATAAAAGCCTGGGAGATACTTTTTTAGTGATCTCTCAGGCTTTTTCTTTTTGTCAAAGGATAAGAATGTATAAAATTCGAGGAAGGAAATGTAAGGAAAATCGAAGAAGTTAGCGAGATCATCCGAAGAAGAGCGTTGGCTCCGCACAACGCAGTTAAGAAAAGACGCTAACACGTTTTTCTTATTGGAGGGGGATTTTCATGAGTAGAGATTGGATGAAAGTGTTTGTTGCAGCTTTTTTTGAAGTTTTATGGGTTATTGGCTTAAAGCATGCTGATGGCACTTTGGGTTGGGCAGGGACGATGATAGCCATTATTATTAGCTTCTATTTGCTCATTATGGCCGGGAGGAGACTTCCAGTGGGAACGGTTTATGCCGTATTTGTTGGGCTCGGTACAGCGGGAACGGTTTTTTCTGAAATGATCTTTTTTGGCGAACCTTTTAAAGGGGTGAAACTAGTTCTTATTGTACTGTTATTACTAGGTGTTATTGGTTTGAAGTTAGTGACAGAGGATCACGCACAGAAAGGGGTTGAATCCTGATGGCATGGATATTTTTAATTATAGCAGGTGTTTGTGAAATCTTTGGTGTTGCGATGATCAATAAATGGCATAATGATCGAAAAAGACTATCACTTGCTTTGTTAATAGCGGGATTTGGGTTAAGCTTTCTCTTTCTTGCTTATGCGATGGAAACAATTTCAATGGGGACAGCTTATGCCATTTGGACTGGAATTGGCGCCGCTGGCGGAGCAATTATTGGCATGCTTTTATATAATGAGCCAAAAGGTTGGAAGCGACTGTTGTTTATTCTTATGGTGTTAGGATCAGCGGTAGGATTAAAGTGGGTTTCTTAAAAAGGGAAAGTAAGAGCACTGAAAAAGTTGATTTGTACTTTTTCAGTGCCTTTGACAGTCATCCTTATTTATTTAAGCATTTTGGTCATGATAAAATCTGTTTGTTCTTCTTCTCCCATATAAAAAGCATGAGCTCCTGTTTGGACAAACCCCATTCTCTTATAAAAAGCAATTGCCTTTGAATTTTTCTCCCATACGCCTAGCCATATTTTTTTCTGATTGTATTCTGTTGCTATTTGTAAAGCTTTATCTAGTAAGTGCTTACCAAGTCCAAGCTTTTGATACTTATTTTTTAAATAAATTCTTTCAATTTCAAGCGCATCATCCCCTAGCCTTTCAGATTGTGCATCATTCATATTGAGCTTTAAATATCCAGCTAATCGATTATGATAATAGATAAAATAGAATTGAGATGAAGGAGTGGTTAATTCTTTTTCTAATTGCTGTAAATTAAATGCTTTCTTCAAGTAGGCATCCATATTCTCAGGTGAGTTCTGATGCTTAAATGTCTCGTTAAATGTTTCATAGCTCACTTTTTGAATTGTATGTAAATCGTCAAGGGTACATTTTCTTATAGAAGTAGTCATCACAATGTGTCTCTCCTTTTGTATAATTAATAATTTCGTTTGTTTCCTTTTTTTACATATTCCCAGTCTTTCTCAATGTTTGTTCTTATTCTTTGAAGCTGATTGAAGATCATTTCTATTTCATTATCGTTAAATCCAGATAGGGCAACCTTATTTGAATGATCATTTTCTCTTTTAATATAAGGATAGATCCTTTGTCCTTTTTCTGTGGGATAAAGTTTTTTTTATTTTTTTATTTTGTTTATCGGCCTTTTTTTCGATAAAGTGATGTAGTTCAAGTTTTTTTATCGCTCGTGCAGCTGTTGATCGGTCTACTTTTATCATTTCGGCTACTTTTTCTTGTATAATTCCTGGATGTTCGCAGATTCGCACTAGGTACAAATACTGTCCTTTTGTAAGATCATATTCTTTAAATTCAATATTACTTATAGAATCTAAAGCTCTTGCTATCATGCCAATTTCCCGTAGGATAGACTTCACCATCGTTCACCTCTATTTTATATTTGATGCAAATGCAATAATAATGATATACTTAAGATATGTCAAAATTATTGTAAATGCAATAAAAGAGCCATTGATGAGAACCAACATGCTGAATGGAAAAAATCATTTCATTCATACCATAATGATTTTTGGTTGATTAATAAGCTACTATAATGAATACGCAAATTGTGATATGTTAACATTAATCAAAAATTAGCTAGGAGGAATTAATGTGACATCCGAAAAAACGTTGAAGGTTTGTGAAAAGGGACATACGTATTACAAAAGTAGTGATTGCCCGAGTTGTCCTACCTGTGATAAGGAGAGTAAGCCAAATAGCGGCTTCCTATCGAAGCTTAGTTCACCTGCAAGAAATGCGTTGCTTCACGAAGGAATTGACACTTTGCAAAAGCTGTCGACGTATACGGAAAAAGAAATATTACGCATTCATGGAATTGGACCAGCTTCCTTACCTACTATGAGAACGTTATTAGAAGAAGAAGGTCTATCATTTAAAAAGTAAATCATCAACAATTTGTGATGTATATGATGCGATGGCATAAAGCCAATGAATTCGTTTGATAAAGAATATATGTACTTGTGAGGTGGCGTTCATGATTTTGGTCAGTTCCTGTTTAGCTGGATTAGAAGTGAGATATAACGGTACACATAGCTTGGATAATCGGATCAGTAAGCTAGTTAATGAGGAGAAAGCTGTGACGATTTGCCCCGAGCTGCTTGGTGGATTTTTAACACCGAGGGAGCCGGCTGAAATAGTAGGTGGCAACGGAGAAGATGTACTTGATGGAAACGCTAAAGTCATTGAAAAGTCTGGAAAAGATGTAACGGCTCTTTACCTTGAAGGTGCTCATGCTACTTTACGTAAAGCAAGAGAAATAAATGCTTCAATCGTTATTCTCAAGGAGAATAGTCCATCCTGTGGGAGTTCAATGATTTATAACGGTGAATTCAAGGGTGAAAGGATTGTTGGAAATGGTGTTACTTCAGCCTTATTAAAAAGAAATGGTTTCCAAGTGATGTCAGAGGAGGATTTTGTTTAAAACGATCTTTCAGCATTAATGGAAGCAAGCTCTATGATAAAATATAATGGAGGGGAATATATGTTCTTGAGGACGTTGAGAATACAAGGAGCTGAAGGTTATGAGACCGAATCTAACAAAAGAAATGAGCATGAAAGATTTCAATGATTATTACTGGCTAAAGGAAGAATTACAAACTTTTTGTCGAGAGAACGGAATAAGTGCATCTGGTTCAAAAGGAGAGATTTCTAATAGGATTCATGTGTTTCTCGATGCAGGCGAGATTAAAAAGCCAATTAGAAAATCAAGGGTAAGCAATAAGGTAGATAAAGCATTAGATTTGAACCTTGAGACAGTCATTACGGAAAACCATCGCTGTAGTCAAGAGGTACGAGCGTTCTTTAAGACGGTTATCCCCAAATTTCATTTTTCTACGTATATCCAAAACTACTTTAAAAATAATATTGGAAAAACGTATCGTGATGTTGTCGATGCTTGGTATGAAGAAGAAGACCGAAGAAAAGACCCTACATACAAGAAAAAAATCGCCCCTCAATTTGAATACAACCAGTTTATACGTGATTTTTATACGGACCCGAAAAACCAACAGAAAAGCCGAAAAGAAGCAATTGAAGCATGGAATACAATCAAAAGCCTCCCAGGAAGTAATAAATATACTCCCTAACTATAGACTTAACGAGAGAGACAGCGTGCCGTAAAAGGACGCTCTTTTTCTCTTTTTATAAAGGAAATTAATGTTAAAATAAAAAAGAAGTTAAAAATTGGAGAGTAAGGAGGAACTATGAAGAAGGAAAAAATAACAGTGACATTATCCTGTGTGGTCATATTGTTAGTCGGTATATTTTATATTAATGCCTCTGCAGAACGTAGTGAAAGACCTGTTTTAGTGTTAATTTTAGGTTCAATCATGATTGTCATTCAACGGATCGTGATGTGGAATTTGAAATACAAGAACAGAAAACGCTCATGAATGAAAGAAGCTGCTAAAACGTGCACAGGTTTGTAGAAAAATACGATTAACGAGGTGGTATTTTGAAGCGGATTAATCATACAATTATGGGATACAGCGTATTGCTCTGTGCGTTAATAGTTATTTTCATTCCTAGCCGATTTATTAGTGATGGGATGGGGAGGTATACGTATGGCTACCCTTTAACGAGTATAACCATTTATCAAAGAGAGCCTAATAGTATATGGTTTGGAACTAATTTTTTCACAGGTAATGATGGCTTACACATTAATCTTTTAAGTATATTAGTGAATGTCCTAATCATTTATTTGGCTATCCATTTTGTCACTAAAAGGTGGAAACGGAGAAAAGAAACGATCACTCTTAAACGTCAACAAGGTGCAAGCTAGTTGGATAAAATTTCTATTTACAAAAAACAGGGGACCTACAATATGGTTGAATTAATATTTTTTGAGCGTGCTAATGTTAAGCAACTGATTAACTGGATTGAAACACCAGAGTTTTTACTTCAATGGGGAGGACCTGCTTTTAGATTTCCTTTAGATGAACAGCAATTAGAAAGCTACCTTGAAAATGCAAACAAAGACTACTCTACTATTTTCGTTTATAGCGTTATAGAAAAAGAAACAAGAAAAGTTATTGGGCATATATCATTAGGGAAGATTGATAGATTAAACAGATCAGCAAGAATTGGAAAGGTCTTAGTTGGTGAAAAAAGTAAAAGAGGGCAAGGGATAGGTCAACAAATGATGACAGAAATTCTTAAAGTTGCCTTTGAAGAGCTTCGATTACATCGAGTTAGTCTCGGAGTGTTTGATTTTAATGTTGCGGCGATTGCTTGTTATGAAAAATTAGGATTTGTAAAAGAAGGATTACTCAGAGAATCAAGGAAAATGGGTGACCAATATTGGAGTTCATGGGAAATGAGTATTTTAGAACATGAATGGTTTGAAAGAGATAAAGTGTTGGTCTAATGTTGTCGAGTTCTGAAATAAGAGTCCTTTTTCTTAATGGTTACACGTGATGGTTTCTCACATTTCGTTGGAAATAAGCAGTAAACCATAGTATTGAAATATAAATAAAGTGGTTGAGGATGGAGGTATAATGACAATCTTTCAAAATGGTCACCTAAAAGTTCGTAAATTAGAAAAAAAGGATAAGTTTCTGCTGGCAAAATGGCTGTCAAACCCTAAAGTTCTTGAATTCTATGAAGGGAGAGATAATCCCTTTGATATAGTAAAGATTGAAAGGGAATTTTATCTACCTGAAGATAATGAAGTCAGATGCATTGTGGAATTTGACGGTAATGAAATTGGATATGTTCAATTCTATCAATTGGATGAAGAAACGCAAAAAGCCTATGGGTATACTACAGAAAATGTATATGGTGCAGATCAATTTATTGGTGAAGTAGCGTATTGGAATAAAGGGATTGGAACACTACTTGTATCATCTATGGTACGATATTTAACTGAAGAAGTGCAGGCGAAAAGAGTAGTGATGGATCCTCAAACAAGAAATAAGCGGGCTATTAGATGCTACGAGAAATGTGGATTTAAAAAAGTAATGCTACTTCCTAAAAATGAATTGCATGAAGGTGAATACCAGGATTGTTGGTTAATTGAATATTGTACATGATTTTTTAAATAACTAGCGACATATCCTCTGTTCTTTTACAGGAGTATACGATACAAATTTAAAAATGAGAGGAACGTTTGCGGAAAATGAGTAAATTGAAATGGTTCTTGTATGTGAGTGCAGCCTTGTTAGTGGTCATTCCAATATCTGTAGCCCTAATGTCTGATCATGCTACATTCAGTGCAGCTTTTAGTCATACAGTCATAAGCATAGCAATGATATTAGTCATACTTGGGAAAGTGATGACTATATTGGAAAAACGAAGAGAGAATAAACGTTTCGAACCAGATGTCGGAGCCGTTATCGGATTGAGCATTGTCTTAGTTTTCAGTCTGATTTTTTAGAATGAAAAGGGGATTTTGTACAGAGGTGTATCCATGTCTCATAGTTATTTAAAAAATAGGCTGATTAGCATTATAAGAAAAATGATAGATTTACTAAACGGTTTTTTGCTAAAAAGGTAGGTGATCATGATGAATATTCCCACAAGAATAGGTACAGATAGTGCCGGGTTTATTTTAAACAATACCGCTAAAGAAAATATACAAAATGAATTTAAATACGTTATACAAGCTTCAATTAATTTATTAAGGAACGTGTTTGCAGAAAAGTTACATAGTGTATATGTTTATGGGAGTGTTGGCAGAGGAGAAGCAGTTGCTAATGAATCCGATTTAGACCTTACAGTAATCGTGAATTCTCCAACAACTCTTACTGAAAAAGACGAACTTAGCAAAAAGACTTTAGCCCTTTTAAAACGACATAAAGAAATCATTAAAATAGATTATGATATTGGAGAAATGACGGAAGCTTTGGCACAAGAAAATTTTTATGAGTGGGGTTTTTGGTTACGGCACATGTGTACATGTATTTATGGAGAAGATTTATCTAACAACTTTCCTAGAATGAAACCAAACAAAAAAATAAGCTGTGCTCTAAATAGTGACCTATTAACAGTCATTGATCACTATTTACAAGAGCTTACTAAAGAAAATATATCTGGAATTTATAAGCGTACAATGATTAAAAGGTTGATTAGAGGGGCATATTTAACGCTAAATGTTAAAGATGAAAGTTGGTCAACAAAGGTAAATGAAAATTTAATGATCGTTCAGTTGTATTTTCCTAATGAAGAGTTGTTTGAGCAGATTAAATTATTGAAATGCTCACAAAAAACAATTAGAAATAGTGAGCTTATTAAAATAATGGAAGATTTCAAATTATGGTTGAAAAGTACTTAAATAGCTTTAAAGGAATTTCATGTTGCGATAAAGGCTCTAGCAACATTGTCGATGTATCTAATTCAATATGAATCTTTTTAGAATGTTGTTTGTCCCCTAGAAAAGAAATGATGAGCTAGATCAGGTTATGAAAATCAATGTTGTTAGGTTTTATTCAAGAGCTTTCGTTATTCACAACAAATAATAAGCTCAGTTAATCCGGTTACAGCATAATAAACATCTTTATAGAGGTGACAAAATGTCTAAGATAACATTTTATAAGGATTACAAAGATAATGAAAAATTAAGAAATAGCTTCAACGAACTAGCTATGTCCGTTTTTGGTATCCATTTTGAAGATTGGTATCAAAATAACTATTGGAAACACCGATATATTCCGTATTCATATGTACAAAATGATCATGTTATAGCAAATATCTCGGTTAATCAAGTGGATTTAATCATAAACAATGAGAAAAAAAGAGCTATACAAATAGGGACCGTTATGACACATCCTGACTATCGAAATAGAGGGCTATCGGGAAGTCTGATGAATAAGGTTTTGGAAGAATACAAGAATAAAAGTGATTTTATCTATTTATTTTCCAATAATAATGTATTGGACTTTTATCCTAAATTCGGCTTTAAACCTGTTCATGAATATCAGTTCTCAATGGAATGTTTAGTAGATTCCACAGAAGTGAATACTTTCCGTAAATTAGATGGTACTAGTGTGGAAGACCTTCATTTCATTTATCATTTTGCATTAGAAAGAATTCCTGTATCAAAGCGTTTTAGTACGGCTAACACTCAAGAACTACTCATGTATTATTGTATCTACGTTTTTAACAATCACATTTACTATCTACAAGATGAACAAGCCATCGTAATCTTTCGGCAAGAGGGTCATCAGCTAGATATTTTTGATATTGTAAGTAAAAAAGAGGTCAACATTAATAAGATTCTCTCAACCATTTCTAATCAAAATACGAAGAAAATTGTCTTTCACTATACACCTGATTATCAAGCAGTAAATTTGAAAAGAGAAATTCTTAACGAGGATGATTTATTATTCGTAAAAACTAATGGGAACGAAGAGTTTCCATCGTATATAAAACATCCAATTACATCTCAAGCTTAAAAATAAGCAATCCGCTTTAGGAGCAATAAAGATGATGGCGATTTCATTTCTTGGGATAGAGAAGTGGAATACATATTAGGAGTAACTACCTTGAGGAAGTCATTTTTTAAAAAATGTGGAAAGTAGGTTTTAAAAAATGAATGAATTAGAATTTTACGATAAGGTTGGAGAAGTAAACGGATGGGATTTTAGTCATTTACAAATGGAGACTGAAGGGATGAAGTGGGAGTTTTACGAAGAAGTTATGAAAAGAAGCAAACGTTCAGATGTTCTTTTGGACATTGGAACAGGTGGAGGCGAAAACGTATTAAGAATCGCTTCTTCCTTGATGTTCTTAGTGGGAATTGACTTTTCAACGGGAATGATGGAGACCGCTCGATCAAATCTTAGGAAATCAAAGGCTTTAAACGTACGATTTTCCCAAATGTCTGCTGATGATTTGCAATTTCCTGTCGGTTTTTTTGACATTGTTTCAGCCTGCCATGCACCGTTTGTTTCAACAGAAGTATTTAAGGTATTAAAGAAAGGTGGGATTTTTTTTACACAACAAGTAAGTGAAGCAGATAAATTAAATGTAAAGACAGCTTTTGGAAGGGGACAATCTTTTGGAGAAGTCGATGGTACGTTAAAAGAAAGGTACGTAACGGAACTATATGATGCGGGCTTTACTGAGGTTCAATCCTTTGAATACGATGCAATCGATTACTATAAAAGACCTGAGGATCTGATATTTTTACTTCAACATACACCGATTATTCCTGATTTCGGGAAGAGAGAAAGAGACTTAGATAGTTTGAACGAGTTCATCCAAAACAATCAAACCAAAAAAGGAATTCGTACAAATTCAAAAAGGTTCTTACTCGTAGCTAACAAGTAATGTAGATGGCTGCTGAAAAGAGACCGTTAAATAGAATGTAAACTGTAACTCAGGCTTTTATGAAGCTTTCGGAGAATCTCAGTATGATAGTCAAGGGAGAGATTTAGTTTAATGGATAATAAGCTAGTCATACAAAAAATTGAGGAGCTATCAATGAATGCTCTACCAGCTCTTCAAACACAGCTTGTTGACGGTTGGATAGTAAGGTTTTCTGATGGTTATTCCAAAAGAGCCAATTCTATTTATCCACTTTACTCTTCAAATGATGTGATAGAAGAGAAGATAGAAAATATGAGAAAGATGTATCGTCGCAAAAATTTGAAAGTTATTTACAAGCTTACGACAAATGTATTCCCAAATGACTTGGATCGTATTCTTGAACAAAAAGGGTATGTACTAGATGGATTGACTAGTGTCCAATTATTATCGTTGAATGACGTTGACGTTCCATCAGCAGATAAAACCGTTTTATATAGCACTTTTGATGAGGAATGGTATTTCTATTTCTGTGAATTAAATCATGTAAGAGGTACTGACCAAGTTACATTAAAAAAGATATTAAAAAGGATCGTTCCTGAAGTTTGCTATGTCATTTTGTTTAACGACAGAAATGAGCCTCTTGCTTGTGGAATGGGCGTACTAGAGGGGGAATACATAGGGTTGTTTGATATTGTTACTAATGAGAAGTATAGGAACCAAGGGTATGCAAAACAATTAATTGGTACTCTTTTAAAGTGGGGTAAGGAAAATGGAGCCAAACATGCCTATCTTCAAGTTGTATTAAATAATCGTCCAGCTTTAAATCTTTATTCGAAATTGGGTTTTAAAGAAGTGTATAGATATTGGTATCGGATAGAAAGTTAATAATGGTTTAAATAGAAAAGAGGGAACGCAATGGAGGCAATTAATAAAATTTGATGATCAAACATTCCAAGATGTTTATATTGATAAGTTGCACACTCACTTAAAACATCAACAAATAAGTTGTAAATTTCTCCATAGAAAGTTTTAGCTAAACTACTCAGCGATTTTACGTCAAATACAAAGAAAGGGGCGTGTCTCATGACCAAGCATAAGATTTATACAATGAGCTTTGCAAGTGTGTATCCGCATTATGTCACAAAAGCGGAGAAGAAAGGGCGTACGAAAGCAGAAGTTGATGAAATTATTTGTTGGTTGACAGGCTATAGCGATCAAGAGCTAGAAGCGCAATTAGAGCAGCAGACAGACTTTGAAACCTTCTTTGCCGATGCTCCTAAGATGAACCCTTCGCGAACGTTGATCAAAGGTGTAGTCTGCGGCGTGCGAGTGGAAGATATTGAAGAGCCAACGATGCAGGAAATTCGCTATTTGGATAAGCTAATTGACGAGTTAGCAAAAGGAAAAGCGATGGAGAAGATACTGCGCAAAGGATGATGAATATACTATATCGCTGAATGAGATGTGATGATCATAGTAGTAACGATTTGCCTATAATTTGTAGCTGCCATTCAAGAGTATGAAACGTTATAGGAGGTTTTAGCGTGGGATTTGTTATGGCGATAGCACCTGTTGTCAGCGTTGGAGCGATTGTCATATTTAGCATAGGAAGGCTGGAACTTAAATATTACGAAGGGAATCTTGGTAAGAAGAAATCAAAAAGAGCTTAAGCTTTATTGGATAGTTTAATGCCAATTGGAATGGTTTTTGGCTGTGCTACTGGTAGCGTTGTCGGTTTGTTTCTTCCAATTTCTTTCTTATTTACAACTAGTTTAGGTGCTGGAATCGGTTATTTATTTGGTTATTTTGCTTATGAAATGTATAGTAGAAAGGACGCTGTTTTTAATAAGTAGCTTGCATCTAAGGAGAAGAATCCAACCTTTTTCAGCGCCCGTGAAAAGACCTCATCTTGATTAAGCCTTAATCGCTGAGGATCTTTTTTATACTTTTTTCTATTATGTCGCTGTTCCATAACGTACCTCTTCTGATAGCTTGGCACCTGTATCTTTTAGTAAATTCAGATAGTCTTGAAGCTGTTCATCATGTACATTTGAGACTAATGTTGAAATACTAATCGCAGCAAGGAGCTCTCCTTCGAGATTTTTGATCGGGACGGCTATGCAGCGAACACCCGGCTCGTTTTCCTCGTTATCAATAGCGTATCCGTGTCTTAAGACATCATCTAATTCTTTTTGTAGCGCATCATGATTTTTTATAGTTTTATTCGTTAATGGCGTGAAGAGGTAATCGGATAGTAGCTTCTTTAAGTTTTCTTCATTTTGATACGCTAATAGGATTTTCCCAATAGCCGTTGAATGAAGAGGGATTCGTTTGCCGATTCTTGAGTAACGAATTAATGCTTTTTCTCCTTCTTTTTTGTCAATGTATACTCCTGCATCTCCGTCTAAAATGCCAAGGTGGCTCGTTTGACCGGTTTCTTTGGATAACTTGAGCAAATATTTTCTAGCGACATTTCTAAGATCAAAGGTACTTATCACTAAATTACCTCGTTCAACTAGCTTCATTCCTAGTCTATATTTTCCATTGTCGGGGTTTTGTTCAATGTAGTTGGCTTCCTGAAGTGTTTTTAATAATGAGTGAACGGTGCTTTTATGGAGTCCCATTTCTGTACTTATTTCTGTAATTTTTAGTTCAGTCTTCTGCTCATCAAATAGATCTAAAATCGTGAGAGCGCGTACGACAGATTGAATGATTGGCATGATCAACCCTCATATTCTTCTTATTTTCGCAATAATCTAACCCTTTCATTTTAACGTAGAAGCTAGGTGAAGGAAAGAGGGTGTCTTGAAGTAGAAATGGAGGACTGGTGAGGCTCCTGTTGGTGGGCCTTTAAGCAATGAGCTTTGAAAGCTTGATATGAGGGGGTTCTCGTATTAATCGAACAACGAATGAAGCCATTACTACTCAAATGAAAGGTACTGAAAAAGTCGATTTGTCTTTTTTGAGTGGATTGGGGCAAGGCGCATGACCACCTGCTGCATACGGTTCTTCATTCCGTTATTCTCTTCATGTTTCTCTTTTACATGTTGTTCCGGTTTCTCATGCCTCTATTTCACTTTTTAAGCTCATTTTTAACACTTTTTACTCGATTAGAGGAATGAGGACTACCCTTCGTCTTTAAGCAACGCTTTTTTAACCTTTTAGCGGCAAGACGATTCCCTTTGGTCTTTGATTCTATGATATAATAGTTTCGTATTTCAAATAATAGCATAAGGTTTTATAATATAAAACTAAATAAGGAGGAGAAACATGATGGGAAATGTAAAGAGCTTTCAAGGTGTGATACCGCCTGTGTCCACTCTTTTTAATGAGCAAGGTGTGCTAAATACAAGACAAATGGGCCAGCTTATTGATCATTTAATAGGAAAAGGGGTGAATGGATTATTCTTTCTTGGAACGGGAGGAGAATTTTCGCAAATGTCAGTAAATGAACGAAAAGCAGTAGCTGAATTTGCGGTTTCCTATGTGAATAAGCGAGTACCTGTCTTAATTGGCACAGGAAGTACGAGTACAAGGGAAGCGATTGAGTTAAGTCAGGATGCCAAACGGGTCGGTGCAGATGGTGTTGTTGTCATTAACCCGTATTATTGGGTTTTGTCTGAGGATCATTTGTTTAGCTATTATGATGACATTGCTAAGTCTGTAGATCTACCTGTCGTTCTTTACAACTTTCCAAATCTCACAGGTCAGGATTTGTCTGTCGACCTCGTGTTAAAGCTTGCTGATACACACGAAAACATTGTCGGTATTAAGGATACGGTTGACTCTGTCGGACATATTCGTGAGTTGATTATTAAGGTGAAAGGGAAGCATCCTCATTTTTCAGTGATGTGTGGATTTGATGATCATTTGTTAAATACGCTTCAGTTAGGTGGAGATGGGGTTATTTCGGCAAGTGGAAACTTCGCTCCTCAGTTATCGGTTGGAATTTATGAGGCCTTTCGCAAAGGCGACTTAGAAAAAGCAGCAAAGCTCTATAAGCAATTAGCTGTTCTTCCACTATTGTATAAGATTGATAGTCCATTTGTGAATGTCATTAAGGAAGCGATGAGGCTATGTGGGATGGATGTTTCGACGTATGTTCTCCCGCCAACGAAGCGTTTAAGTGAAGAGAAGGTTGAACAGGTGAAGCAGGTGTTAGAAAAAGCAAACGTTCTGCCAGATAAGAGCGGAGAGGGATAAGAATGTGATGGTTCAAAAAAATTGGCTGTAAGTAAATTTGCGTGATCGGCTTCGTACACGAATTAACGACTGGCACGACAAAATAAAAATTGGAGGTTGTTATGTCATTAAATGATATTTTCTCTGATGAAGATCAATCCATTTACAACGTGAAAACACATGCGAGAGGGCCAATAGGAGAGCTACCTCTTACAGCACAAATGCTTGAGGAATCTCCGAGTGGTGATTTGTTTGGTATGACGCAAAACGTTGGAATGGGATGGAAGCCCCAAGATCTACTTGGTAAGCAGGTGTTGATACTGGGAACAAATGGTGGTATTCGAGATCACGATGGCAGTCCTATTGCCTTAGGCTACCATACTGGACATTGGGAAGTAGATCTATTAATGTCAGAGGCAGCTAAAGAGATTCGTGGAAAAAAAGGGGTGCCCTTTGCTGCATTTGTAAGCGACCCATGTGATGGTCGTTCTCAAGGGACTGTTGGAATGTTTGATTCTTTTCCATTTCGAAATGATGCAGCGCTTGTTTATCGTCGGTTAATCCGCTCTCTTCCGACGCGGCAGGCGGTGATGGGTGTGGCGACCTGTGACAAAGGGCTACCGGCGATGATGATTGCTCTTGCAGGAACAGCGGACTTGCCGACGATTATTGTACCTGGTGGAGTGACGCTGCCACCTACCGTTGGCGAGGACGCCGGAAAGGTTCAAACGATTGGTGCGAGGTTTGCTAATAAGGAAATTACGTTAAAGGAGGCGGCTGAATTAGGCTGTGTTTCGTGTGCGACATCGGGTGGTGGCTGTCAATTTCTAGGTACAGCTGCAACGGCGCAAGTGGTGGCAGAGGCGCTAGGTATGGCGATTACTCACTCGGCATTGGCTCCTTCAGGACAGCCGATTTGGGGAGAGATGGCGAGACAATCGGCTCGTGCGGTATTAGCAATGGAAAAGAATCAGCTGACGACAAAGGACATACTAACTGATAAGGCGATTGAAAATGCGATGGTTGTTCATGCTGCCTTTGGTGGTTCTACGAATCTTTTGCTTCATATTCCAGCGATTGCTCATGCAGCAAACTGTCGTATTCCGACTGTAGAAGATTGGATACGAATAAACAAAAAAACGCCAAGGTTAGTAAGTGTTTTGCCAAATGGACCTGATTATCACCCGACGGTTCGTGCTTACCTTGCTGGAGGTGTTCCAGAGGTGATGTTGCATTTACGAAAGCTAGGTTTGTTACATGAAGATGTGAAAACGGTGACAGGAGTGACTCTTGGAGAGAATTTAGATTGGTGGGAGCATTCAGAGCGAAGAGCGGAGATAAGGAAGCGTTTATTTGCGGCTGATCGTATCCAGTCTGAAGAGGTTATTATGAGCCCGGAACAAGCAAAGGAGAAAGGGCTTACGTCAACAGTGACGTTTCCAGCGGGGAATATTGCGCCTGAAGGAGCTGTCATTAAGTCAACATCAATTGATCCGTCTGTTGTTGGGGCGGATGGGGTGTATCGCCATACGGGAGTAGCAAAGGTGTTTACATCTGAAAAGGATGCGATCAAGGCGATCAAAACAGGAGGAGTCGAAGCAGGTGATGTGATGGTTGTAATCGGTGGTGGACCACTCGGGACGGGGATGGAAGAAACCTATCAACTAACGTCCGCCCTTAAATATTTACCGTTTGGGAAGCAGGTGTCGTTATTGACTGATGCTCGTTTTTCGGGAGTGTCGACTGGAGCATGTATTGGTCATATTGGTCCAGAAGCATTAGCCGGAGGTCCGATCGGAAAGCTACGTGATGGCGATATGATTGAAATTGTGATTGATTGTGTAAATTTGGAAGGGACGGTTCAATTTATTGGAACTAAAGATAAGCAGCTGCCCATCGCTGATGCAACAAAGCTGCTGAATAGTCGCAGCACTCACCAAGAGCTGAAACCAAATCCTAAGCTACCTGATGATACCCGGCTTTGGGCAGCACTGCAGGCAGTAAGTGGAGGAACGTGGCGTGGCAGTGTTTATGATGTAGATCGAATTATAGAAGTATTGGAGGCTGGGGAGAAGGCGTTGGCCCGTGAGGATCTGTGAATGCAGCTGTGATGGGAGCCATCCTTGTATAGAAGAGTAGGGAAACGATTGTGTTAATAGATCTAACACAATCGTTCTTTTTTTAGTATCGATACTGAGGATAGTAAGGCGTTGTGCTGTATGACTGATATGGAGGTTGGGGTGCTTGGTGTTGGTAATTGAGGTGCGGATAGGATGGATTCAACTGTGTGGGCTGGTGGCAATTCTTGTATGGTCCGATATAAGTACTAGGCTGGATAGGTGCACCGCTCCCCACACTACGTACAAGAGAATCGTGATTCATACTTAACGTATATTTCTCATTGTCTATTTGCAAAATAAGGAATGACTTATTGTTGTGAAAGACAGAGATTAAAAGGAGAGTGTGAAGCATGGATTCGTCTGCATATCCAGTCATTGGCCTAACAAGCTCGGTTGTGACACATAATCAAATTATGAGCTATCATATACATGAAAAGTGTGTCCGTTCAGTCATTCAAGCAGGTGGTGTTCCTATGATGATTCCTAATGGATCTGCTGAATTGATAGAGGTGTGGGGGAATGTTTGTGATGGGATTATTTTAAGTGGTGGAGAGGATATTGATCCCTATTCCTTTCATGCGCATCCAAGTCCGGAAGTTAAAGAAACTAGTCCAAAACGTGATGAAACAGAGATTGGGTTGATTCGATACGCTCTAGAAATGAACAAGCCCATACTAGGACTTTGTCGAGGTATGACGATGTTAAATGTCGCATTAGGAGGAACGGTCATTCAAGATATCAAGTCGCAACATGAGAACGCCATTAATCACGATCAACAAACGGTGAGGTCAGAGCCGACTCATATAATAGAAATTGATGAGAAGAGTCGTCTTTTTCAAATTGTAGGTAGTAAGAGTTATCGTGTTAATAGTATGCACCACCAGGCGATAGATAAGCTAGCGTCTGATTTAAAGGTAGTAGCAGTTGCTCCTGATGGTATGATTGAAGCGGTTGAAGGAATGAGTGAAGAAGCGCCGCTAATCATAGGTGTTCAATGGCATCCAGAGGAAATGGTTAGTGTAGAACCGGCTATGCAACGGTTATTTGAAATGTTTATAACGGAATGCAGACGTCAAAAGGCGAATGGATAAAAGGGGAGATGAGAGTGATGGGTCTGTCTACTAACTATGTTTGGTACGCGAGCTATGGTTCGAATTTAAGTAGGGAACGCTTCCTATGTTATATCAAGGGAGGGAGACCACGGGGCTCGCAAAAAGTAGAGGTAGGATGTAAAGATCCATCACTGCCTATTGATGAAGCGACATACATGATGAATTATCCACTATACTTTGCAAAGCGATCAGAGCGCTGGCAAAATCAAGGTGTAGCATTTATTGGGTTATCGAAAGATGAAAGGGTTCATACATATAGTCGAAAATATTTAATAACCGCCGAGCAATTTATTGATGTCGTGAAGCAGGAAAATAATGGAGCGACGATTGAGATCGATTTAGAAGAGGTCATTCTTAACCGCTTCAAGACATTCAGAGATTCTTGGTATGGGACGATATTATATGTAGGAGAGGAGCAAGGCTACCCAATATTAACGTTCACGGCCGATTGGGATTTAGATGTTCCGTTTGTGAAACCATCGAAGGAGTATGTCAGCATGATTATTCATGGTTTAAAAACGACGTTATCATTAGATGATAGCGAAATCGTTGATTATTTATTAAAAAAACCAGGGATCAATGGAGTCTATACACACGATGAACTTGAAGAGATTGTTAGAGGAGTGGAGTGAGTTAGTATAGAGAGAGCGTAAAATGAAGGTGGTATCAGAATAAACGATGCCATCTTTTTTAGTGTGGTTATAAACGATTTAGGATGTTGTCAGAGAAATCTGTTTAAAATATGACAGGATTGTCCAAATATATACAGCATCTACATGGAAAATTAACATCACCTTAAAATTGATTTGATAGGATAGCCTTGTGTAAATGACTCTGTTGTCTTATGAAGGGGAATGTCATCGATCAACGTGTCGTCGAATTCTTTTTCAAAAAGAATGGGTCAAAAAAATTTATATAGGAGGCTATTTATGAGGAAGAGAAAAAATATGTTCATGCAAACTCTCATCTATGTGTTAGTGCTAACACTTGTGTTCAGCCCGTTTCATTCACTCGCAGCTGTCGTAGCAGATGAGGATGTTCTCTCTGTACAAGATGCGATTGCAAACAATGAAGGAACAGGAACGGTTGAAGGGTATATCGTTGGACATACCGTAAGTGCAGGTAACTATAATTTTTCAGCACCGTTTGCCAATGATTTTAACTTAATACTGGCAGATGATCCTGAGGAACGAAATCGTGAAAATATATTACTTGTTCAAATTACAGCTGGTTTTCGAGGTGAATATGGACTAGCTACAAATCCTAGTATCATCGGCGAAAAGGTTCGCATTAGTGGTGATTTGGAAGCTTATTATTCTCAAGCGGGGTTAAGAAACCCTTCGCAAATGGCCTTTGTTGATGGTGGTTCTATTAATCCAGACCCTGAGCTACCGGAAGTCACAGCGATAGCGGATGTTCGCGAAATGGCACAGGGTGAAGAAGTTTCGGTAAGAGGCGTTGTTACGACAACACCTGGAGCGTGGGGTGGAAGTGGATTTTATTTGCAGGATGCAACAGGAGGTACATACGTATTTGGTTCTAATCAAGTGAGTCAAGGTGATGAAGTCATTATTACAGGTGAAACAGGTGAGTATAATGGCGAATTTCAAATTAGCCAGTTGTCGAATGTAACGGTTTTAGCTGATGGTAAGTTACCGTCACCAGTGAAAGCATCACCGGGTGAAGTGGGTGATGCCAATCAAGGACAGCTCGTAACATTGGAAGGTGTGACGATTGCTCGTTTAACAGAAGTGAACAGCTTTGGTACGTTCGAATTTCAAGCTGAATTAGGCGATGATCGGTAGTCGTTCGCGTTGATAATCGGACTGGGCTTGTTTATAACGATTTTGCTAGGTCAAACGGAGAGGTTGTTGATGTAACTGGGGTTGCAAGTGTATTTAATGGAACATTTCAAGTGAAGCCACGTGGCGATGCAGATATTGTTCCAGCTTCTGATTCAGTGGAGCCAACAGATCCGGTTGAACCACCGCCTAGTGATGATCAATTAGATTTAACGATTTTACACACGAATGATATTCATTCACGTATTGATGATTTAGGGAAAGTGGCAGCGTTTATTAATAGTGAACGAGATGCTGTTGATCATTCACTTTATTTAGATGCTGGTGATATTTTTAGTGGATCTCCTGTTAATGACATTAATTTAGGTGAACCGATCATTGATATTTTAAATGAAATGAAGCTTGATGCATTGGCGATAGGTAATCATGAGTTTGATTATGGACAAGATGTGTTTGCCGAACGTGTCTGGCAATCAAGCTTCCCGTGGTTAAGTGCAAACATGACTGTCGATCCATTGATTGCGATTGAGCAGCCTGAGCCTTATACCATTTTTGAGTTTGACGAGTTTGATGTGGGTGTATTTAGTTTAACGCAAAATCCTCCAGCCACCGCACCAAGTGGAGTCGTAGGAATTGAATTCCATGATTATGTTGATACAGCTCTTGCTTATCAAGAAGTGCTAGAAGAGCAAGCGGATGTGATTATTGCTCTTACGCATATTGGTTATAGTGATGATCGTCGATTAGCGGAGGCGGTCGATTACTTTGATGTCATTATTGGTGGACATAGCCATACCGTGTTAAACACACCTCAAGTGGTGAATGGTACACCGATTGCCCAAGCGGGTGGATACGCTAGCCACGTTGGGAAATTATCGCTGGCGATTGATGCTGAAACGAAAGAGGTTTCTCACGTACAAGGGCGCTTACAATCGGTTAGTCAATTTCAGGAAACGGATGAGGAAGTCCAAGCGATTATTGACGTTTGGAACGAGCAAATGGATGAAATATTAGGCATTGTCATCGGTGAGTCAGAAACAGGTCTTACACGAGATGGTCGCTATGAAAGAGATGTAGCACTCGGAAATTTCTGGACAGATGCAATGGCGTTTGCAGCAGATGCAGATATTGCCTTCACGAATAACGGTGGAATTCGAGATTCTATAGCTGCTGGAGATGTGACGATTGGTGATATTTATCGCATTGAACCGTTCGATAATCAAGTGATGTTATTTGAAATGACTGGAGAAGCGATTAAGGATGTTATCAAGTTTTCTTATTCACGAGATAATCGAAATCAAATTGACTTACAATCGTCAGGGCTTCATTACACGATTTTAACAAATGCGAGTGGACAATATGTGGATGTCGAGTTAGAACTAGAAGGACAGCCTCTTGATCTTGATGCTACGTATCTCGTTGCTGTACCTGATTACATCGGCACAGGTGGATCAGGCTACGATTTCCAAGGAACGGTCTTATATGCAGAAGTTACACCAATGACGACTGCGATGATTGAATACGGAGAATTTTTAACCGCTCAAGGTGAAAAGTTGAATTACGGCTCAGAGGGACGAATAGCCATTGAAGTTGATCCGAATGCAGGCAGCCCGGTTGGGGAAGTAATTGGATCTACTGAACAAGGGTTGTTTAGTGCAAATAAAGGGGTTATGGATGCTAGTCTAGGAAATCTCTATACAGATGCTGTTCGATCAAAAACAAATGCAGACATCGGTCTTCTTAATGGAAGCTCGGTGACTGGGGCGATTCCAGCAGGTAATATAACGCGAGAGCAAATTGAAGCGTTAGATGTTTATCGAAACAAAATTGTTGTAGTGGAAACGACTGGCGCACGTTTAAAAGAAATGATTCTGGCTCAATCGAATTACCATCGCCAAGTAGATGTGCAAGCCTCAGGTATTCATTACACGCTAGTAAAAGGTAACGGAGCGTCGACCTTTGCGGATGTTATGATCAGCTTAGAGGATGGTACAAGTATTGAAGACGATGAAGTATATAAGGTTGTATACAACGACTTTATGCATAATGGTGGTCATTATACGTTAAGTGACTCAACGATTGGAGAGGGTGGTTTCGTATGGGAAGCCGTTGCAGAATTCGTAGAGTCACAAATAGAAGCAATTGATTATGTGGAAGGAAAAAGAATTTCTATTTATGATCCTAGTCAGCCGGTAGATCCGACTGACCCAGATCCCGTCGATCCGGTGGACCCGGTAGATCCGACTGATCCAGATCCCGTCGATCCGGTGGACCCGGTAGATCCGACTGATCCAGATCCCGTCGATCCAGTGGACCCGGTCGATCCACCATCTGAGCCAAAAGATGATCTTGTAGTGAAAGATGGTAAAATCTTTGTTTCTAATGAAATGGTCAATCGCGTCCAAGACAGTGGTATTCTAGAATTGGATGTTCGTTCTGAACCGTTTACTAGACATACAACGATTGAGCTAAGCAGCGAACAAATCGATGATTTAATCGGAAAAGGAGCTATAATTAAAGTCGTTTCAAGCACAGTGACGGTCGAAATTCCAGCTGCTATTTTTGAAATGGGTCAAGGAGCTGTGACATTCACATTTGATGAAGTAAATGAAGAAGAGTTTAAGGAAGAACTAAGCTCGGGGCCCGGGATATTACTTAGTACAATCTTTGATTTTACACTAACTCAAGGAGATCAAATTCTCTCTCATTTTGGAGAGCAATTTGTTACACTGCATTTCCAGGTTGATGAAGATTTACTAACTAATGAAGACAAGGTTCATATTTTCTACTTAAATGAAACAACAAATGTGTGGGAGAAAGTTGGAGGAACGTACTTAGATGGCTATGTGTCTGCCGAGACGTCTCATTTCAGTGTATTTGCCGCATTTGAGGAAGAAGAAAATATCGATCCAACTCCGGAAGATCCTAGTCATCCTGAAGCTGAAGAAGATGATGAGGATAATCAAGATTCAGGAAGCAAAAAAGGATCAGATGAAGATCGTAAATTACCTGATACAGCAACGAATTCAGCTAACATTGCTTTAATTGGTGTTATTCTGTTCTTAGTTGGGTTTATGATCATATTAATGGGACGTAAAAAGCTTGCCTAAGTGAAAATGAAATAGTTCGGGCGGTTCTGTCATTCCACTTGAATTGGAAATGGCGGACCGTCTCTTTATTTATATGAGATATTTCCGGCGTAGAATGCGAGTTGATTTTGAGAGAATTGTCTCAACTTTTAAAATGTCAGTTAGATGCCAACATAAATTCGGTAGGTGCAAGTTTGAGCAGTAAGAGAGGGGGAAAATGCGCTAGATTGAGAATAGGTGCATGTTTTTTAACAGAAAGAAGCGGGGAAAAGTGCTTCAGAATATCATCATAACTGTTCAAACACCCCTTAAAAGTATGTCTTTAATAGGGATTTATTATTAATGTGTTGCACTATTTAATTTATATGATACACTTAATAAAAATAATTCTCAATATAAAGTATGTTTATCGATTGGATGTAGCATATTGTATACATGTTTGTGCTGAAGGGGGAACAGCTGTATTGAATAAAAAATACTTAGATTTGCTTGCTGAGAAATTTGATAGAGAAGAGAAAGTCGTGACGGAAATTATAAATCTCGAAGCGATTTTGAATTTGCCGAAAGGGACGGAGCATTTTGTCAGTGATTTGCATGGAGAATATCATGCGTTTCAACATGTGCTTCGTAATGGTTCGGGTAAAGTAAAAGAGAAAATCATGGACATTTTCAAAGATTCATTGACTCACCAGGAGATCGATGACTTTGCGACGTTAGTTTATTATCCAGAAGATAAGCTGAAGTTGATGAAGAATAAATTTAGTAGTAAGGAAGAGTTGCATCAATGGTACAAGCAAGTCATTTGCGACATGATTACACTTATTCCTTATGCTTCATCGAAGTATACACGCTCGAAATTAAGAAAAGCATTACCGGAGCAGTTTGTTTATGTTATTGAAGAGCTATTGTATAAATCGGATAAATATTCGAACAAGAAGTCCTATTATAAACAAATTTTAGAACAGATCATTACGCTTGGGCAATCAGAAAAGCTAATTGCAGGGCTCGCTTATACGATTCAACAATTGATTGTAGATCACTTGCATGTCGTTGGGGATATTTATGACCGTGGACCTGATCCTGATAAAATTATGGATACATTGATTAACTATCATTCGTTAGATATTCAGTGGGGGAATCATGATGTTCTTTGGTTGGGAGCGTTTGCTGGCTCGAAGGTCTGTCTAGCGAATATTATTCGTATTTGTGCTCGTTATGATAATTTGGACATTATTGAGGATGTATATGGGATTAATCTGCGACCATTGATGACGTTAGCGGATAAATATTATGATGATAATCCAGCATTTCGGCCGAAGCAGCATGCGGATAAACCATTGTCAAAGGATGAGGCTTTGCAAATTACAAAAATTCATCAGGCAATTGCATAATTCAGTTTAAGTTGGAGAGTCCGATTATTAAGCGACGTCCTTTCTTCAATATGTCAGAGCGCTTGTTGCTTGAGAAGGTCGATTATGAGCGCAATGAGGTGACCGTCTATGGAGAGACGTATCCATTAGAGCACACGTGCTTTGCAACCATTGATCGCAATAATCCGACTGCGTTATTAGATGAGGAAGAAGAAGTGATCAATAAGCTGTTGCTGTCTGTTCAGCACTCGGAAAAGCTAGCGAGGCATATGAAATTTTTAATGAAAAAAGGCAGTCTCTATTTGCGATACAATGGGAATTTGCTCATTCATGGCTGTATGCCAATTAATGAAGATGGCCAGATGGAGCAAATGGAAATTGATGGTCAGGTTTACAAAGGTCGGGCATTATTAGATCAATTTGAGACGTATTTACGCTATGCGTTTGCTCATCGAGACCAAACGGATGACCTTGCGACTGATATGGTTTGGTATTTATGGACAGGGGAATATTCGTCGTTATTTGGAAAGCGTGCGATGACGACATTTGAACGTTATTTTATTAAGGATAAAGCTGCACATAAAGAACCGAAGAATCCTTATTATTACTTGAGAGAGAATGAGGAGGTTTGTCGAACGATTTTAGCAGAATTTGACCTTGATCCTGAGCAAGGACACATTATTAATGGTCATACACCTGTTAAGGAAATTAATGGCGAGAACCCGATTAAGGCAAATGGGAAATTAATTGTCATTGACGGAGGTTTCTCGAAAGCGTATCAATCAACGACAGGAATAGCTGGCTATACACTGCTGTATAACTCGTTTGGCATGCAATTAGTCGCTCATCAGCAGTTCAATTCGAAAGAGGATGTCATTCAAAATGGTGCTGATGTCTTGTCGGTGAAGCGAGTAGTAGATAAGGAACTCGAACGGAAGAAGGTCCGAGAAACGAATATCGGGCAGGAGTTAAAAGACGAGATTTCAATGTTAAAGAAGCTTATGGAGTATCGTTATATGGATTAAAGAGAAGGCATGCCTACCGTTTAGGTGTGCTTTTTTATTGTGAGCGAGAGTACCCAGTTACTCAAATATTCGCCTAGTTTGTCCTGTACAATTTGAGAAACAATACATTTGTCATGAACGTTACGACAAAGATAGTTTTCATTGTCATTGAATGTCGCTCTATAGTTCATTTATGCTAAGGTTAGTTAAAGATGTTCAAAAAAGGTTCATATTTTTTTGAACGTACGCCATTTATTATATTTTATTAAAGAAAGGATGATTAGAATGGCTCAATCGAAAGTAAAAGTTGCAGTGCAGAAGTTCGGTAATTTTTTGAGTTCCATGGTCATGCCTAATATTGGTGCTTTTATTGCTTGGGGGCTTATTACGGCCTTGTTTATTCCTGATGGCTTCTTTCCAAATGAAAGCCTTGCCAGTTTAGTCGGCCCTATGGTTACGTACTTATTACCTCTTTTAATTGGTTATACAGGTGGAAAATTGATTCATGATCAGCGTGGTGGTGTTGTCGGAGCGATTGCGACGATGGGTGTTATTGTTGGAGCGCCAGATACGCCAATGTTCTTAGGAGCAATGGTTGTCGGCCCGCTTGCGGCCTTTTTAATTAAAAGGTTTGACAAAGTGATTGAAGGGAAAATTCGATCAGGGTTTGAAATGCTCGTTAATAATTTCTCTGCAGGTATTATCGGGGGAGCGTTGGCTGTTCTCGCATTTTTAGGAATAGGTCCAGCCGTTCAGTCGTTTACACAAGTTCTTGTTGTCGGTGTTGACTGGCTATTGGATATGGGATTACTCCCATTAACGAGCTTGTTAATTGAACCGGCTAAGATTCTTTTCTTAAATAATGCGGTAAACCATGGTGTCTTAACACCAATTGGATTGGAGCAGGTGCAGAATGCTGGTCGGTCAGTTCTTTTCCTATTGGAGGCCAATCCCGGTCCAGGTTTAGGGGTATTATTAGCCTTTATGATCTTTGGAAAAGGAATGGCAAGACAATCGGCATCAGGAGCGTCGATCATTCACTTTTTCGGGGGTATTCATGAAATTTACTTCCCGTATGTGTTAATGAAGCCAATGTTGCTTATTTCTGTTATTCTTGGTGGTATGAGCGGTGTCTTCACCCTTGTCCTTCTTGGAGGAGGCCTTGGTGCACCTGCATCACCAGGTAGTATTATTGCGATAACGGCTGTTACTCCGCCTAATGGAATGGTGTATTTTGCTAACTATGCAGCGATTTTTGTAGCAACTTCTGTGTCATTCATCATTTCAGCAATCGTTCTAAAAACAGGTAAACAAGTCGATGAAGATATGGATGTAGCAACGAAGAAGATGGAACAGATGAAAGGGAAGAAAAGCTCGGTTTCTAGTCAATTTATTAGCACTGGTTTACAAGCAGATCAAGTTAATAAAATCGTATTTGCTTGTGATGCCGGAATGGGATCGAGTGCGATGGGTGCTTCACTTCTACGTAAGAAGGTGAAGGAAGCAGGATTGGATGTTAAGGTGACGAATACAGCCATTAGTAACATTCCAGCGGATGCCGAGATTGTCATAACACAAGAAGAATTGACGCAACGAGCACAGAATAAGATTCCTAATGCGTACCATATTTCTGTTGACAACTTCTTATCAAGTCCTGAATATGACAAGCTTATTGAGAACTTGCAAAATGGTACTTCAACCGATCAATCAGAGGGTGACGAGATCAGTGAGGAGCCTACGATTGAAGAAAATAATGATATGCTTCTTGAGGAAAATATTTTTATTAATCAAGAGTTTAAAACAAAAGAAGAAGCAATTCGGTTTGCGGGTGCCGTACTAGTCAAAGCAGGTTATGTAGAGGAAAGCTATGTAGATGCGATGATTGAACGCGAAGAAATGACGTCGACATACATGGGTAATAATGTCGCGATTCCACACGGTACAGAAGAAGCAAAGAAGGCAGTCATTAAATCAGGCTTTACCGTTATTCAAGTTCCTAATGGGGTAGACTTTAATGGAGAAGAAACGAAACTAATCTTCGGAATTGCTGGTAAAGATGGCACGCATCTAGATATTCTTTCAAGCATTGCTGTCATTTGCTCCGAACAGGAGAATGTTGACCGAATGATTCAAGCGAAAACAGTGAAAGAATTGAAAGCTCTTATTAATAGTAAATGATTGGTTTAGAAAGGCAGGATATCCTGCCTTTCTATTCGAATATCGATTATAATTGAAGCACTTAGTGTTTTCTCTTGAAAGCAGGACATCTAATAAGTGAAATGGGTGAGATGAATGTTTATTACATCAAGGGAAAAAATGATTATTGATCTAATTGTCAAAACTTCGGGTAAGCATACGATTCACTCTCTATCTACGTTCTTAGAAGTTAGTTCAAGAACGGTACAAAGAGATTTGAAATCAATCGAGAAGCTGTTAAAGCCCTTTGAGTTAGAACTGAAGAGGACGGCAACAGAAGGTCTATTTATTGATGGAAAAAATGAACAAATCTATCGATTAATACAGAGGTTGACTGGTATTAATCCGACTGATATCACCCCAGAACAACGAAAGTTGCAATTGCTTATTACGTTACTTCATGATGGACCGACATTTAAGAAGCAAGTTCTTGCTCGCAAGTTAGGTGTAAGCGGAGCAACATTGACTCTTTATTTAGATGATCTGACGGATTGGTTTCACAAATTTTCTATTAACCTGACTAGAAAAAGAGGCGTCGGATTAGAGTTAGTTGGAACGGAGTCGAGTAAACGTCATGCGCTTGCGAATTATTTCTTAGTTCATTTTTATGAAGATTTAATTGAAAGCTTATATTTGCTAAGTCAAGGAAATCGCTCGAATAAGAATATACTTGGCTATTTTTCACCTCGTTATTTAGTTGTGATTGATGAACTTGTGAATCAGAAGATAAACAAAGGGCAAACAAGGCTAGCAGACAATGATTACACAGGGCTAATCGTCTATATTTGCATTACGCTTCAGCGAATTGAGCATCATTTTATACTTGAACAGGAAATAGTAACAGAGCATGACTATACGAGTGAATTTAATCTTGTGTCAACAATATGTGAAGAGCTTCAAGATCAGCTTTCGATTTCACTAGATAAGAGCGACGTTCATTTTTTGACCGTTGTTTTAAAAGGGTCAAAGGTGCAAGCGGCTGATGTTGTTGGTTACGACAGTGTTTTACTAGGTAAGTTGATAAAAAAAGTCATTCAAGATGTGTCTGATCAATTGAATGTTCATTTAATGGATGACTTTTCGTTGTATCAAGGATTGCTAGCCCATATGGAGCCATCGATTTTCCGTTTGAAGCAAAAACTTGATTTATTTAATCCTTTGACGAATGAAATTAAAAGGAAATATTCAGTGTTATTTATGGTTGTGCAGAACAGCTTGGAAAAACAATTTGAGGATATTCACTTTCCGGATGATGAAATTGCGTTTATTGTGCTTCACTTTGGTTCGGCTTTAGTGAAGCGCGAGGAGAGTATAAAGGTACATGCTGTTATTGTTTGTCCGACAGGTATTGGAACGTCCAAAATGCTTGCGAGTCGTGTTCAAAAGGAGCTATCAGAAATTCATAACGTTGAAATATTGTCGATAAAAGAATTCCAAAAAGCTGATTTGAATGAGTATGATCTTGTCATTTCAACGGTCAGGCTGCCTTTTGTTGAAGTCGATTATATTTTAGTTAGTCCGTTGTTAAGCGAGAAAGACATTAGTTCAATTCAAGATTATTTACAAAAGCATCTAGAGGTTGTCACACGAAAGAAGATTCACGTTACAGCTTCCATCGAACGGGATGAGAAAACGAGGAACAATCGTCAAGACGTGAAAAGCTTGTTGAAGGAAATTCAGGAGGTTCATTCAAGCATGGAAGCGATTCTCTCAAATTTACGTGTGTATTGGAAACAATCTGATGAGGGTCATTGGAAAGTTATTGAACAAATAGTAGATGAGATTGAACAAGGTGGTCTCGTGACAAATCATACCAATGTAATAAAAGAACTAAAGGAGCGCGAGAAAAACGGTGGACTTGGTATACCAAATACGAATATGGGACTGTTTCATTGCAGAGAAGAAAGTGTAGCTGAACTCATCTTTCAAGTCGCCCATTTAGATAAACCTTGTACAATCAAAGGCATGGATGGAAAGGATATGCAAATGAAAAATCTGCTATTAATGCTGGCTCCTAAACATATGAGCAAGCGTGAGCAGGAGGTTCTAAGCATGATAAGTACAAGTTTAATTGAAAATGACATTGCGATGATGATTTTTTCGTCTTCGAATGAAGGAATGATTCGTAAGAAGTTAGAGGATACATTTTTAGATTACTTACAAAATAATTTGATAAAGGAGTGATGAATGTTGAAACAAGTCGTTCATTTTGGGGCAGGAAATATAGGGAGAGGATTTATCGGAGCTCTCTTTTCACAATCAGGCTATCATGTCACGTTTGTCGACATAGCTGAACAAATTATTCATCAATTAAATACAGAACGAAGCTATCAAGTGAAGCTAGCTACCGAAGAGCAGCAATCAATGACGATTGAACACGTTTCTGGATTAAATAATTTGAGTCAGGAAAAAGAAGTCATCGCTGCAATTAAGGAAGCAACTTATTTAACAACGGCAATTGGACCGTCTATTTTGCCACGGATAGCACCCTTGATAGCTAAGGGGATTGCAGAGCGCATTGCTATATCAGATGAAAAGCTCTATGTGATCGCTTGCGAAAATCAAATTAGTGCGACTGATATGTTAAAGGAATATATATTAGAGTATCTTGATGAGGGAATAAAGCAGAAGCTGAAAAATAGAATTTTTTTCTTTAATTCGGCTGTTGATCGAATTGTCCCGATTCAGGATCAGAGCTCACTTGATGTACTTGTTGAGCCTTACTTTGAATGGGTAGTGGAGACAAATGAACATATTCCATATGTAGAAGGAATGACCATTGTGGACGATCTTGCTCCATTTATCGAGCGTAAATTATTTACGGTTAACACCGGTCATGTGGTCATCGCCTATTTAGGGTACATGGAAGGAAAGGAGACTATTGATCAAGCGTTAAATGATGAGCGTATCGTACAGCAAGTGAGAGAAACGTTGAAGGAAACGGGTGCTTACTTAGTGAAGGAGTATGGCCTTGATGAAGAGGAGCATTTAACGTATATTCAAAAAAATATCGAACGTTTCAAAAATCGTTATTTAAATGATGGTGTTACACGTGTTGGTCGTGCCCCGATTCGGAAATTAGGTCCACAAGATCGCTTAATCCGTCCTCTTACGCAGGCGTATAAGGCAGGGTTACCGTATACAAACTTGGCTAAAGCGATAGCAACTGCTTAATGTTCGATTATCGTGAAGATGAAGAGGCGTTAGAAATCCAAGCAATGATCAATGAGCATGGTCCTGCTTATGTGTTGAAAGCGGTCAGTATGTTAGATGAAAATAGTGATGTAGTGAAAGAGATTGTTCGTCACTATGATAAGTTGAAAGCAGAAATGTAACCTTTTGATTCTACTATTGTAAGCATTAAATTTATTACACCTTGGCAAAGGTAATAACAACAGTAACATTAGATAAGGATCAGAACTTTGATGTCAATGGAGCTTCAGCAGGATAACGATCCATGAAGGATTTCTTTCATGGATCGTTTGATTACAGGTTTATTTCCAAACATCGTTAGCAATTTCAACAACATGCCGTAGTTTGTCCCATTGCTGTTCTTCAGATAAGACGTTTCCTTCTTCAGTTGATGTGAAGCCACATTGAGGGTTTAAGCAAATTATTATGTGAAATAGTATGAGTAGCTAGACAAAAGTCATAGAGAGTTAATAGAGCCTGACTTCTTAGACATTCAAATAGTTAGAACGTAACTAGACAAAAATAGGAAGCTCAATTAGACTACTAGACAGATAAAGGGATTTGTTAGCTATCATATAATGGTGACGATTACAAAAAATGTTGTGTGCAGGCTATATAAAAGTTTATTATCTTTTCATATGAGTTCAATATCTCTTCTAGACATTAGAAGGAGGAATGGCTAATGGACTGTAATTGGTTGAGCTTCGGTTATAAAAAAAATGATACATACGGAATGGAGCATTATCACACTCATCGTGATTTTGAGATTTATTATTTTCATGAGGGTAGATCTAGAATCTTTATTCAGCATCGTATATATGACTTACATCCTGGTGATATAGTTATATTAAATGGCTTAACGAAGCATCGGACGTGTCCATTCCCTTCCCATTCGAATGTTCGTACGACAGTAGAATTCTTTCCTGAATATATTGAACCCGTGTTACAATCATTAGAAGCGATAGAATTGCTTGAATTATTTCAGAATTTGAATAATTCTCTTATCCGGGTTGAGGATAAAACGCACCTGACAGAGATTGAGTCATCCTTGTTGAAAATCAAACAGATCTTTTCTCATAGTAGAGAAAATTACTTTATTAATAGACGGTTAGTAGAAAGCAAAGTGAAGCATTTGCTTGTGGAACTATTATTTGAAATTAATCATTTATCTCAGTTACCATTTGCCGAAATTGTGACGAAAAAAAGTAAGTCAGATAGACAAATTGAATACATGTTAGCGTGGATTATGGATCATCACATGGAAAAGATAAGCTTGGATCGACTTTCACAGGAATTTAAATTAAACAAACATTATATCCCTCACCTTTTTAAGGAATCGGTGGGTATGACTGTAATGGAGTACGTGATGAATTGTCGAATTGATAAAGCGAAATTTATGCTTGAAATGGAGCCTTACAAAAATATATCAGATATTTCTATGGACGTAGGATTCGAAAGCAGCGCCCATTTTAGTCGGGTATTTCGACAAAAGGTAGGGTTGTCTCCATCGCTTTTTCGGAAGCGACAAGTAAGAAGGAGTTATCAGCAAATATGACAACGTTTGCATGTTGAGCTGAATATGAATTGATATGGTTGCTTTTAACTATATTGGTTACGTATACTAGATAGTAGATTCGACTAGGGGACCGTACTAGTTTCTTCGTAAGCGCAGAGAGAGCAATTCGACCCTTTTTGATCTAGTTCATATTAGCATAGGGAAGTGGAATTGGTCATTGAGTAGATGACAGCATGATGCTACTCTTTGCTTTCAACACTATCTCTTACGTAGGGGATAGTTTTTTTATTGTTCACATAATCAAAATTTATTAAATTCATGGAAGGAAGTGTGAGATGAACCGAAGAAGATAGCACTGCCATTCAATTAAGAAGAGGAGTGATTAGTATGAGTCAATTATTTACAGATCGTCTATGGAACAAAGTTGAGCCGATTTGGAATTCATATTTAGAGCATCCATTTGTGAAGGGACTAGGAGATGGGACGTTAGAGCAAGAAAAGTTCAAGCATTGGTTAAAGCAGGATTATGTCTATTTAATTGAATACTCGCGCTTATTTGCGTTAGGTGCTTCGAAGTCAGAAGATTTAGAAATGATGACTACTTTTGCGAAACTATTGCATGGAGTCTTAGATGTGGAAATGGAGCTTCACCGAAACTATGCAGCTGATTTTGGCATTTCCGCAGAGGAGCTAGAACAAACTGAGCCTTCTGCGATTACGACGGCTTATACGAGCTATATGCTCAATTTATCACAACGCGGTGGGGTTGAGAATGTAGTGGCTTCTGTATTAGCTTGTGAATGGAGCTATCTTTTTATCGGATCATCCCTTGCCAAATGGCCTGGTGCACTGGAGGATAATTTTTATAGAAGCTGGGTAGAAATGTATAGTTCTGCGGAATTTACAGAACTTGCAGAAAGCAGTAAGCAATTAATGAATAAGGTTGCGGAAAGAAAGTCTGAACAGGAGTTAGCGAGATTAGAAGAGATTGTTGTAAGAACGAGCCAGCTTGAGTATATGTTTTGGGATATGGTTGAGGGCAAAGAGGGCTGGCCAGTTCAGGTTGAAACCTAGAAAAAGAGCTCATTTTACTTTAATTTTAAAAACAAGCATAGATTAAAATTTTTTAAAAGGAGATTGATACACGATGGCGATGCTACAAGTTAACTTTTACTCAAAAGCGATGAGAAGAGAAGTCACATTTAATGCGCTCATTCCATTGGATACGATGGAAATGCCCGGGAGAGAGAAAGATGTGCAACAGCCGATGCGAGCTCTATATCTTTTAAATGGGTACACGGGTAGCCATACAGATTGGATTAGTTTTACTAGAATACGTGAGTTGTCTGATAAGCATCGTATTGCTGTTTTCATGCCAGCAGGGGAGAACCATTTCTATGTCGATGATGAGGACAAGGGGGCGCTGTATGGGGAGTATGTTGGCAATGAGATAGTTACCTATACTAGAGAGCTGTTTCCTATTTCTCATCGTAAAGAAGATACGTTTATTGGTGGTTTATCGATGGGAGGATACGGTGCTATTCGAAATGGGTTGAAATATGCAGAAAATTTCAGCAAAATAATCGCATTATCCTCAGCATTGATTACATACAAAGCTCAAAATGCTGATACTGATTTTAATGATGGGATTGCTGATTATAACTATTTTCGTAGAGTGTTTGGAGATTTGACGAAGCTTGAAGGTAGCGATAAGGATCCAGAAGCGCTAATCAAACGTGTAAAGGATGCGAAAGTTGAAATTCCTGCTATTTACATGGCGTGTGGAACGGAGGATTTTTTACTAGACGTAAACCATAAGTATCGCGATTATTTAAATGCTGAGCAAATTGATTTTATATATATAGAAGGGCCAGGAGAGCATTCATGGGCCTTTTGGGATGAATATATCGAGAAAGCGATTACGTGGGCAGTTGAATGATGGTGTTATGAGCGTACTAATTGATAGAGGTTAAAAAGACTACTGAAAGGTAACGTATTTCTTTGCAGTAGTCTTTTTATCGTAGTTTAACGTATTAATAATATGATGACGATAAAATTTGGAAATGCTAAAATGAATGAGAAGAAGTTATCTAAGTCAAAGGAGTCAATTTGCCGTGTACATAAAAACATTAAAAGTCGGGTCTATCATTATCATGCTTTTTGTCATTATTTATTTGGGAACCTTGATTGATTGGATCTTTCGACCTGTTGTCGTGTTTGTTCAAACGTTATTTTTTCCTATTTTGATCGCCGGTATTTTATTTTATCTATTAAGACCTCTCGTTCATTTGTTAAGTAAAAAAATACCTAGAGTGTTATCCATTATGATTATATATGTCGCTTTACTAATAGTGGGTATCATTTTCATATCAATTATTGGTCCGGAAATCCAAAAGCAATTTACGAATTTTATGAATAATATTCCTGTTATTTTTGCTGAGTTGCAGTTATTAATTGCGGAAATACAGCGAAATGATTGGATTGAACGTATTGGTTTAACGGAAACGTTTGAAATTGAAGGTCAAATTGAACAAATAGGTGCTATCATTGGAGGGATTCTTGGCGATCTTGTTCCTAGAAGTGTCGGTTTTATTGGTTCGATCTTTAGTGCATTATTAATGTTATTAATTATCCCTTTTCTCCTTTTCTATTTGTTGAAAGAAGGAGAAAAGCTTCCGAAATATATGGTTCGTTTTTTTAACAAGGAGAAACAAGATGAAGTACGCAAAATATTGACGAATATGGATAAAACGTTAAGTAGTTATATTCAAGGAGTGTTAATTGTTTGCTCGTTCATTGGTGTTCTTTATTATATTGGTTTCACAAGTATTGGCTTAGAGTATGCGTTGATTTTAGCGATGATTGGTATGCTCACCAATGTCATTCCGTATGTGGGACCTTGGATTGGTGCTGTACCATCCTTTATTGTCGGATTGCTTCATTCACCGATGATGGCGTTACTCGTGCTGATCATTGTTGTGGTCATTCAGCAAATTGAAAGTATTTTTGTTCAGCCGCAAATTATCGGAAAGAAGATGTCGATTCATCCAGTAACGGTGTTAATTTTAGTGTTAGTTGCAGGTCGTTTTATAGGTGTGTTAGGAATGATTCTTGTCATTCCGACCTATGCAGTTTGTAAGGTGATTGTAACTCATTTATATGGATTATGGAAGGTGAAGGCGGAGGAAAGAGCGAATATGCCGTGATTCATCTCTATGATAAAGAAGCGCACATGGCATTTTGGTGGATGCTATGTGCGCTTTTAGTGTTTGAATCTTCTATTGATTGAAATACTTTTGTCTCAGTTTCTCAATGTATGGATTCATAACTATGATTCATCTATGCTACTAGTTTGTGACTGTATTAAACCTTTAGTGAACCACGAAACCCTCTAGCAGCATAATAAGAAGAAGCACCGTTATGATAGACGAAGACATGATCATAACGATAATCGCAAAAGAGAGCGCCGCCAAGCTCTCTAATATTAGAGGGTGTTTGAACCCAGCTAGACGTTTTCAAATCAAATTGCCCCAGATTTTGCAACTCTCGATATTGTTCTTCAGTTAAAAGCTCAATGCCCATTTCTGTTGCCATATCGATCGCGTTATGTTTTGGGGGGGGTTTCTTCCTTGATTCCAGCGCTTCACGGTCGTAGCAAGTACTTCTGCGACCTTTAGGACTTTCTGTTGAACAATCATAAAACATATATTCATCCGTTATTTCATCATAGCTAACAACATCTGGTTCACCGCCACTGGTCTCCATTTCATTAAGTGACCAAAGTTTTTCCGAGTTTACTTCTAGCTTATCTTTGAGTGACTCCCACTTAAAGCCTTCATGTCGGTGCATATTTTTCTTGAAGCGGTCTTGTAATGTTTTGAGCAACTCTTCACGTCGTTCGAGCGATAACTCCTTTTTATCGCTATTATCATGTTCAGCTGTCATCTTATTTTCCTCCCTTTTTCAGGTTTTCATTTAAAAGCCCATTCGTAATAGATAGATGACCTAATTTTAATAACCTTAACAGATTAAAAATAGAAAATTCACCCTGAAAGTTATTGTCGTTATTTTCCTTCTTATTATAAGATAAAGGAGCAGTAGTTGAAAGGGGGGCGCATCTGGGATTTTATCGTCATTTTCATTGTTTTTTTCATTATTATTATGATTCCTATGTATTCGCTCATTCGTTTCATTTTAAGTTGGATCAAGCCACGTAAAGGCAAGTCTAGGTTGTTTTGATGGAAAAATAACGGATATTATTTATGTGTTCTTTGTGTCTACTTTTATTCGTACTATATACAGCGGATTAAAAATCCAGAAAATGGAATTTGTATTCAGTAAAGTGAGTTAAGGCAGAATTCTTCTAACTACTAACATCTATTTAAATTACGAATGATAAGGCTATTGGAAAAGTTGATTTGTCCTTTTTCAGTGGCTTTTTTTTACGATAAGAAAGTATAACATTCGAGGAAGAAATGTGAGAAGAATCGAAGAAGCAAGTGGGATCATCCCATGAAGAGCGTTGGCTTCGCTCGATACACGTAATTCTGAAAGAAGCCCACTTTCAGAATTACTGAAAACCGTTGAAACGGCTGCACACAATGCAATTAAGAAAAGACGCAGTCGCGTTTTTCTTAGATAAAAATTTATTAGTATGACATAAACAGGATGAAAAGGTTACGTTCTCGATGCGGTTCCTCATTCCTCTATTTCGCTCCTCATTCCCTGTTTTTATGTTGTTCCGGTTCCTCATTCCTCTATTTAAGCTAGATGAGTCCAAAAGGGGACATGAAAGCCAAAATAGCGGAAAGAGGACTACATTTTCTTCTCAGGAAGTGTTTTTTCTCTTATTTAGAGGAATGAGGGTTACATTTGTTGGTTGGAACTGTGCAAGTAGGTTCGTAAAAGTTGTCGTCCACGCATGATGCACGCATTTATAAGTTTAACCCTATTAACGGCACCGAACAACGCAATCAAGAAAATATTGACATATGCTAAATACAGTCATAATATGAACATATGAATAAAATATAAAAATGTTCATAAGGTGGGACTGAAATGCCAAGTGGATTTAATAAAGAAGAGCAAGAGCACATTAAAGAGAAGTTACAGGAAGCAGGGAGACGACTGTTCGGATCTGTTGGATTGAAAAAAACGAGTATAAAGGATTTAACAGAGTACGCTGGAATTGCGCAAGGGTCGTTCTATAAGTTTTACGATTCAAAGGAGGTTCTTTATTTTCGGTTGTTGGAGAAAGATGAAGAAGAAATCAAACAAGCGCTTATGATCAAGTTTGCATCGGAGAAGACGATGGATGAAAGCGTATTAGCAGAAGGGCTGATCGAATCGATTAAACAGGTCGAGCAATACCCTTTGATTCGCAGACTTTATACGACAGATGAATACGAAAAGGTTGTACGTAAGCTCCCTAAGGAACTTTTAGAAGAGCACGGAAAGGAGGATACGGTCAGTTTAGCACCTTTGTTGGATCAGTTAAAAATGGAAGGGAAAATCGATTCTCAGCTATCAAATGATGTGGTGAGTGGAGCATTAAGAGCGCTCTTTTTAATGATGATTCATAAAAAGGAAATTGGTGAAGAGGTGTATGAGGATAGTTTATATTTTTTAGCCGAAGCAGTGGCAATGAGAGTTTTTAAGGAGGTGAAGTGATGATTCAAGTAAAGAATTTAACGTTTACGTATCCGAAGAACCTTAAACCAACGATACAAGGTGTGGATGTGTCGATAGATAAAGGTGAAATTTTTGGCTTTTTAGGTCCATCCGGTGCTGGCAAAAGTACATTGCAAAAAATCTTAATTGGGGTGTTAAAAGGGTATAAAGGTGACGTCACGTTTTACATCATAATATGAAACATACAGATACACACTTTTACAATCGTTTAGGAGTTGCGTTTGAAACGCCTAATTTTTATCAAAAATTCACAGCAGCTGAAAATCTACAATTCTTTCAATCATTTTATAGAAAGAATCGGTTAGATGGTCAGGAGCTAATGGCTAAGATGGGGCTAAGTGATGCTTATCATACAAGGGTTTCTGAGTTTTCAAAAGGGATGAAAATGCGCTTGAATCTTTGTCGGGCTTTTTTGCATGATCCAGAGCTTATTTTCTTAGATGAACCGACATCAGGCTTAGACCCTGTTAATGTGAAGAAAGTAAAGAACTTTATTTTAGAGAAGAAAGCTCAAGGAAAAACGATTATATTAAATACCCATAATATGAGTGTAGCTGAAGAGCTTTGTGATCGAGTCGCCTTTATTGTCAACGGGAGTATTAAATTGATCGAATCTCCTACAGTGTTAAAGAAGCAATATAGTGAAAAAATCGTTACTGTCATCTATGAAAACGAAGGTGTGGAAATAAGAAAGCAGTTTGAACTTAAAAAGCTCGGGCAACACACTGTGTTTCAGAACATTTTAAAGCAAGATCAAATCGTAAAGATTGAAACAGAAGAAAAGACATTAGAAGATATCTTTATTGCTTTTACGGGGAGGAATCTCCAATGATGAGACTGTTGAAGCAAGACGTTCAGTTTCAATTTAGGCACGGGTTTTATTATGTATATGCTTTTGTTACGGTTGTCTATATTGCGATTTTATTATGTATCCCAAGTGATTATCGTAGCTTTTGGACGGTTCTTATTATTTTTACTGATCCAGGAACATTAGGCTTCTTCTTTGTTGGGACGATTATCATGCTAGAGAGAAATCAGCAGCTATTAACGTACATGTTTATTACACCATTGAAGTTAAGCTCCTATCTTCTATCAAAAATTATTTCATTAACGATTATTGCTTGGGTAACGAGTCTACTTATTGTCATGGTAACATTAGGAATAACGAACTCTATTCTATTATTGTCGTTGACGATTTTTCTTTGTAGCTTCTTCTTTACTTCATGCGGAATGGCGATTTCAGTAGATGCGCCATCACTTAATCATTTTATGTTTCGCTCAATCGTTTTATTGCTTGTTCTATGTACGCCACTTCTCCATTACTTGAACTGGGTTTCTTTTTCAATATTTGAAATAATGCCTAGTTACTCTGCGCTCATTTTGTTGCAAGTATCTATAGAGGGTCAAGGGATAATAAGTGGTGAGTCTCTTATCCATTTAAGCTTACTTATCATTTGGTCATTCGTCGCATTTTCCATCGCTTTCTACCGATTTCAAACATATATATCTGTTCAAACGGGTGAAAGCAAGGAGGTATCGATATGAATTCGATGCATAGAGAAGAGCGAATTTTCAATATGAAGAAAATCGTCTTATTTCTTAAGGGGGATATTCGTAGTACAATTCGCGATCCATTAATGTTATTTGTGTTCACGATTCCATTTCTTATGTATTTGCTCGTTACGTTCGGGTTGCCTTATGTTGATCAGCAAATCGTTCAGTTTAGTCACTTTCAGTTGATGGATCATCGCGTGTTTATCGTTGCGATGATTATGACGATGGTGCCGATGATGGTAGGGATGCTAACAGGGTATTTATTATTAGACGAAAAGGATGATGGAATTTTGCAGTATATGGAGGTTACCCCGTTAAAAAAAGCTGGTTACATCTGGTATCGTGTATCACTACCAGCCTTTCTTTCCTTCATGATCACGATGGTGATGGCATGTATTCTCTTGTTTCGTGAACCTGTTCATTGGAGCGTGCTCGTAGCGGCCGTTGTCGTTGTCTCTCTGTTAGGACCTGTAATTACGATGTATTTAGCTTCGTTCGCGCAAAATAAAGTCGAGGGAATTGCTTATACGAAGCTTATTAACCTTGTCATGATCGCCCCGGTCGTTACGTATCTATTTGATGGATGGTGGACATGGATAGGTTATGTCATTCCATTGACGTGGGGAGTAGAGGCGTTCATCGTTGCGATGAATGGAAATGGTAGTGTTAATTCTATGAATGTTGTGATCCTTATTACAGGAGGAGTAGCTGTGACGCTAGGCTGGTTGTATGTGCTTTACTTGAATTTTCAGCGGAGTGTTCATTGAGAGGATTTTAAGTGTATTAATGGTTATGAGTAACAAATAACCGAAATGAAAATAAAAGCCCTTAGCGTCAGTAGAAACTAAACCTAAGGGCTTTGGTATGCTTTAAGTGTTATTTTTTCACGACAGGAATCCAAATCTCACTTTTTTCATTGACGCTTGCCAATATTTCTGGCCCGCCTGCATGCTCATACACTGAAGTCGGAAACCATTCCGAATAAATTTGACCCCATGCTGTTTGAACCTGAGACCAATCGCCTTCTATTTCAAAGATGGCCCATGTATAGCTAGGGATATGAAGCTCAGATAGTTGAGTGGGACAAGGCTTTGTTGTAGCGACAGCTAAATAATAATCAAGCTCTCCCTCACTAGAACCCTCTTCTGAAAAATTGGCACATACGTTAATCACTCCACTTGGGGCTACATTAGAAAGCTGTTCAAGCAGCAAATATGTTTCATCACTAGTCGTTTCAATCATTTTTACAATTTGAGGATTATCCCCAGTTGGTACTAGCTGTACCCTCTCTTTTAATCCGACAATCCGAAAAGCTTCCTTCTGTTCCAATCTGTAATTCATTTCTGTTCCTCCTTGAATGGATAATTGGAAGGTCATACGCGGATAGGCTTTCAAAGATGAGCCATTGTTTCTAGACTCAGTTGGTGTAACACCGTGGATGCCGTGAAAAGCACGAGTGAAAGCATCGGGTGAGCTGTAGCCATATCTCAAAGCGATATCAATTACCTTATCATTGGAATGCTTGAGGTCGAACGCGGCTAATGTGAGTCGCCTTCTCCGAATATATTCAGATAAGGTGATGTCTGCTAGAAACGAAAACATTCGTTTGAAGTGATATTCGGAGCAATGAGCAAGCTGTGCAACCTTTGCTAGGTCAATACTTTCCTCTAAGTTCGCTTCAATATAACTGATCGCTTCATTCATACGTTTCAGTGAATCCAACTATATGACCTCCCTTCGATTCAAGAATAACAAACCTCCTTTAAAGGTACCCGACATTATGTGCACAATCAAGTCGGGTGTTTCTCAGTCGTAAATGGCGATGCTGGTAATCCTTCTTTATTATATAGGTTGGCTTTTTCAGGATTATCGGACCATGCATAGCGTACATGAACGGGATTATTGATTTGATTATGATATACGATGACGTGATCACCTTTTATCTCAGCCGTAGCAGCGATGAACCTCCGATCAGAACCACAAATTTCAAACGTTTGTAGCTCCCCACTCTTAGTCACTAAACCACTTCCAATATGATTAAATGATAGCTTGATTCGACTATCAGTTCGTTCCATCTTTTTATAGAGCGGCCCACTATACACGATATTTTTATCATAGGCTATATGCTTAGCACATAAGGCGAGTCGCTGGCCGACGCTTTTCTTATCTTGTGGATGTAGATCATTGTGCTCCCCAATATCTATCGTTACCGCCATCGCCGTATGTGAAATCGCTAGTGATTGTCGTTGCTCCTCTCGTAAGATCGCCCAATGATGATGTGGGTCTTCGGTATTTAAATTTGCTAGCTGTGCGTATAAGAAAGGAAGGTCTTGTTGCTGCCAATTCGTACGCCAATCCTGAACAAGCTTGGCAAAAAGCTGAGCATAGCCACTTGGATTTGCCGTATTGGATTCGCCTTGATACCAAAGGACCCCTTTCATATTCATTTGCTTGAGTGGAGCAATCATGCCATTGTACACGCCGCTAGGTTTGTATTGGAAGAAAGTTGGTGGATCAAGTGTTTCTGTTATCGCTCCAATCTTATATTTCCAACTACCTTCAAGCGTGATTTCTTTGCTGTTGGCGATAAGCTTATAAGGCATATCTGTTACAAAGGCTCCTGTCGTTTGTGTACTTATGACGCGGACGGCTAATGTATTCTTGCCAGGCTTCAATATTCCAGCTGGTATGTCGTAACGTCTTGGTGGATAGCGGTATGCAGTTGAACCGATGAGTGTGCCATTTATATACGTATCGTCAGCATCGATAATTGTCCCTAGTATGAGCTTCGCATTTCCCTCGCACATTTCACCAGATAAATGAAATTCTTTTCGAAACCAAACCGCTCCTCTTAATGACTCAAGTTCACTACCCTTCCAGGTGTTCGGAACGCTGAACTCTTGCCAATCATTCGTTGGAAGGTTCTCCTCATACCAAGCGGGCTTCTGCAAGCCAAGATCGTTGGCTTTTAATTGCTTATACCATTTAGAGTGACGCTCTTCATCTTGACGTTTTGTAAGTGAGACAAATGAATCATCTTTGTTTCGATCTAACTCATCATTTACGTTTCCAAGCTCACGTAATGTCTTTTCACTTAGCCATGCTTCAATAGGTGTTCCACCGACTGCTGCATGAACAAGCCCAATTGGTACCTCATATGTCTCGTAAAGCTCGTTTGCAAAGAAATAACCAACAGCGCTAAAATTTAACACATCTTGTGGAGTTACCTTTCTCCATGCCCCCTTCCACTAGCTGTTTTGGGTGATGAAATTGATACGTTTGCGGAACAGAAAATTGGCGAATGGAAGGGTTATGAACCGCTTTCATTTCGTCGGAAAATAAATCGAGTGTTCGCCTTACCGGTAGCTCCATGTTGGACTGACCACTTAACAACCAAACATCCCCAATTAATATATCCTCTATGACGATTGTTTCATCACCTGAAATCGTCATTTCATATGGACCACCATGGTTGAAGCTTCCTAGCATAATCGCCCAATTCCCATCATCGTCAGATGTCGTTTCATATGTACGGTGAAGAAAGGTTAATTGTACCGCTTGAGAAGGTTTTGTTTCCCCAGAAATGGTTATCGTCTGATGACGTTGAAGAACCATTCCACTACTTATGATACTGGATAATTTCATCTAGTTCCCCACTTTCTAATTGTTAGTATTTCATTCATTTTACAATAGATTGCTATTCTTATTGATTGTTATCCTTGAAATTCTTTAGTAATTTAAATGTTTTCTATCGTGGTTGAAGGGTACGAACAAATAAAGTAATTGCTGCGGTCAGGAATATAAATATAGTGGGAGGGGATAGATTGAAGTTAAAATGTAAAAATTCTAGGTGTTTCATCATAGAGATCGAAATGGATACATGGGGTGCTATTAGATCCGTTCGTTATCGGTTGGTTAATGAAGCTCACGTTCATTTAATCATCAAAACATTGAAATAACGATGTACAGCGTTTGTAAGAAAAGATCACTGTGATTTTTCTTTTTTAAAAGGAAAAGGGTTGACAGCGTTTTCAATGTTTGTTTTAATTGTTATTAAGTTAATAATTTCGATGAGACTTGGAGATCGACGAAGCTATGTGTCTAGTTTTTTGTAGACACCTTGTTTCGTTGATTTTTTTTTAGTAGAATGTCTCAGTTTTCATAAAAGTAATGAAAGTTGAATTATTAATGGAAGGGTATCATATCTGCCCATTATTTAAAGGGAAGTAATGTGTATTCATTCCATAAGTTGTCTTAAGGGCTTCTTTGATAATAGTCTACTATTAACATTCTCTCATCTAAAGCTCTTATGAACAGTATGTGATAAGGCATTAAGTGTTAAGGATAAAACAAAAAGTCATTGTTCTTGGAGGTAATGTAGTGGAGAAAAAATATGTATTAGCTTTAGATCAGGGGACAACTAGTTCAAGAGCTATTCTTTTTAACAAGCAAGGAGAAATCGTAGATATTGCGCAAAAGGAGTTTACACAAATTTTTCCAAATCCGGGTTGGGTTGAGCATAATGCCAATGAAATTTGGTCCTCGATCCTAGCAGTTATCGCCGAACTATTAAGTAAGTCAGAGGTTTCACCGAAGGAGATTGCTTCAATTGGTATTACGAATCAACGTGAGACAGTAGTTGTCTGGGAAAAAGAAACGGGTAAACCAATTTACAATGCAATCGTTTGGCAATCGCGTCAAACAGACGGTATTTGTGAAGAACTTAAGGAGCAGGGCCTTAATGAAACATTTAGAGATAAAACAGGACTATTAATTGATGCTTACTTCTCCGGAACAAAAGTGAAATGGATGTTAGACCATGTTGAAGGAGCACGTGAAAAAGCTGAGAAAGGTCAACTATTATTTGGAACGGTTGATACGTGGCTTGTTTGGAAGCTTTCTGGTGGGAGTGCACATGTAACGGATTATACGAATGCGTCTAGAACCCTCATGTTTAATATTTATGACTTGAAGTGGGATGAGGAGCTTTTAGATATATTAGGTGTACCAGCCTCGATGCTACCTGAAGTTTGCCCATCTTCACATGTATATGCGCATACGATTGATTATCATTTCTTCGGTGAAACTGTTCCGATTGCCGGAGTGGCTGGGGATCAGCAAGCAGCTCTATTCGGGCAAGCATGCTTTGAGCCAGGTATGGCAAAGAATACGTATGGAACTGGCTGCTTTATGCTTATGACAACAGGAGAAGAAGCGGTTAAGTCGAATCATGGCTTATTAACGACAATCGCTTGGGGGATCGATGGGAAAGTCGAGTATGCATTAGAAGGGAGTATCTTTGTCGCTGGCTCAGCGATTCAATGGCTTCGAGACGGGCTGCGAATGTTTCAATCAGCAGCAGATAGTGAAAGATATGCAACTAAAGTAAATTCAACCGATGGTGTTTATGTCGTGCCAGCCTTTGTCGGATTGGGGACACCTTATTGGGATAGTGATGTCCGGGGGGCTGTTTTTGGAATGACACGTGGAACGGAGAAAGAGCACTTCATTCGCGCTACGTTAGAATCGTTAGCTTATCAAACGAAGGACGTATTAGATGCGATGGAAGCAGACGCTGGAATCGATCTCAAAGCTTTAAGAGTTGATGGTGGGGCAGTAGCAAACAATTTTTTAATGAAATTCCAAAGTGATATTCTCAATGTACCTGTTCAACGACCAGTCATTCAGGAAACGACCGCTCTTGGAGCTGCTTATTTGGCAGGGCTTGCTGTTGGATTTTGGAAGGATAAAAATGAGATTACACAAAGATGGAACATTGATCGTACGTTTTCTGCTCAGATGGACGAATCAGAAAGAAAAGAATTATATGCCGGATGGAAACAAGCAGTCGAAGCAGCGATGAGATTTAAGCGAAGTTCTTCACAATAAGCTTAAAATGGTGAGTTTTAATAAGAGTTTTCATGAATTTGTTGGAACTAGTAATCTACTCTATAGATAAAAGGAGCATTAACAATGATTAAGGTTGCGATAATAGGAACAGGTGCAATTTCAACTTCTCATATTGACGCTTTTTTAGCATTTCAAGATCAATGCAAAATTGTTGCATTATGTGATATTTATTCAGAAAAGGCTCAAAAACAGGCCAAAGACTTTGATTTAGATGTAGAAATATATAACGAATATAAAGACGTAATGGCTCGTAATGACATAGATTTAGTTTCTATATGTACGCCTCCGTACACTCATGCGGATATTACAATTGAAGCTTTAGAGCAAGGAAAGCATGTTATTGTTGAAAAACCTATGGCGTCCTCATTAGAGGAATGCGATGCAATGAATGCGGCTGCTGAACAGAGCGGGAAAATTCTATCGGTTATTGCACAAAATCGTTTTACATCTCCAATGATGAAACTGAAGAGTGTGCTCGATTCTAAATTAATGGGAAAAATTCTCCATACTCAAGTAGATTCATTTTGGTGGAGGGGCTATTCTTATTATGATTTATGGTGGAGAGGCTTGTGGGAAAAAGAAGGAGGAGGATGTACTCTAAACCATGCGGTACATCATATCGATATATTTCGTTGGATGAATGGTATGCCAGCCGAAGTTACAGCGGTAATGAGCAATGTGGCACATGATAATGCCGAAGTAGAAGATATTTCAATCACAATTGGTCGTTATGTAAATGGTAGTTTAGCGCAAATTACAAGCTCCGTTGTCCATCATGGTGAAGAGCAACAGCTGATTTTTCAAGGGGAATTTGCCCGTGTCTCTGTCCCGTGGAAAGTAACGGCATCTAAACCACAAGAAAATGGATTTCCTGAAATTAATGAAGAACTAGAATCTAAAATACAGCAAGAATATGACTTACAACCAAATCTGCAGTATGAAGGTCATGCAGGACAAATTCAAGATGTTTTATTGGCTATAGAAGGGAAGAAAGATGTATTAGTGACTGGCAAGGATGGAAGAGAGACTTTGGAGCTTATTACGGCTATATACCAATCTTCTAGCTTAGGAGAAAGCGTTGCATTGCCTCTAGGGAAGAATAGCCCATTTTATTCTAGAGAAGGGGTTTTAAAGAATGCCACTTATTTTTATGAAAAGAAAAAAAGTATAGATAACTTCGCTACAAATGAGATTACGACAGGTGGCAAATATGAGTAATCATCATGGATTAGCTAATTCCACTGCCATTCAAGGGAGGAATAAAGAATGAGTAATAATGATGGGATGAATTATCAGCCAAAAGGAAAAGCAAGCAAAGTGATCGATAGTGGAGAATTTTTCTTTGCGGCAATTGGTTTAGACCATGGACATATTTATGCAATGTGTAATGGCTTGTTAGAAGCAGGCGGAGAATTGAAACTTGTTTATGATCCGGACTCAACAAAAGTAAAAGAATTTGTTGAAAAGTTCCCAAATACTAAAATAGCTAGTTCAGAGGAAGAAATATTGTTAGATCCGACGATTAAATTAGTTGCAAGTGCTAGAATCCCAGCAATGCGCTGTGAGTTAGGCTTAAGAACACTTGATAAAGGAAAACATTTCTTTGTAGACAAGCCTGCATTTACGACTAAAGAGCAATTGGAAGAAGCAAGGAAGAAAACGAAAGAAACAGGTTTGAAGTGGGGAATTTACTACAGTGAACGTTTACATGTTGAGGGGGCGATTTTGGCAGGTCAATTAATTGAAGATGGTGCAATTGGCAAGGTTGTTCAAGTAATTGGAACGGGTCCACACCGAGCTAATCCGTCGTCTAGACCAAACTGGTTTTTTGATCGTGATTATGTTGGTGGCATTTTATGTGATATTGGAAGCCATCAAATTGAGCAGTTTTTATATTATGCAGGAGCGAAGGATGCAAAAGTATTGCATAGTAAAGTAGCTAATTATAAATTTAAGAATTATCCTAAATTTGAGGATTTTGGAGATGCTACACTTGTTGCTGATAATGGTGCCACATTTTATTTTCGAGTAGATTGGCTAACACCAGATGGTTTAGGGACATGGGGAGATGGCCGTGTCATTATATTGGGAACAGATGGGTACATTGAAGTGCGGAAATATATAGACATTGCTAGAGATAAAAAAGGCGATCACGTTTATGTAGTAAATCATGAAGGAGAGCAGCATATTCATTGTCATGGTCAAGTAGGGTATCCATTCTTTGGAAAGTTTATTTTGGATTGTATGTATGGAAGCGAGGAAGCAATGAGTCAAGAGCATGCTTTTAAAGCAGCTGAATTATGTATTGAAGCACAAAATAAGGCAATACATTTGGATATGCCAGGTGGTTTTGTAGGTTAGTAGGATAAGTTCATTCTAAATAATTAGCTGCAAAGCAGTTCATTATATAGATCCATACTAAAAGGGGGATTTACAATGAAAAAAATAATTGGAAGCTTAATCATGGGAAGTTTGTTAGTGTTGGCATCTGCATGTGGGAATGATAATGCTGATCCACAAGAAACACCAACCGGGGACGAAAATGTAGAAGCAACAGAGCATAACTTAAGGCTGGCTCATAACTTGAGTGAAGATCACCCTGTTCATATGGGATTAGAAAGGTTTGTTGAAATAGTAGAAGAACGTTCTGAAGGTCAAATTACAATGGAGATTTTTCCTAATGCAGTGTTGGGTGAAGAAAGAGAGATATTAGAGCAAGTTCAAGTAGGTGGAGTCGATATTACAAAGGTCAGCGCAGCATCACTTGAAAATTTCTCATCACAATATTCAGTGTTTAGTTTGCCATATGTTTTTAGTGATGAAGATCATTTCTTTACGTCAATGGATTCTGAAGTGGTACAAGATCTATTTGATTCAACAAATGAAGAAGGTTTTGTAGGATTGACATGGTATGACTCTGGTGCTCGGAGCTTTTACACAAAAGATCAGCCGATTCTGCATCCAGATGATTTAAGTGGACTTCGAATTCGCGTAATGGATAGTCAAACTCAAATTGAAATGATGGAGGAATTAGGAGGATCACCGACACCAATGCCTTACGGTGAGATTTATACAGCGCTTCAGTCAGGAGTAGTAGATGGAGCGGAAAGTAACCCAACAGCCTTGACAACCGGAAAGCATGGGGAAGTTGCTAAAGCTTTCTCATTTGATGAACATGCACGAATTCCTGATATTGTCGTCATTAGCAGTGATTTGTGGAATGAGCTGACAGAAGGACAACAAGAATTACTAAGAGATGCAGCTAAAGAATCAACAGAGTATCAAAAAGAATTATGGGCTGAAGCTATTAATCAAGCTATTGATGAAGCTGAAGAAATGGGAGTGGAATTCTTCTATCCAGACCAGGAACCATTTTTTGAAGCTGTGCAACCAATGCATGAGAAGTATCGAGAAGATGAGCAAATCGCTGAACTGTTAGATGCTTTTGAAGCTTTGCGATAATAGGCAAACTCAGAATGAAGTGCCCCTCTCTTTTAGTGGGGCACTGACCATTTTAATAGATTTAACAAGCGTGATTCATAAAGAGAGATTAAGGTACTTATTTTGATGATAGATAAAGGTTTACCATTAAGGTGAATATGATTTCATAAAAAGAGGTGATTAAATATGCTGAAAATTTTAAAAAGAGTAAAAAACATCTTGAACAAAGGAATTATGATATTCGCCTCTATATTAACTGTTATTCTTGTTTGCGGAGCGCTATGGCAAGTATTTAGTAGGTATGTATTAAATGACCCAAGTGTATTTACCGAAGAGCTTTTACGATTTCTATTAATTTGGGTAGCTTTTTTAGGAACAACTTATGCCTTTGGCTCAAATGAACATTTAGCAATCACATTTGTGAAGAACAAGTTACGCGGTAAGAAGAAAAAGTCATTACAAATATTTATTGATGCCTCTATCGTATTTTTTGCAGCATTAATACTCGTTAAAGGTGGATATAGTATTACTATCTCAACTCTCAATCAATCTTCTCCAATTTTACAAATCCCAATGGGGTATATTTATGCTATTTTACCGGTTTCTGGGGTGTTGATTATATTTTATCAAATCATAAATGTCTTTGAGAGAAGAGAAGAGGAAAGTTCGATTGAACAAGCTGTAATTGCCCCTAGTTCTTCTAATCTAGAGAATAAAAAGGAGGGATAACAATGGAATTAGCAGTACAGGCGGCTCTGTTATTGTTTGGAGTATTTTTTTTGCTTTTATTATTAGGGGTACCTATATCAATTAGTATTGGAATATCTTCTTTAGCCTCTGTAATCCTTGTTATGCCAATAGATATTGTTTTATTTACAGCGGCACAAAGAATGCTAGGTGGTATAAATAGTTTTGCGTTGTTAGCTGTTATTTTTTTTATTATGTCAGGAAGTATTATGAACAATGGTGGAATAGCGTTACGGTTAGTAAATTTAGCAAAATTGATAGCCGGTAGGTTGCCTGGTTCATTAGCACATACGAATGTAGTTGGAAATATGCTATTTGGTTCTATATCGGGTTCAGCTGTAGCCTCTGCGGCTGCTATTGGAAGTGTTATGTCTCCATTACAAGCAAAAGAGGGCTATAATAAAGGATTTTCCGCAGCAGTAAATATCGCTTCTTCACCTGTAGGCTTACTCATTCCTCCTAGTGGTGTCTTAATCCTTTACTCGTTGACTAGTGGAGGGACGTCAATTTCAGCATTATTTATGGCGGGTTACTTACCAGGGATTTTAATGGGACTAGCGGTTATGATCGTTGCTTATTTTATTGCAAAAAAAAATAATTATACAGTCTCTGAAAAAGTAAGTATAAGAGACGCCATTAAAGTTATATTTCAAGCGATTCCCAGTTTAATGTTAATTGTCATTGTTATCGGAGGGATTGTTGCAGGAATTTTTACAGCAACAGAGGGTGCAGCAATTGCTGTCTTGTACTCATTAGTTCTTTCATTGATTTACGGTAATTTGACATGGTCACATGTTCCGAAAATATTAAAAGAAACTATTGTTATGACTGGTATTGTCTTATTTTTAGTAGGGGCTTCTTCTATTATGTCTTGGGCCATGGCTGTAACGGGTTTACCGAGTGCTATAAGTAATGCTCTACTAAGTATTTCAGATAATCCTATTATTATTTTACTGATCATGATGTTTATGTTATTAGTTATTGGAACGTTTATGGATTTAACACCAGCTGTATTAATCTTTACCCCTATCTTTTTACCGATAGCCATTCAGTTAGGAATAGATCCAGTTCATTTTGGAATTATGCTCGTATTCAATTTAGCAATTGGAGTGATCACACCACCTGTAGGGAGTTGTCTATTTATAGGGTGTAGTGTGGGGAATGTTCCTATTGAAGCTGTTATAAAGCCACTTAGTAAATTTTTTGTTGTTTTAGTTGTTACATTATTGTTTGTTGTATATATTCCTGAGATTAGTTTAGCTTTGCCACGGTGGCTTGGCTTGTTATAGACTGCAAAGAAATGAATTAGTTGAAAATAGTAGTCTTTAGAGGAGGATGTGGAGTGAATTATTCAAAGAAACAATTTACTGTAAATAAAATAACTGAAGAAGGTTTGCATTTTATAAACCGTATTAAAGATATTGAAATAAGTATTTTAATATTAGAACAGAATATCTTTCGAGTTCTATTAAAAAAAAATAACGAATTGAATATGAAAAATACATGGCTAGTAGCACCAGGTATGGAAGATATCCCATTTGAAGGGAGAGATCGTATGGATCTGTCTCCTTTTTCTTTACCTACATTTAAGTACGAAGAAAATGATAATGAAGTATCAATCTTTACAGACAAACTAAAAGTACTCGTTCAATTAGATGGCTTTATTCTAACATGGTTTGAGAACAGGAATAATCACTGGCATGAAATTGCAGGTGATAGAAAAACTCAATCGTATAACCATGATGGTTCTCTTGGTAATGGTATTTTTCATTATATGAAAAGAGATTTAGAGGATAAGTATTATGGTTTAGGAGAAAAAACAGGAAATCTTAATCGTCACGGAAGAAGATATCGCATGATGAATCTTGATCCAATGGGATATGACCCGATTCACACAGATCCATTATATAAACACATTCCTTTTTATTTTACGAGAACGAAAGAAAGAAGTTGGTATGGCATCTTTTATGATAATACGTCAACGTCGACATTTGATATGGGAAATGAATTAGATAACTATCATGGGTTTTATCGTTATTATCACTCGGAAGGTGGGGATTTAGATTATTATATGATCCAAGGATATCAAGCTTCTGAAGTTGTTGAGACATTCTCATGGTTAACCGGTCAAACTGCATTATTTCCGAAATGGAGCTTAGGTTATTCTGGTTCAACGATGACATATACAGATGCTGAAAATGCACAAGAGCAGTTGTATCAATTTTTAGAAGATTGTAAAAGATATGATATTCCTTGTGACTCATTCCAGTTATCTTCTGGTTACACTTCTATTGAGAATAAACGTTATGTTTTTAATTGGAATAAGAGTAAATTTCCAAGTCCTAAACAATTTACTGCTGATTTTCATGAAGCAGGGGTTAAGCTTTGTGCTAATATTAAGCCTGCTCTTCTACATGATCATCCAAAATATGAAGAGTTGAAGCAAGGTGAAATGTTTATTAAAGATTCAGAAGGTGAACGAGAAGAAGTTGTTCAATTTTGGGATGATGTAGGAGCATATTTGGATTTTACAAATTTTGATACGATTAAATGGTGGAAAGAGAACATTAAAGAACAGCTATTAGAACTAGGAATTGATTCAACATGGAACGATAATAATGAATTTGAATTGTGGAATTCAGATGCAAAAGTAAATGGGTTTGGAACACCGGTTAATATTGGAGCGATCCGTCCCATTCAGCCATTGCTAATGATGAAAGCATCCTTTGAAGCGCAAAAAGACTTTGATTCATATACAAGACCATACCTTATTTCCCGTTCGGGTTGCCCTGGAATGCAAAGGTATGCTCAAACGTGGACTGGAGATAATAGAACAAGCTGGGACTCATTAAAGTTTAATATTAAAACTGGATTAGGTTTAAGTTTGTCAGGAATTTACAATATCGGTCATGATGTAGGTGGCTTTGCGGGAAGGAAACCAGAGCCGGAGTTGTTTATTCGTTGGATTCAAAATGGGATCTTTCATCCTCGTTTTACGATTCATTCTTGGAATGATGACAAAAGTGTAAATGTTCCATGGATGTATCCAGAAATCATTAAACCAGTAAGTGAGTTAATGAAATTTAGAGTGAAAATGATCCCATATTTTTATCATTTGATGTATGAATCGCACACAAAGTATAAGCCGATCATTAAGCCTACATTTTATCAATTCCCTGAGGATGAAAAAACGTTTGAAGAGAATGATGATTTTATGGTTGGGGACTATTTATTGGTTGCTTCTGTTGTTGAAAAAGGTGCTCAACAAAGAGAGGTATATTTACCTCTTAATCAAAAGGGTTGGTATGATTTCCATACAGAAATGAAGTATGATGCAGGTCAAACGATTGTACTTCCTGCACCGTACAATTCAACACCACTTATGGTTCAAGCTGGATCGATTGTTCCAATTAATGATCATGAGATTACATTTGAGAACAAAAATGAAGAGTCGAGAGGTTTTGTTTGTTACCCACATTTCGAAGTAGGTGAAACAAGTTTTTCTCTTTACGAAGACGATGGCCTTACAAATGAGTATAAAAATGGGGAAAAATCGTTTGTAAATGTAACAATGAAGTGTTCGAGCAAAGAGATTCATATAGAGGTCAAGAAAAAAGGGCAATTTGTTTTACCTTATGATACTGTTCGTGTGTACTTAACTAAAGGTGAGACAAGGAAAATAATTGTGAATGGAGATAGAATTGGAACCGATTCTGATCTGGTATTTGAAATTCAGTTATAAGAGAGTGAAAGTTTGATTTGGAGTTCGATGATGATTTTTTTGAAAATAAAAGTTCTATATATTAATTAACATAGGGCTGATTAGATCAAAAATGCCTCTTCAATTAGATAGTAAAATACTTAAACGGCTTTAGCTATATGGGAAATAGAGCTAAAGCCGTTTATTCTTTGGCTTTTTCATACATTCAAAAAATGAGGAGTCACGTGCGAGGCCGCTGAAAAAGTGCGATTTTCACTTTTTCAGCGGCCATTACTCTTCTTTGAGTTACTAGAAAGGACTTTTTCAGTGCTCTCGTCACGTGCACAGGTCACTTTTATAAACAATAACTATTTTATAAATCAATTTATTGAAATATAAACTATTATATTTTACACTAGTATTAGTTCGTTTTTCACGAACGTGATATTTGACAATGGAAAGGAGGTAAGTAGCGTTATTTCTATTTAACTGTGCTTATGTAACGAATTGTATGGCACTTTCACCCCCTAAGATACGACAGAGAATGTAGTAAATAAGGGAGGAAAAAACAATGAAAAAGCATATGCAACAACTATGGCTATTTGGTATTTTGATCATACTATTAGTAGCACCATTCAATGTGAGCCGATTTGTAAGCGCTTCAAATACAACAGGTGGAAACCCTGTTATTACAGAAAGGTTTAGTGCTGATCCTGCCGCTCTCGTATATGATGGAAAAGTGTATTTGTACGTTGGACATGACCAGGCAAGTGAAAGTGAAGATTTTTATGTCATGCCTAAGTGGGATATTTATTCTTCAACAGACATGGAAAATTGGGTTCTAGAAGGTTCAGTTCCGCGAACTATTTTTGAGTGGGCAAGTGGTGACTCTGCTTGGGCAGCTCAAGCAATTGAAAGGGATGGTACTTTTTATTGGTATACAACAGTCTTTAATCCCGAGCCTGGTGAGAGAGGTTATTCTATTGGTGTTGCTGTGTCTGATGATTCTGTAGAAGGATGGGAAGATGCAATAGGTGAACCATTAATTAGTAATAGTATGACGGACAATCCACCAGAAATGGGTGATGAGCCTTGGGATAATATAGATCCGACCGTGTTTATAGATGATGATGGACAGGCTTATTTGTATTGGGGAAATACACACCTTTATTATGTAAAATTAAAAGATAATATGATTGAGCTGGATGGAGAGATTCATCAGGTGCATATAGAAGACATGCACGGTTTCTTTACAGAAGGGCCGTGGTTACACAAGCATAACGATATATATTATTTGTCATTTGCCATGAATTGGCCAGAAGATATTGGCTATGCAATGAGTGATAGTCCAACAGGACCATGGACGTATGCTGGAAAGTTAATGGATGCTACAGAAGGAACAGGGACGAATCATCCTGCTATTCTTGAATATGAAAATGAATGGTTTTTCCTTTATCATACAGCTGCATTGCCAACGGGTGGTGATTATCGACGATCTGTATCGGTTGAAAGGATGCATTATTATCCAGATGGATCGATCAAGAAAATGAGACCGACTGCTTCAGGAATTAATGGGAATCCAACTTTACTCCAAGTCAGTAATCGGGACGAATATGTTTTCTATTCTAACGGAGATATCAGGTTTGATGAACGCCTACATAATCGTTATAACTATCAATGGTTCATTACTTCGGGTTTGGCAAATAACGGGGATGATTATGTCTCATTTCAAGCTGAACATCGACCTGGATACTATTTGAAAGTAGATGGAACGAATCTTGTATTAGAAAAAAATGATGGGACAGAAGCCTTTAAAGAGCAAGCAACATTCAAAGTTGTGTCAACTAATGAAGGTAAGAGATTTCATTCTTATAATCATGAGCAAAAGTATATATGGCAACAGGATGACGGCTCACTAGAGGTAGCTTCCGGTACTTCTGGATTAGAAAGTGAACGATCAAGCTTTCATTTGAAAGAGGCAAATGTGACTGGGATTACAACTCACATAGGCTCAAACGTACTTAAGGAAGGGACAAAAATGATGCTGACCGCTAGCGTTCTCCCAGAGAATTCCTTTATAAACGATGTTCGTTTCTTTTCGTCTAATCCTGATGTGGTGAATGTTTCTCAATCTTATATCGCACCAAATGGTGAGGTTCGTGTCCTAGTCAGTGCCGAATCGAGAGGAAGTGCAGATATTGTTGCTGTTACAGAAGATGGGCATCATTCCTCAGTTATTGAGCTAGAGGTTGAAAATTATAGCAAGCAAAATGTTGAAATGGAAGGAGTAGACATTTCGTTTGACTCTTCAACAAATGAGGTTCATGTTAATGGCGTGATATCAAGTGACAAGAGTCGTGTATTAACAGTTAAAGCGATAGATCCAGATGGAAATATAGAGTTCATTGAGGAAATACAAACAAGTGATGAAGGTGCATTTTCCTTTAACTATCATTCTACTGGTAGTTATAGTGGTGAATATGTTGTTCAAATCTATGAAAAAGATTTAGATCAGCCTTATCAAACAAGCTTTACGAAATCGCCTGAATTGACGGCTCATTATGATTTTTCTGGAAATCTTCAAGATCGAACGGGTCATCATGATTCTGGAATCGTAATTGGAGATCGATTAGATCGGGAAGGTGGAGAAGTCGATTATATGGACGGTATTATAGATCAAGCAGTATGGTTTGATGGAGAATCGGGTATTCGCTTACCAAATGGGCTCATTAATAGTCATACGTACAGTGTGTCATTATGGCTTAATCCTGTTGAACTAACTCAATTTACTACAACCTTTTTTGGAGCAAGAGATATGAATAATTGGATAAGTGTCGTTCCAAGAGGTGGGAATGGTCAAACGTTAGTATGGTCTGGTAGTGAACGTTGGTACGATGCGAATACAAGGATGACTATTCAACCAAATGAGTGGAGCCATGTCGCATTTACTATTAGTCAAGGGCATGCTAATGTGTATATAAACGGTGATAAAGTGTATTCTGGAAGTAATTTCCCTCATATTTTCTCTCATTCAGATGCTATCTTCAGTTTGGGGGTAAACTATTGGGACTCTCCTTATCATGGTTTATTGGATGAGCTGAAAATCTATAATAAGAGGGCTTTATCAGAAGCAGAAATTATTGATTATTATGAGGGGGTCATTCATTTGGGAGAAGGAGATGAAGGCCCGGGAGAAGGAGATGAAGGCCCGGGAGAAGGAGATGAAGGCCCGGGGAAGGAGATGAA